>JAKLKF010000191.1 GCA_023150805.1 Myxococcota bacterium | reverse complement strand
CCGAGCAGGGCGGCCAGGAGCGCGGCGGTCACGGCGGGGGCTCCGTCGCGCCGCCGGCCGGGGGCGGGGCGCCGGGCAAGCGCAGGTGCAGCAGGTGCTCGACGTTGCCCTTCTTGGCGCCGGGCAGGGGGCTCTCCATGTGGCCCCGGACCTCGCAGCCGGCGGCCTCGGCGGCGCGTGCCACCGCCTCGACCGCCTCCTGCCGGGCGGCCGCGTCGCGGACCACGCCGCCCCTGCCCACGCGCGCGGGGCCGACCTCGAACTGGGGCTTCACCAGCAGCACCGCCTCGGCCTCGGGCGCCGCGATGCGCAGGATGGCGGGCAGGACCTTCTCCAGCCCGATGAAGGACAGGTCGCCGACGACCAGGGTGACCGGCTCGGGCAGGCCGTCCAGGTGGCGGGCGTTGGTGCGCTCCATCACCACCACGCGAGGGTCGCTGCGCAGGGACCACGCGAGCTGGCCGTAGCCCACGTCGATGGCGTAGACGCGGGCCGCGCCGTGCTGCAGCAGGCAGTCGGTGAAGCCGCCCGTGCTGGCGCCCAGGTCGGCGCAGACCCGCCCGGTCGGGTCCACCGCGAAGCCCTCCAGCGCCGCGAGCAGCTTGTCGCCCCCGCGGCTCACGAAGCGCGGGCCCACGCCGCGCAGGCGCAGCTCGACCTCGGCGGCGACCAGGGTGCCCGGCTTGTCCTGGACGGTGTCCTGCACCAGCACCTGTCCGGCGTGGATCAACGCCTGCGCCTTCTGCCGGGTGGGGGCCAGGCCCCGCGCGACCAGCAGCAGGTCCAGGCGTTGGCGGTCCGCACCGGCCAAGGCAGCCCCCGGGGTCAGTGGTCGCGGTCGACCGAGAAGCGCGCCAGCGCGACGAGCGCGTCCGGCCAGGGCAGGGTCTGCGCCAGCGCGGCGGCGTGGGCGGCCAGCGCCTGGGCCCGGCGCGTGGTCTCGGCGACGCCGAGCAGGCGCACATAGCTGGGGGGGCCGTCGTCCCCGGCGTCCTGGTCGGCGTCCAGCACGTCGTCGGCGAGCTGGAAGGCCAGGCCCACCGCCGCGCCGTAGTCCGAGAGGGCCTGGGCCTGGGCCGGCTCGGCGCCGGCGACCAGCCCGCCCATGACCACCGCGGCGCGGATCAGCGCCCCGGTCTTGCCGCGGTGCACGGCCAGCAGCGCGTCCACGTCGGTGACCGCGCCCCCCATGCCGATGTCCGCCGCCTGCCCGCCGACCATGCCGGGGTGGCCCGCCGCGTGGGCCAGCTCGGCCACCAGCGCGATGCGCACCTCGGCGGGGGCGGGGACCTGGGCCAGCACCGCAAAGGCCTCGGTCAGCAGGGCGTCGCCGACCAGGATGGCCGGCCCCTCGCCGAAGGCCTTGTGCACGGTCGGCTGCCCACGCCGCTCGTCGTCGTCGTCCATGGCCGGCAGGTCGTCGTGGACCAGCGAGTAGGTGTGGATCAGCTCGACGGCGGCGCCCGCGGCGACCAGGGCCGGGGCCTGTGGCGTGGGGCCCAGCAGCGCTTCCCCGGCCGCGCGCACCAACAGCGGGCGCAGGCGCTTGCCGCCGGTGGCCAGGGGATATCGGCAGGCCTGCTGGAAGCTCGGGGGCCAGGCGTCCGCGAAGCGCGCGCCCAGGTAGTCGTCCACCTGCTCGCGCCGCGGCGTGGCCCAGTCCGCCAGGATCAGGGCCACCTCAGCCCCCCGCCGCCGGAGCCGCGGGCACGGGCGGCGCCTCGGGCGGGGTGCAGCCCTTGAACTTGTCGGGCTCCTTGAGCTTGGCGATGCCCAGCTTGTCGGCGCCGGCGCCGCGGGCGCCGTCCATCAGGTCGACCACCTTGTCGTAGGGGGCGTCGGGGTGGGCGTCGACGAAGACCACCTTGTCCCGGGTGGCCGCCAGCCGCTTGCGGAGCTGGTCGACCAGCGGGTCCAGCGGCAGGACGTTGCCGTTGAGCGCGAAGGTGCCGTCCACGCAGACCGAGAGCACGAGCTGGTCGGTGGGCACGTCGTCGTTCTTCACCGTCTCCGTCTTCTTGGGCATGTTCACCGCCATCTCGTCGATGGTCTGCGGCGTGATGACCATGAAGATGATCAGGACGACCAGGACGATGTCGATGAGCGGCGTGACGTTGATGTCGTTGAAGCCGCCCTTCTTCTTGTCTCCGACCTGCATGCCCATGGCTACTTCTCCCCGCCGGACTTCTTCTCGGCGGCCAGCAGCATGGTCGTCATGCCGTTCTCTCGGACCTTGTCCATCACGCCGTGCACCTGCTTCCACTTCAGCGACTTGTCGCCCTTGATCAGCAGGGCGCGGTTCGGCTCCTTGCGCCACTCCGCGTTCAGGTCGTCGACGATCTGGTCCAGGCTGCTGCGCTTGGTGTCGACGAAGATCGCCGCGTCGGCGCGCACGCTGACGACCAGGTGCTGGCCGGCGTCGTTGACGGTGGTCGACGAGCCGGCCTTGGGCAGCTCGACGGCCATGCCCGAGCTGAGCATCGGCGTGATGACCATGAAGATGATGAGCAGCACCAGCACCACGTCCACGAGGGGCGTGACGTTGATGTCCGCCATCAGGCTGCCCTTGCTGTCCTCGATCTGCATGCCCATGGCGTCTGGTTCCGTGCCTGGGGGGAGCGACTGCTGGGCGCCGTCAGCGCCCGGCGCCTACTTCGCGGCATCTTCCAGGGGGGGCAGGATCTGCTTCTCGCACCAGTCCAGGAACTCCTGCACCGCCACGCTCATGTCGTCGGTGATGCTGTCGATCTTGCCGTTGAACCAGTTGAACAGCCACACGCCGATCAGCGCCACGGTGATGCCGAAGGCCGTCGCCCACAGCGCCTCGGCGATGCCGCCGGCCACCGCACCCAGGCCGCCGGAGCCCGTCTCGGCCATGCCCTGGAAGGCGTTGATGATGCCGAAGATGGTGCCGACCAGGCCCACGAAGGGGGCGGTGGCGCCCGTGGTCGCCAGGATGCCGATGCCCTTGCGCAGCGACGAGGCCTCGGCGACCGAGGCGTTGCGCATGGCCCGCGCGGCGGCCTCGATGCCGTGCGCGTCCTTGCGGTTGTGGAACTCGGCCATGCCCTTCTCGAGCAGGTGGGCCAGGTACCCGGCCTTGTACTTGCTGTCCTTGGTGACCTGCAGCGCCGCCGCCGTGTCGCCCTTGGCCAGGGCCGCGCTCAGCGCCTCGGCCAGCTCGCGCGACTGGGCCCGCGTCTTGCCCAGCGACCAGGTCCGCTCGATGGCGACGTACAGGCAGCCGATGGCCATGACGGCCAGCACGGCGAGGATGAGCTTGACGGGGACGCTGGCCTCGGCCAGCAGCTCGAACAGGTTGTGATCCATGGACTCCTCGGGGTGCTGCCGGCCGTTGCCGCCTCAGCGCAGGACGAACTTGAAGCTGAGGACGAAGGTCGTCTTCTTGGCGACCCCCTCCTCCTTGTAGGGGTAGAAGCGCCAGTCCATCGCGGCGCTCTTGGCGTTTTCCTGGAAGATCTTCGGGCACTTCTCCAGGTCGGCGTCGTAGGGGACGCCCTTCTCGTCGATGAACAGGCGGACCTGGCAGCGCTCCTCCTTCAGCCCCAGGGCCTTGGCGGCCTCGGGGAAGACGGGGTCCACGCGCCGCTTTGCCTTGACCTGGCTCCAGTGCACGGCCCGGACGCCGGTGCCGCCCAGCTCGCCGCCGAGCTGGCCGCCCAGCACGCCGCCGACGACGCCGCCGACCACGCCGCCGACCACGCCGCCCTCGACGCCGCCCTCGACGCCGCCCTGGACGCCGCCGGTCGCGACCGCCTCGGGGATCTCCTCGGAGAGCTCCTTGATCTCGTCGGGCTCCTCCATCTCCTCGGGCGTCTCCTCCTCTTCCTCCTCCTCCTCTTCCTCCTCGGCCTCGGTGGAGGCCGCGGGGGGCGGCGGAGGGGGGGGCGGGGGAGGGGCCGCGGCGTCGAAGAAGGTGACCTCGACCGGCTCCTCCTCGACCGGGATCTCCTCGACCGTCTGCCCACCGGTCAGCATCAAGGCGCCGACCGCCGTGGTGAAGACGGACACCGAGATCAGCATCGAGCCCGCCTGTCGCTGGCGGTTCGCCTGACGGGTCCTGCCGATGGTGTCGAACATGGGGCTCCAGGGGGCGGCGAGGGCGTCGCCGGTGGCTACCGGCGCGGGGCGAAGCCGACAGCTTCGACCCCTGCGGGCAGGCCCCGGTTCGCGGACGCGCAGCCGGCGGTGTCTAGCCCGTCGTGGCGCGTCGTGCAGACCTGTTCACACAGGTCTGCGGTCAATCCTGGCTCCGGGCGCCGCCGTCGAAGGGGCGCTCCTCCAGCCCGCCCGGACCCTCGGACAGCTCGACGATGCGGCGCTCGGCCGTGTCCAGCAGGTCCTGGCACTGGCGGACCAGGCCGACCCCCTGCTCGAAGAGGGCGAGGGCCTGCTCCAGGGGCAGGTCGCCGGCGTCCAGGCGGCGGACGTGGTCCTCCAGCTGGGCCAGCGTCTCCTCGAAGCTGGGCGCAGTCGCCCCGGGCGCTGTGTCCGGGGCCGGGGCCGGCGCGGGGTCGGGCAGGGTCAGCTCGGTCTGCTTGCGCATGGGCGGCTCCGGGGGCTCAGCGCTGCTCGACGGGGTCGAGGCGCTCGATCTGCACGACCTGGTAGGACAGGCGCTCGTCCTTGGCCAGGTCGCGGGCGACCAGGACCTGCTCACCCTTGGTGTTCACCGCCAGGCGCTCGGGCAGGACGGTCAACATCTTGCGCTGCTGGTCGCGGGTCACGTAGAGCATCCGCAGCTGCTGGCCCAGCGCGATCGCGCGCTCGCACAGCTCCTTGATCTCGCGGGGGCTGCGCCGCTGCGGCATGTCGTTCTTCTTCTTGGGCCGCTTCTTGGCGCTGTGGCCGGCGCCGGGCACGGGCTCGAGCACCTCGGGCTGGGTGTCGGCGTGCTGGGCGAAGGCCAGCAGGTCGCCGCGCTCGTCGCGGGCCTGGGCGACCAGGGTCAGCAGCCGGTCGCGGGCGTCGACCGTGGCCGGGTCGTCGGGGTAGCGCCGGGTGGCCTGGGCCGGGGCGAAGCCCGCCTCGGCCAGCGCCTCGTTCAGCTCGGCCATCCGGGTCCGGTCCACGGCGTACATGCCGGGCACGAAGCGGTGCAGCAGGAAGGGCTTGAGCCGCCGGTGCGTCTCCAGCCGGCGGATCTGGCTGCGGTGGACCGTCAGCAGCAGCACGTCGTGGAACTCGACGTCGCCGTGGTGCCCCATCCAGCCGCGCAGGGTCTGCTCGACGTTGTCGGGCAGGCCGATCTGGCTGTTGTCGCGCAGGAACTCGAGCACGTCGTCGCGCCGCCAGCCCTTCTCCAGGGCCTGCTCCACCGTGACCTGCGTGATCTTGTAGGTGTTGGCGCGGTCGCAGGCCGTCAGCTCGGCCAGCTCGCCGATGCGGAAGAACAGGATGGGCGCCATGCCGGCGGGCGCCATGATCTCGAAGCTGGGCGTCAGGTAGAACTTCTGGAAGCCCTCGTCGGGGCTCGGCTCCAGCAGGCGGCGGGCCCGCGGGGCCAGCCGGTAGAACTTCTCCTGGCCCCAGGTGCCCAGCTCCACCATGCCGGCGTTGACCAGCGGCGTGAAGCCGTAGGCGTCGCGGGCGCCGCCCTTGGGCGTGGCCCACTGGCCCTTGAAGAAGCGCTCCCGCCAGTCCTCGCCCCGGCGCCAGCGCCGGTAGACCGCCTGCAGTCGCCGCTCGGGCACCCACTGGCCGCCGACCGAGTGGATGGCCCACAGCACCCACTCGGCGATGGGGAAGCGCTGCTCCAGCGCGGCGAAGACCAGGTCGCGCTGGTCCTCGGGATCGAGCTGCAGCCACTCCTCGACCACCGAGCGGTTCACGACGAGGCGGTCGCCCTTGAGCTCCACCATGCCGTGCATCATCAGGAACTCGACGTGGAAGCTGAACAGCTCGCTGTCGGGGGTCCACACCTGCGAGAAGAACTTGTCCATCTCGTCCTTGTGGACCTTGAAGATCTCCTGGCGCTGGGTGAGCCGCGGTGGGTGCTGGTCGATGTAGGTCGCCAGCGTGGTGATCGTGAAGTCGAGCGGCGGGCTGAAGTCGGCCTCGTTCTCGATCTTGACGTCTTCGTGCTCGAAGCCCGGCAGGTCCAGGTCCTCGCGCAGGTGCTCGAACATCGGCTCGAGCAGGGGTGCCGGCACCAGGTAGAAGAACAGGCCGTCGCGCTCCTCGGTCGCCGCGACCAGGCCACGCTCGCCCAGCGTGCTCATCACCTTCTTCCACTCGCGGTCGTTGCCACCCAGCGAGAGGATCAGCTCCTGCTCGAACTCCTCGCACTGGGCCAGGCCGCCGGCCTGCACGAGCACCGCCAGGGCCTGCCGGTCGCGCTGGTGCAGGCTCTTGATGAGCGCGCCCATCCGGTTGCCCTGGGCCAGCGCCCGGACCGTGAGCTGGATCATCCGGTCCTTGGTCGCCACCCGCGTCGGCTGGCCGCCCATGCCGCGGTACAGGTTGCCCAGCAGGCTGTCGGGCAGCCGGTCGAGGTAGTCCGCCAGCGCGTCCAGCTCGACCCGGGTCAGGCGCCGCCGCCGGGCCGTGCCCGACATGACGCCGCCCCGGTAGGGGTGGGTGGGCTCCTTGGGGCGGACGTTGCGCCCGGTGCCGGCCAGGGTCACCACCGGCTCGCCGGGCTCGCGACCGCGCTGGGGGCGGGCGCGGGGCCGCGGAGCGGTCTCGATGCGGGAGGGCGGCGCCTCGGCCGCGCCCGTGCCCGTCCGGCGGTTGCGGCGACGGCGGCGCCGCCTCCGACGAGAACCATCGCCAGCGCCGTCCATCCGCTCGACCTCGTCCGCCATTCTGACCTCTGCTCGTCACGCCCGGTGGGCGCGGGGGGGTGCCAGGCGCCAGCGCGGCGCCCGCTTCGGGGTGGGGGGGGACGCCGCTCAGACCGCGCGGCGCTCCTCGATGTGGTAGCGGTAGCCCTGCTCCGTCAGGAAGAGCTGTCGCTTCATCGCGAACTTCTGCTCCTTCGTGTCGGCGGTCACCACCGTGTAGAAGATCGCGGGCTTCTCCTTGGGGCGCAGGATCCGGCCCAGCCGCTGGGCTTCTTCCTGCCGGCTGCCGAAGGTGCCCGAGACCTGGATCGCGACGTTGGCGTCGGGCAGGTCGATGGAGAAGTTCGCCACCTTGCTGACGATCAGCAGCTTGCAGCGCCCCGTGCGGAAGTCGGCGAAGAGCCGCTCCCGCACGTCGTGCGGGGTCTTGCCGGTGATGAGGGGCGCCTTGAAGCGCCGGGCGATGTCGTGGAGCTGGTCGACGTAGGTGCCGATGATGAGGACGTTGTCCTCCTTGTGCTTGCGCAGCAGATCGTCGAGCACCCGCATCTTGGCGGGGTTCTCGCTGGCGAGGCGGAACTTCTCGTTCTCCTCGGCGCGCTCGTACAGGTCGGCCTCGCCCTGGCGGAAGGGCACCCGCACCTCCCAGCAGGAGGTGGTCGCGATGAAGCCGCCCTGCTCCAGCACCTGCCAGGGCAGGTCGTAGCGCTTGGGGCCCACCAGGCTGAACACGTCGCCCTCGCGGCCGTCCTCGCGCACCAGGGTCGCCGTCAGGCCCAGGCGGCGGCGCCCCTGCAGGGCCGCGGTGGCGCCGAAGACCGGCGCCGGCAGCAGGTGCACCTCGTCGTAGATGAGCATGCCCCAGTCTTCGTCCTCGAAGAGGTGCAGGTGCTCGAACTCGGTCTCCTTGGTGCGGCGCCAGGTGAGGATCTGGTAGGTCGCCACCGTGACCGGCTTGATCTGCTTGGTCTCTCCGGTGTACGCGCCGACCTGGTCCTCGGTCAGCGTCGTCTTGTCCAGGATCTCGCGGATCCACTGGTTCACCGCGGCCTGGTTGGTCGCCAGGATCAGCGTGCGGGTCTGGGCCAGGTGCATCGCCGAGATGCCGACGATGGTCTTGCCCGCGCCGCAGGCCAGCACCACGACGCCGTGCCCGCCGGCCGGCCCGCCCTTCTGCCACCACCGCTCGGCCGCCTGCCGCTGGTAGTCGCGGACCTGGAAGGGGCGGCCGTTGCCCAGCATCCGGTCGCGAAGCCCGATCTCCAGCGGCTGGCCGGGGTGGAAGCCGGCGAGATCCTCGACCGGCCAGCCCGCCTGCAGGGCGCGCTGCTTGAAGATGCCGCGGTGCCCCTGCTGGATCGCCCAGAAGCGTCGGCCGTCCTCCTGCATCAGCTCCCGCAGCGCCGGCTCCCGGGCGATCATCTTGGCGACGAAGCCGGTCGAGAACTCCAGGCGGATCAGCTTGCCCCCCTCGTCGGGGTGCGGCGTGAGCTGGACCAGACCGTAGCGCTCGATGGTGCTCTTCGTCGTCTCCAGCACCTGGTCGGGCACGTCGAACTTCGACAGCCCGCGCAGCCCGTCGACGATCTCCTTGGGCGTCATGCCGGCGCAGGCGGCGTTCCACAGGGAGAGGGGGCTGATCCGGTAGGTGTGGAGCATCTCCGGCGAGGCTTCCAGCTCGGCGAAGCGCCCCAGGAAGTCCCGGGCCTCCTCGTAGCGGGGATGGTTCGTCTCGACGAGGACCTTGCCGTCCCCCTGGACGATGAGGGGGTTTTCAGGCCGGACTTGCATCGGTCATCGTAACGGCCTCCACGCGCGGGACGCAGGAACGTCCGCGGAAAGCCACCGAGTCGTTGTGAGGGACGCGCCCGGGGAGGGGCGCGCGGCATGCACCGGATACACCAGGGCCCGGAAGGCACGGGGGACGTGCCCGGGCGAGGGGGCTGCACCCTGGTCCCCGACCGCGGGAGGACCGCAGCGAGAGGTGGGCAGCGCCCTCTTCAGCGGGACGGGCAGGGTCTGAGTCCACCGCTCGTCTTGGGTCGCACTTTAGTCGGTGCGTGGCCGCTGTCAAGCCTGGAGCGCCGACGGCCCCTCAGCCCAGGTAGGGGTAGCGCCAGTCGGTGGGCGGGACGAAGGTCTCCTTGATGGTGCGCGGGCTCACCCACCGCAGCAGGTTGAGCACGCTGCCGGCCTTGTCGTTGGTGCCGCTCTGGCGGGCGCCGCCGAAGGGCTGCTGGCCGACGACGGCGCCGGTGGGCTTGTCGTTGACGTAGAAGTTGCCCGCCGCGTGCCGCAGCATGCCGGTGGCCTCCTCCACCGCGTAGCGGTCGCGGGCGAAGACCGCGCCGGTGAGCGCGTAGGGGCTGGTGCCGTCCACCAGCTCCAGGGCCTCGGTCCAGCGCGCCGCCGGGTAGACGAAGGTGGTCACGACCGGCCCGAAGATCTCCTCCTGCATCAGACGGTGCTTGGGGTCCTCGACCTGCACCAGGGTGGGCTGCACGAACCAGCCGACGCGGTCGTCGGTCTCGCCGCCCTGGACCACCCGCGCCGTGCCGTGCGCCAGCTCCAGGTAGCCCTTGTGGGTCTGCCAGGCCTTGCGGTCGATGACGGCGCCGACGAAGGTGCCCCAGTCGCGCACGTCGCCCTGCTTGAGCTCCTGCATCATGCCGACCACGCGCTCCCGCACCTGCGGCCACAGGCTGTCGGGCACGTACACCCGGCTGGCGGCCGAGCACTTCTGGCCCTGGTACTCGAAGCCGCCGCGCACGATGGCCACGGCCAGCGCGTCCACGTCAGCGCTCTCGTGCGCCAGGATGAAGTCCTTGCCGCCGGTCTCACCCACCAGCCGCGGGTAGGCCCGGTAGCGCTCCAGGTTGTGGGCGACGGTGCGCCACAGGTGGTTGAAGGTGCCGGTGCTGCCCGTGAAGTGCAGGCCCGCCAGCCGCGGGTCGGCCATGACCGGGTCGCCGACGCTGGCGCCGCGGCCGGGCAGGAAGTCGATGACCCCCGCCGGCAGGCCCGCCGCCTCGAACAGCTCGTAGCCGACCCAGGCCGACAACAGCTGGGTCGTCGCCGGCTTCCACACCACGACGTTGCCCATCAGGGCCGGCGCCGTCGGCAGGTTCAGCGCGATGCTGGTGAAGTTGAAGGGGGTGAGCGCGAAGACGTAGCCTTCAAGCGGGCGGTGGTCGGTGCGGTTCCACATGCCGGGCCCGCTGCCGGGCTGGTCGGAGAGCACCTGCCTGACCCAGGCCGCGTTGTAGCGCCAGAAGTCGATGATCTCGCAGGCGGCGTCGATCTCGGCCTGGTGGCTGGTCTTGGACTGGCCCAGCATGGTCGCGGCGTTCATCCGCGCCCGCCAGGGCCCGGCCAGCAGGTCGGCCGCCTTGAGGAAGACGGCGGCGCGCTCCTGCCAGGGCAGGGCCGCCCAGCGCCGCTGGGCCGCGGTGACGCCGTCCAGGCTGCGCGCCACCAGCTCGGGGGTGGCCATGTGCGCGCGCGCCAGCACGTGCCCGTGCTCGCAGGGCATCGTGACCTCGACCACCTGGCCCGTGTAGTGGCGCTGGCCCCCGACGACGCAGGGGATCTCGACCACGGTGGCGGCCTGCCGCTCCAGCTCGGCCTGCAGGGCCGCGCGCTCGGCGCTGCCGGGGGCGTAGGACTTGACGGGCTCGTTGCTGGGGAGGGGCGGGGCGAAGATGCCGGCGGCGCTGGT
>JAKLKF010000190.1 GCA_023150805.1 Myxococcota bacterium | reverse complement strand
GGGCCGGAGGGGACCAGGGTGTGCGCGCCGCCCGCCCGAGTCCAGGTGCATCTCGCCGCTCCTCCCCCTGGCGCAGCCGGGGGGAGGTGGCCCGGAGGGCCGGAGGGGGGCTGGGTCTGCGCGCTGAGCGGGGCGGTTTCGTGTGGCCCCGGCACCCTCACCCTCGCAGGGGAGAGGGAGCGTGGCCCGCCGGGCCGGAGGGGACCAGGGTGCGCGCGCCGCCCGCCCGAGTCCGCCCCCCGCGCACCCCCCGCGCGTCTACAGCCCCAGCCGCACCGACTGGGCGCTGCGCAGCCGCCCCTGCGGATCGTAGCGCTCCCGCAGCGCCCGGAAGCGGTCCAGGCGCGGCTCCATGCGCGCGAAGTCCTCGGCCCGGGTGAAGGCGTCCTTGGCCAGGTAGATGCGCCCGCCCACCTCGATCACGAAGGCGTTGAGCGCGTCCACGATGCGCTGCGTGTCGGGTGACACGGCCATGTCGACCGCCACCGAGGTCCCCTGCAAGGGGAAGGAGAGCACCCCTTGCCCCTGCGGCCCGCAGTCCTTGATCACACACAGGGGCGAGGCCCCGCCCCGGTCGGTGAGCAGGCGCATGAAGGCCCGCACCCCGTCGGCGCCGGCCGCGGAGGGGATCACCGCCTGGTACTGGGTGAAGCCCCGCGGCCCGTAGATCCGGTTCCAGTCCCGCACCGCGTCCAGCGGGTAGAAGAAGGGGTCCAGCGGGACCACCCGCGCGTGGTGCCGGCGCAGGTGGGCGCGGAAGTACAGCGCGTTGAAGCCCCGCGTCGTGAAGCGGTTGAGCGCCGCGTCCGGCAGGTCGAAGGGCACGGCCAGCCGCACGGCCGGCAGCGCCCGGCGCCCGGCCGCCTCCTCCTCCGTCGCCCAGCGCCCGGCCATCAGGATCCCCCGCCCCATCGCCGCGCCCTGGTGCAGGCAGTCGATCCAGCCCATCGTCATCGGCCAGGCCGGCGCCGAGCGCGCCAGCGCCGCAAGGAAGGCGTCGATGTCCGGCACCCGCTCGCTCTCCATCCAGATCCAGGGCGAGGGGATCGGCCGCAGCCCCACCTCGACCTCCAGGATGTGACCCAAGAGCCCCATCCCGCCCACCGAGCCCCAGAACAGATCCGGCTCCAGGGTGGGCGAACACTCGACGATCTCGTCGTCGGCCAGGCGCACCCGCATCGATCGCACATGGGCGCCGAAGCAGCCCTCCCGGTGGTGGTTCTTTCCGTGCACGTCGGCCGCCACCATTCCGCCCAGCGTCACGTAGCGCGTGCCCGGCGTCACCGGCGGGAACCAGCCCTGCGGCACCACCAGCCGGTTGAGCGCCTGCAGCGACAGCCCCGCCTGGGCCCGCAGCACCCCGCGCCCGGCGTCGAAGGAGATCACCCGGTCCGCCAGGCGACTGTTCACGACCTTGTCCGTCGCCTGCGCCGGTAGCGAGCTGTCCCCGTAGGAGCGGCCCAGCCCCCGCGTCAGCGCCGCGCCGACGGTCGCCCCCTCCAGGTCCGGCGAGAGCAGCTCGGTGCCGGGGACCGGCAGGCGGCCCCAGCCGCTCAGCGTGGGCCGCCGGTCCACGTCAGGGCCCCAGCTCGACGGAGAGCGCGCGGAGCGCCTCGGCCGAGGGCACACCGAAGCCCATGCCCTCGACCCCGTCGGCCACCAGCTTGAAGCTGATCACGGCCAGCACGGTGCCGTCGGGGCCCAGCAGCGGCCCGCCGCTGTGCCCGGGGCTCAGGCTGGCGTCGGTCTGCAGCAACGCGCCGTCCTGCCAGCGCCGCCAGCCGCTGACGATGCCCTGGGTGACGCTGACCCCCAGCGCCTGCCCCATCGGCGCCCCCGCCGCGAAGACCGGCGTGCCCACGGGCGCCGACGCGGCCGTCGACAGCGGCAGGCAGGGGTAGCCGCTGCCCGGGATCTTGAGCAGCGCCACGTCGGCCGCCGGCTGCACGCGCGAGACCTGGGCCGGCAGCCGCATCCCGCCCTCGCCCAGGGCCACCATCACCTGGCTGCTGCCCTCGACCACGTGCGCGGCCGTCAGCACCCAGCCCTCGCTGGAGATCAGCACGCCCGCGCCCACGCCGCCGTCGACGTGCACCGGCAGCACCGCGCCCAGGGCCGGGGCCAGGTCCGCGGGCAGGGTGCGCGGGGCGGCGCCGCAGGCCGGCAGCGCCAGCGGGCCGTCGAAGGACACGGCCGCCGCCGCCGCGACCGGCGCCAGCGCGGCCTGGAAGCGCGGGTCGCGGCCGAGCGCGCTCACGCTGGCCAGCACGGCCTGGTCGAGCAGCAGGTTGTCCAGCACCTCGGCCTCGGCCACGCCGTGGGCGGAGATGCGGGAGACCACCTGCTGGCTCTTGCGGTCGAAGAGCTGCCACTCGACCACCAGGGACACGCGGTTGGTGCGCTTGAGGACGGTGCCGGCGGCCTCGACCTGGACCTGCCGCACCTCGCCGCCCAGCACCAGCGGCGCCTCGGCCGAGCGGTCCTGCCCGAAGAGCAGGTCCTCGGCCCCCCGCGCCGGCAGGCCCGCCGCCCGCAGCCGCTCCAGCGCGCGGATCTCGGTGCTGCCGGTGCTGGCCGCCAGGTCCGTCGCCCAGCGCACGTCGCGCGGCACCGCCGCCACCCAGGACTGCCCCACCGCCTGGCCGGGCTCCAGGCGGAAGACCACCTTGCTGAAGGAGAAGGGCCGCAGGTCGGCCGCCGGGGCCGCGCCGGCCGTGGGTGCCGCCGCCGCCTCGCACTCCAGGCTCAAGCCGAAGCTGCGCGTGCCGGTGGCCTCCACCACCACCATGCAGGCCGCCGTCCCCCGCGCCCGCTTCAGCTCGGTCGCCCGGTCGCCCACGGGAGACGCCGTGCGCACCGTCACCGCCAGGCCGTCGCTGGCCGCCTCCTTCTCCACCGCCCGCGCCGCGTCCGAGCCCATCGCCACCACCACGGTGCCGGCCGCCGCCTCGCGCAGCAGCCCGCGCAGGGCCATGGCCAGGCCGTCCTGGCTGACGGTGGTGGCGCCCGTGGTCCCGGCCAGGCCGGGGGGACAGAGCAGGCTCAGCAGCAGCAGCAGCATCGCAGGCACGGGCTCACTCGCAGGTGTGGGCCGTGACCTCCAGGCTGTCGACCAGGTGCTGGTTGGTCAGCCCGCCGGTGCCGGCCGTGAAGCCCACGTAGCCCGGGAAGGCGGTGAAGCCCGCCAGGTCCGCGTCCAGGTAGAGCACCCCGTCGATGGCCACCGTCACGCGGGGCGCGGCCACCGACACCTCCATCAGGTGCCAGCCCGTGTCCTCCATCTCCGGCAGCACCGCCCACAGCGCCGGGTCGTCCACGTCCCCGTCGAAGGTGAACATCACGTGGTCCAGGTCGGTGGGGTCCTGGCCCTCGTTGAAGTGCGTGTCCACCTCGATGGACCAGCCGGGCAGGGCCGGCCCCGCCGTGCAGGCCGCGTCGCCGCCGTAGCCGATGCCGCAGCCCGTGCCGCCCAGGAAGGTTCTCATCCGGCTGCTGTCCAGCATCGTCAGCGAGATCCCGTCCGCGCCGCTGCCGCCGCCGATGAAGAAGCGGAAGGCGATGTCGACGGCGTCGCCGGACACCGTCTCGTCGATGGCGAAGGCCGTGCCCACCACGTCGTTGGCGAGGGGCGTCAGCTCCAGCCAGCTCTCGGCGGCGTTCCAGGTCGCCACCCCCTCGAAGTGCCAGGAGCTGATGTCCAGCTCGTCCACCGTGTAGCCCTCGTCCTGGCAGACCTCGACCGTGGCCGTCGCCACCTGCCCGCAGGAGTCCGTCGCCGCCAGCGTCAGCGTGTGCGGCCCCGCCGTGCGGCCCGTGCCCCACTCGACGATGGACTCGCCGGTGGGCGCCGCCGGGTCGGTGGACAGCGTGCCGTCCACGTCGCTCGCCCAGGTCAGGGACAGCGCGTCCGCCGCGTCCACGTCGTCGCCCACCGTGCCGCGCAGCTCGACCACCCCCGAGGACAGGATCAGCCCGTCGGTCGGCGCGGTGATGCCCACCGAGGGCGGCCCGTCGGCCAGCGCCTGCAGCGCCACCGCGATCGCCGGCTCGCCGGGGTCGCTGCTCTCCACCGTCAGCGTCGCGCTGCCCCCGCTGCCGCGCACGGTCAGGTCCAGCGCCTCGCCCGCCGCCAGGGTGACCGGCAGGCTGACCGGGTCCAGGGTCCAGCCCGTGCCGTCCAGCGAGAGCGCCGTGATCTCCACCGCCGCCGTGCCCACCGAGGACAGCGTCACGGTGTGCGCCTGCGCTCCGCAGGCCACCAGGTCGACCAGCAGCGGCGAGACCTCCAGGTCGACGGTCGCCTCGGCCGCGGGGCCTTTGCCCTTGAAGCCGTAGTCCGAGCAGCCCAGCAGCAGGATCAGGGGGAGCAGCATGGCCGCATCTTGGCAGAGGGGCGGGCCGCCGTCACCCACGCTCGGCCCCCGCGCCTGCAAGATAGAGCCCCCGCCTCGCCCGGAGCCGCCGTGTCCCCGACCCCCGCCCAGTCCGGCCAGCCCGCCCAGCCCGGCACCATCGTCGCCGGCTTCCTCGCCCCGCACCCGCCCCACCTGGTCTACGCCGAGAACCCGCCCCAGAACGAGCCGCGCTCCGAGGGCGGCTGGGAGGTGCTGCGCTGGGGCTACGAGCAGGTGCGGCAGCGGCTGGAGTCCCTGGCCTTCGACACCATCGTCGTGCACTCGCCGCACTGGAAGACTGTCACCGGCCACCACCTGCTGGGCGTGCCGCGCTTCCGCTCGCTGTCGGTCGACCCCATCTTCCCCAACCTGTTCCGCTACCACTACGACCTGTCCGTCGACGTCGAGCTGGCCGAGGCCATCGCCGCCGAGGGCGCCGACGCCGGGCTGGTCACCGAGCTGATGCGCAACCCCGACTTCCGGGTCGACTACGGCACCATCGTGAGCTGCCACCTGGCGCGGCCGCAGTGGGACCGCCCCATCGTCGGCATCTCCAGCAACCGCGCCTACTTCTCCTTCAGCAACGAGGTCGGCGAGCAGGAGATGCTGGCGCTGGGCCGCGCCACCCGCCGGGCGATCGAGCGCACCGGCCGCCGCGCCGTGCTGCTGGCCAGCAACTCGCTGTCGCACCGCCACTTCACCAGCGAGCCCGCCGTGCCCGAGGACATGACGGCCGAGCACCCCTACTCGCACAACCAGTACCGGTGGGACATGCACGTCATCGAGCTGATGCGGAAGGGGCGGTGCCGCCAGCTGCTGGACGAGATGCCCGACTTCATCGAGCAGGCCACCAGCGAGTGCAAGGACGGAAGCCTGACCTGGCTGCTGGGCGCCCTGGGCGTGCCCGACTACCCCGCCACCGTGCACGCCTACGGCACCGTCATCGGCACCGGCAACGCCGTGGTCGAGTGGCTGCCCCCCGACCCGGCGCCGGGTGTGGCCGCCCCGGGTGTGGCCGCCCCCAGTGTGAACGCCGTCGGAGGTGCCGCGTGAGCGCCCCCGGATCCGTCGTCCTCGGCCTGATCGTCCCGGGCCTGCCCCACCCCCTGCTCGCCCCCGACGCCTCGCCCCACTGGCGGCGCATCCGCGACGCCTACGACCAGGCCGCCGCCCGCGTGCGCCAGGCCGTCGAGCAGGACGGCGCCGACCTGCTCGTCCTGTACAGCACCCAGTGGATGAGCGTCATCGGCCACCAGGTCCAGGCCGACCCGCAGCCCGTCTGGACCCACGTCGACCCCGAGTTCCACGCGCTGGGCTCCATGTCCTACAAGCTGCGAATGGACGCGGACTACGCCGCCGCCTACGCCGCCGCCGCGCGGGCCCGGGGCCTGTCCTGCCGCACCGTGGCCTGGCCGGGCTTCCCCATCGACACGGGCACCGTCGTCGCCCTGTCCCTGCTCAACCCCGACAACCGCCTGCCCGCCACGACCACCAGCTGCAACATGTACGCCGACCGCGGCGAGACCGTGGTCCTGGCCAAGGCCGCCCGCGACGCCATCGTCCAGGGCGGCCGGCGGGCGATCGCCGTCGCCGTCACCAGCCTGTCGGCGCGGATGCACACCCGCCCCGTCGCCCCCGCCGACGACCACCTCTCCTCGCCCAAGGACGAGGAGTGGAACCAGAAGCTGCTCGAGATCCTCTCCGAGGGGCGGCTGGAAGACGTCGCCCAGCTCGCCCGCACCGTCGCCCACCAGGCCCACGCCGACCAGAAGATGAAGGCCATCTGGTGGCTGTCGGCGCTCATGGACCAGGGCAACCGCCTGCGCGGCACCGTGCACGGCTACGGCCCCCTGTGGGGCACCGGCGCCGCCCTCGTCAGCCTGGCCCCCGCCGCCACCGAGCACGGCCAGCACGAGTTCGACGAGGACGGCGTCGAGCGCTTCCTGGGCGACGCCGAGGTGCTGCAGGCCCCCACCGCCCGCGCCCCCGGCGGGGCCCCCGGCGCCCCCGCAATGGAGCGGGGCCTGGGCCGCGCCGGCCCGTCCGAGGTGCCCCCCTCTGTCCACGTGCCGGCGCCCGCGCGTGCAACCGCGCCCGCCCGCCCCTCCAGTGCGATCCCCACGGGTGCGATCCACACCGACACCGCGCCCAGGCCCGTCGGCGCCTACCCCCACGCCCGGCGGGTCGGCGACCTGCTCTACCTGTCCGGCGTCGGCCCCCGCCAGCCCGGCACCGACGCCATCCCCGGCGGCCCCATCCGCGACGCCCAGGGCAACCCCCTGTCCTATGACATCGTCGCCCAGACCCGCGCCTGCATCGAGAACGTGCGCCGCATCCTCGAAGCCGCCGGCAGCAGCCTGGACCGGGTGCTCGACGTCACCGCCTTCCTGGTCGACATGGACCGCGACTTCGCCGGCTACAACCAGGTCTACGGCGAGGTCTTCGCCAGCGTCGGCGCCACGCGCACCACCCTGGCTGTCCGCGCCCTGCCCACCCCCATCGCCGTCGAGCTGAAGGTCATCGCCGCCGCCGGCGACGTCGACGTGCAGAAGCTGGCGACGGGGGGCTGAGCGGGTGCCGCGCCTCATCGACATCAGCCCGCCCCTGTCCCCACGCAGCGCCGTCTGGCCGGGCGACGTGCCCTTCCAGCAGGACTACGCCCTGCGCATCGACCAGGGCGCCAACCTGGACCTGTCCAGCATCACCACCACCGTGCACGTCGGCGCCCACACCGACGGCCCCTCGCACTACGCCGCCGGCGCCCCCGGCATCGGCGAGCGGTCCCTCGACCTGTACTACGGCCCCTGCCAGGTGCTCACCGCCCACGTCGCTCGCGGCGCCCGCATCCAGCCCGGCGACCTGGGCGGCCGGATCCGGGCGCCACGCGTGCTCCTGCGCACCGGCACCTTCCCCGATCCCGAGCGCTTTGACACCGACTTCGCCGCCCTCTCGCCCGCCCTGGTCCACCACCTGGCCGAGCGCGGCGTCCGCCTGGTCGGCATCGACACGCCCAGCGTCGACCCCTTCGAGAGCAAGGCCCTGGAGAGCCACCAGGCCATCCACCAGCACGACATGGCCATCCTCGAGGGCATCGTGCTCGACGGCGTGCCCGACGGTCTGTACACGTTGATCGCCCTGCCGCTGCGCATCCCCGGGGCCGACGCCAGCCCCGTGCGCGCGGTGCTGGTGGCTGAGGAGTAGGGGGGGGATCTCTCGTCGCCTCCCTCCCGGCCTGGCGAACAGGAAGAACCTGGATCCGACGTCCCCTCTCCCCCGGCGGGGGAGAGGGTGCCGCGCAGCGGCGGGTGAGGGGCTCGCGTGCTTCCCCGCTGGCCCGGCCGCCCGACCTGTGCCAGCATGCGGCTCCCTCCTCCCCAGGTGCAGGCATGGCCACAGACGATCGATCCGAGGGCGGCTCCGTCATCTACCACCACCAGGCGGACCCGTCCGGCTGGACGCCGCCCACCGAGGACGCCGTGCTCGCCACCGCGGTCGAGCAGCACCTCGCCGAGCGGGTCGGCGAGGCCATCAGCGTCTTCCACGAGTTCGTCTCCGACCGGGTCCACATCGACGTGCACCTGGTCCCGCCGGGCGGCGAGCGGGACTTCTGGGTCCTGTTCACGACCGGCATGAGCGGCCTGCCCATGACCCTGCCCGAGGCGTTCGCGGCCCAGGGCCACCCCGCCCACGCCGAGCTGGTCCTGCTCCTCCCCCAGGGCTGGTTCGGCGAGACCGGCCTGCACGACCTTCGCCTGGGCAGCGAGCCCCACGTCTACTGGCCCATCGGCTTCACCAAGCTCCTGGCGCGCCTGCCCCACGACTACAAGACGTGGCTGTCCTACGGCCACTCGATCCCCAACGGCGACCCCGCCGCGCCCCTGGACGACAGCACCCGCTGCGTCGGCGCCGTCATCGTGCCGCCGCTGGGCCTGCTCGACGCGCCCGAGGACTGGGTCGTGCACGCCCCCGACGGTCGCACCGTGCAGCTCCTCAGCCCGCTGTTCGTCTACGCCGACGAGCTGGACTTCAAGGTGCGCCACGGCTTCGACGCCTTTGCGGACCTGCTCGACCAGCACCAGGTCCTGCCCCTGCTGCAGCCGGGCCGCCCCTCGGTCGTCGGCGGCGCCTGAGCGCCGGGGAGGCGCCTGGCGCGGGGGCGACGAGAGAGGTGGAGCCCATGAAGCGACCCGGCGACACCACGGCAGGAGCGCACGCGGCCCAGCTCAGGGCCTACCGCCGCCTGGGACCCGAGCGCCGGCTGGAGCTCGGCCTGGAGCTGGCCGAGAGCGGGCGGGACCTGGCGCGGGCCGGCATCCGCGCGCGTCACCCCGACTACAGCGACGCCGATGTGGAGGACGCGCTGCGCGTGATGTACCTGGGCGAAGACCTCTTCGCGCAGGCGTGGCCAGGCCGACGGGTGCGCCAGCCGTGAGTGGGAGCCGGGTCTGAAGATCTGACACCCCCCTCCGCGCGCCCCCTTCAATCCAGCAGGTGCTGCCAGTACCGCGCCGGGCTCTCCAGGATCCCTCGTGTGATCTCGTAGTGGCGGGTCTGCTCCAGCGTGGTCGGTCGCACGCGGCCCTCGTCGAAGGACAGCAGCCGCGCCTCGGGGAAGGTCATCATGATGGGCGAGTGCGTCGCCATGATCACCTGCGTGTCGCCGGCGCGCACCGCGCGGGCCAGCAGGGCCAGCAACGAGAGCTGCCGCTGCGGGGACAGCGCCGACTCCGGCTCGTCCAGCAGGATCAGCCCGCCGCGGGCGCGGTTGTGGATCGTCGCCAGGAAGGCCTCGCCGTGGGACAGCGTGTGCAGCGGCCGGTCGGCGAAGAGCGCGTCCTCGTCGTCGCCGTAGGCGTGGTGCCCGTGGCGGGACGCCAGCGCCTCGGCGAAGTGGCCCTGCATGTCGGCGCGGAAGAACCAGGCCCGCCGCGGCTGCCGGCGGAAGCGCGGCCGCATCGCCCCGGCCAGCGGCGCCGACAGGTCGGCCGGCACCTGGTGGTCGTAGCCCAGCTCCGCCCGCCCGCCCCCGCCCGGTGGCAGCCGCGCCAGCACCGCCAGCGCCTGGAGCACCGTCGACTTGCCCGTCCCGTTCTCGCCGACGAACACCGTCACCGCGCGGTCCAGCACCAGGTCCAGGCCCGCCACCACCGGCAGCGTGAAGGGGTGGCGCGCCGGCGAGGGCACCCGCTCGGGCAGCAGGTAGGCGCCTTGCAGGTAGGGCGGGGGCAGGGGCATGGGGGCAGGGTAGCGCGAGGGGAGGGGCTCAGCCGGAGGACCGCGAAGGTCGCAGCGAAGGGGCGACGCTTCGGGCGGGCGTCGTCCCCCCTCGTCCGCCCCTGTCCCCGCGCGGGGACAGCGCCCGCCCTCAGCCGTCGTCCGGCTCCACCCCCGCCTGGTCCAGGCGGGCCAGCGCCTCCTTCATCGCGCGCACCTGCTCCGGGGCGTGGCCCGTCCACCCCTCCAGCTCGCCCACCACCCGCAGCGGCGCGCGCGACCGGTACGAGCCCGTCGGGTTGCCCCGGAAGCGCGCGTTCGTCAGGTTCGGATCGTCCTCGAAGGGCCCCGTCGGCTCCACCAGGTAGAGCCGCCCCGGCCCCTCGCCCGTCGCCAGCTCGGCGCCCCAGGTCGCCGCGTCCAGCGTGCGGGTGAAATACACGAAGTTCGCCGAGCGGGGCGTCGGCCCGAAGTTGGCCGCGTGCCCCGCCACCAGCAGCTCACCCGGCTGCAGCACCGCCCGCGTCCCGTGGAAGTAGCGCCACTGTGTGACCTCCTCCACCACCCGCAGCGGCGCCGACGAGCGCCAGGTCATCGTCGGGTAGGGTTGCGGCGGCGCGCCCGGGGCCGCGGCGGCCTCCTCGCAGGGGCCCGTGGGCGCCACCCGGTACACCGCAGACGCGCCCTCGCCCTCCGCCAGCTCCGCCGCCCAGATGGCCGCGTCCAGGCTGGGCGTGCAGGCGACGGCGCCGTCCCGCGGCGGGAGCAGGTCGCCGGGGGAGAGGGCGGCGCGGGTGCCGTGGAAGAGGGGTGGGGTGGGGGTGGGCATGGCGGGGCCGGGGGTGGGGGGGAGGGGGCGACGGGGGGCCCATGACGGACTTAGGAGCATCAGAGTCCTGCTGCAAGTTGCCGAGCGGCGAAGCCCACTTGCTCCGCGCTGCGCAGGACGAGCTCATTTGGAGCGCAGATCCGACGGCGTTGCGTCTGTGGTGCACGGCACGGCCATCCTCACCGGCGGCATCGACTTTCAAGTGCAGCTCCAAGGCCCGAAACCAGCCGGCATCTGGAAGCAACAGCAACTCAGGAAGCACCTGGAGAGCTTCTAGTACCCGGGATCGGTAGTTTCTACCGAGTAGGTTCGACTGGTGCGATGGTCCAGGGAAACTGGTCGGCGAGAGC
>JAKLKF010000018.1 GCA_023150805.1 Myxococcota bacterium | reverse complement strand
GGAGTGCCGCTCGCCCCCTTGTCGGCGCAGGCCAGCAGCAGGGCGAGCAGCACGGTCATCTCAGGCCCCCGGGGCCGGATTGCCTTGGCCATGATCCCACCACGGTCAGTCCCAGGCCCCGCCGTAGAACAGGTAGATGGCGCCGGCGTAGCCCTCGCTGCCGAGCTCGGCGCCTGCGATCCAGTCGTCGTAGCCGTCCTGGTTGAGGTCGACGTCTCCGAGCAGGGAGCCGCCGGCGAAAAACCACAACCCCTGGTGGCCCAGGTGGTCGTCGGCGCCGTTGCCGCTGACCGTCAGGGTGGCGTCGTCGGGGGTGAGGGTTCCCGCCAGCGGACCGCGGAACGCGTAGACCTGGCCGCGGCCGGCCCACTTGTCGAGACCCTCCTGCGACGCGGCGACCAGCAGGTCGGCGTGGCCGTCGGCGTCGACGTCCCCGGCGTCGGCCATGCCGACCCCCAGGCGCAGGTCCTCCTCTCCGTCCCCGTCGATGGTGAGCAGGGCGACATCGCTGCCCGGGCCCCAGCGGGCCGCCTGGGCGCCGGAGAGGACCCAGGCGCGTCCGGCGTAGGAGCCATCCTCCCCCGCCAGGGGGGCCCCGACCAGCAGGTCGGGCAGTCCGTCGCCGTCCAGGTCGCTCATGGGTTCGACGGTCAGTCCGAAGGCGCTCCTGGCGTGGGGCCCCTCCAGGCGGCCGTGGGCGTCCCCCAGGCTGCCGCCCTCGGTGAGCGGGCCGAGCTGGATGTAGACGTAGCCGGGGCCGTTGTTGTCGGAGACCGGGTCGCCGTCCACAGGGTCCTCGGTGATGATGGAGCCGCCCCGGTAGAGGCCGGCGGCCAGGTCGCCGATGCCGTCGCCGTCCAGGTCCGTCGTGGTCAGCTCGGGCAAGACGGTCAGGCAGACGGTCTCGGCAGTGTAGAACGGATCTTCGGGGGTGACCGTGCGCTCGGAGATGGTGGTGCCGTCCAGGACGAGGGCGCCTGCGTAGTTGTCCCAGTTGCACGATGCGGCTCGGTCGACCACGATGTCGGGATTGTCGTCGCCGGTCACATCTTCTGATGCCTCCAGATCGAAGCCAATTGGTCCATCGGTCCAAGCTCCATGCACACGGATACCTTCATCGCGAATGGGCTTGCTCTCGGCATTCAACGGTCCTGCATGGAACCAGATGTCGCCCTCTTGACTGGGGTGGTCAGAAGTGTAGCCAGAGCCGATGACGAGGTCAGTGGCGCCGTCGCTGTTCAGGTCGGCCGTCCTGACCTCCCAGCCGTAGTTCACTTCTGGTTCATCGGTGAAGAGCACCCACTCTGCTTCTGACTCGACATCACGGTTGGGTTCGATCGCTGTGACTTCGAGGGCCAACACCGCTCCCGCAGCTTCGGGGCCGTTTGCCGTCTCACCATCCCGCCACGGTGCACCCGTCACGATCATCGGTGAGCCGTCTTCGGTCCAATCCCATGCGATGGCAGACGAGCGCCCCAGGGCGTAACCAAAGCCCTTCTCATCCATCCTACCCTTGATGTAGGTGGCAGCCGACGACGCGGGCATGCTCCCTTCGCATCCCAGCTCCACGCCGTCGCAGTCCTGGTCCACCCCGTCGCCACAGTCCTCGGTGGCGCCGGGGTGCACCTCGGCGTCTTCATCGTCGCAGTCCGTCTCCGCGGGATACCCGTCACCGTCCAGGTCGGTGACGGGCGTCCCCGAGTCGGCCCCCGTGTCGTCCACGGGGGGAGTGCCGCTCGCCCCCTTGTCGGCGCAGGCCAGCAGCAGGGCGAGCAGCACGGTCATCTCAGGCCCCCGGGGCCGCGACGTCGACCGGGCAGACCTCGGGTGGATCCGCCCAGATGTCGCAGTTTGTCAGCGTGTCCACCCCGTCGTCGTAGCACGCCGCCTCCGTCGCCGCGCCGTCGAGCACATCCGCGTCGTCGCCGCCCCACATGTAGTCGTAGGCGGCGCCGCCATGCAAGGTGTCGTCTCCGTCATCACCGCAGATGAAGTCCGAGGTGTTGCCGCCGTACAGCTCATCGTCGCCGAAGCCGCCGCTGATGTAGTCGGCGCCGTCGTCGCCGTAGACCTCGTCCGCGCCGTCGCCGGCGTGGATCTGATCCCAACCGCCACCGCCCGAGATCAGGTCAGCGCCCTCGTGCCCGTAGATCTCGTCGTCGTCCCCGGACCCCTGCAGGTCGTCCTGGTAGGTGGCGTTCGTCTCCCAGGACCCGTGGATCTCGTCGGCCGCGTCGTTGCCGATCGCCTTGGCGACCACCAGGGAGATGCTGTTGAGGCCGTGGTTCTTCATGCGGCACTGGGTCGTGCTCTCGTGGTACTGCAGCGACAGGATGTCCTGGTACTCGGTGCCCAGCAGCCGGGCTTCCTGCAGATCCTGGCCCACGGTCTGCGGCAGGTCGCAGTAGAACTTCACGCCGTTCTGGACGCCGAAGGCGCAGTACAGCTTGCCGTCGCAGATGTTGCCGCAGTCGTCGGCCAGGTCGGTCCGCTCCCCGTAGATGAGCCACGCCGTGGTCTGTCCGGTCTCACCGATGGCCGAGACATCGCAGTCCCACCGGTCCGCGACGCCGTTCCAGGTGCACACGTCCGTCCCCCCGGGGTTGCACACCGCGCTACCGTAGCCCGTCGGGCGCGCCAGGGCCGGCGTGCCGGCGGCGATCAGGGCCCCCAGGCCCAGGGGCAGGATGCGAGCGAACGAGGAGCCGAGGCTTGAGGCTTGAGGCTTGAGGCTTGAGGCTTGAGGCTTGAGGCTTGAGGCTTTTCATCGCGCTTCTCCAATTGCAGGTTCGCGAAGCCGACTCCCGTCCCTGGGGCTGGCCCGCTGGAGGAGCTTGCCACAGGGTGACGACCGGGCGCAAGCGGGGCGCCGAAATTCCTTCCAGGTCCCATCGCCAGCGGCATAGAGGTCCGCCTGCCCTCGGAGCCCCCCATGCCCGCCGACCTCTCCCACCGCCTGGTCGCCCCCTCGCCCGTCGAAGGCGTGCTCCTCGCGCTGGCCCGTCACCCCGACCGCGTCGCCCTGGAGCTGGGGGACCGCCACCTCTCCTACCGGGAGCTGTGCGCCCTGGCCGGCAGCATCGCCGCGGCCCTGGGGCCGGTGCGGGGCGCCCTGGTGGGCGTGCTGGCCTCGCGGTCGCTGACGTCCTACGCCGGCAGCCTGGCGGTCTTCGGCGCGGGCGCCGCCCACGTGGCGCTGAACCCGGAGCACCCGGCGGTGCGGCAGGCCAGCGTGCTGGACCAGGCCCAGGTGCAGACCCTGCTGGTGGGGCCCGAGGCGCTCGACCAGGTGGGGCCGCTGCTGGCCGAGGCGCCGGCCGTGCGCCGGGTGGTGCTGCCCGAGGGGCCGGTGCCCCCCGCGCTGGCGGGGGCCTTCCCGCAGGTGAGCTTCGTCGGCGCCGACGCCCTGGGGCCCGCCCCGCTGGTGGCCCCCCCGGTGCAGGCCGGCGACCTGGCCTACCTGGTCTTCACCTCGGGCAGCACGGGCCAGCCCAAGGGGGTGGCGATCGAGCACGGGCACTTCGCCCACTACATGCGGAACTTCCGCGAGCACGTGGCGACGCCCCTGCCCGAGGACCGCCTGGCCACCACCTACGAGCTGACCTTCGACATCGCCCTGCACGACATGCTGCAGGCGTGGTGGAGCGGGGCGGCCCTGTGCGTCGTGCCGGCGCGGCAGCTGGTGGCGCCGGCGCGCTTCATCCGCGACCAGCGCATCACCTGGTGGTTCAGCGTGGCCTCGGCGGCGATGCTGATGGCCCGCCAGGGCACCCTGCGGCCCGGCGTGTTCCCGCTGCTGAAGGTCAGCATGCTGTGCGGCGAGCCCCTGCCGGCCAGCGCGGCGCGGGCCTTTGCGGCGGCGGCGCCGAACTCGGTGCTGTACAACGTGTACGGTCCGACCGAGACGACGATGGAGCTGGCCTTCTACCGGTGGACAGAGGCGTCGGAGGCCGAGTGCCGACACGGCATCGTGCCCATCGGCATTCCCTTTCCGGGCCACCAGCACATCCTGCTGGACGAGCAGGGGCGCGAGGTCCTGGGGGCCGGGCAGGGCGAGCTGCTGCTGGAGGGGCCCCAGGTCGGGGCGGGCTACTGGAAGATGCCCGAGCGCACCGCCCAGAGCTTCGTGACCCTGCCCGATCGCGGCGGGCGCTGGTACCGCACGGGCGACCTGGTGGAGCGGGACGAGCGCGGCATGTACCACTTCGTCAGCCGCATGGATCACCAGATCAAGCTGCGGGGCCACCGCATCGAGCTGGGCGAGATCGAGGCGGCCCTGCGCGTGGTCGCGGGCACCGACCTGGTCGCGGTGATCCCCTTCCCGGTGGTCGAGGGCAACGCCCAGGGCCTGGTGGCCTTCCTGGCGGGCGGAGATGAACCGTCGACCGACGACCTTCGGCGCGGGCTGGAGACGCGCCTGCCCGCGGCCATGGTCCCCGGACGGATCGAGCGGCTGGACGAGCTGCCGCTGAACAGCAACCGGAAGATCGACCGCGGGGCGCTGCTGGCGCGACTGGGAGGCTGAGGTGGCGCCGATCGATGCCCGGGCGGCGCGCCTGCGCCTGCGAGAGGCGACGGCGGCCGACGCCCCGGCGGTGGGGCTGCTGCAGCGCTCGGTGGGCTTCAAGGCGCACTCGGCGGCGGGCTGGCGGTGGCTGTTCCAGGACAACCCGGCGCGGGCGGGCTTCTCCAGCCCGCCGCCCCAGGGCTGGGTGCTGGAGGGCGAGGCCGGGGTGGTCGGCTACCTGGGCAACATCCCGCAGGACTACGTGCGGGACGGCGTGCCCGTGCGCGCGGCGACCTGCAGCGGCTACGTGGTGCAGGAGGCGGCGCGGGGGGACAGCTTGAAGCTCCTGCAGGCCTGGTTCAAGCAGCCCGAGGTGGCGCTGTTCCTGTCGACCACGGCCAACGCCGAGAGCGAGGACCTGTATCGCCTGTGCAAGTCCGAGACCCCGGGGGACGACAGCTTCCGGCAGGGCCTGGTGTGGGTCGGGGCCGACCGGGCCGCCCTGCGCGAGCAGCTCCACCAGCGGCAGGCGTCGCTCGCCGGCCCGCTGTCGTGGGTGGGCGCGCCCTTCGCACGCCTGGCGCGGCGGGCGTCCGGGAAGGCGCACGTGCCGCGCCACCCCCTGGCCCGCCGGGTGAGGGTGCGGGATCGGCAGGCGGTGGACGACCGCTACGACGAGCTGGGCGCGGAGCTCTCCCGCCAGCCCGGGCTGCGCTTGCGGCGCGACGCCGCCACGCTGCGGTGGATGCTGTCCGACCCGGACGCGCCGCCACCCGCCCTGCTGGAGGTGGAGCGGGACGGTGCCCTGCAGGGCTGGGCCGTGTGTGCGACCCACCACCCCTCGGATGGCCGGGCCCGGCAGCTCCGCCTGCTGGACCTGGTGGTCCGGCCCGGGCGCGAGGATCTCCTGCCCGCCCTGCTGCGGGCGGCGGCCGACCACGCCCGCCGCACCGGCGCCGGCCTGCTCTACGCGCCCCCCTGCGGCGCCGCGCTCGCCCAGGCGCTCACGTCGCTGGGGGCGCACCCCCACCCCCGTGCGCACCACAGCCACTGGCTGCGCGCCCGCAAGAAGGAGGAGACGGCGGGCTTCGCCGCCCCGGGCACCTGGCAGGCGACGGGGCTGGACGGAGACGTGCCCTTCTGCGTGGAGGGGCCCGGCTGAGCCGGGACGCGCTACTCCGCCTCGGCGAACTCGATGTCGTCGACGTAGAACAGGGCGGGCTCGGAGAAGCTGGGCGCGACGGCGAAGAAGTCGATGCCGCCGAAGGACGTGCCGGTGAAGTCGGCCGTCAGGATCTCCACGCCGTCAACCACCAGGTCCTGGGTGCCGGCGTCCAGATCCACCGTGTACTCGACCTTCACCCACGTCCCCACCGCGATGGTGCCGATGGCGTCCTTGACGCTGGTGACGGAGTACAGGTCGTAGACGTTGCCGTCGGCGTCGACCAGGACCTCCTGCTGCCAGTCGCCCCACGGCGAGCCCACGCCCTGGACGTTGAAGTAGGCGCCGCTGTCGACGTACATCGACCAGGTGGCGGTCCAGGCACCCTCGGTCGCGCCGAGGATCAGCACCACGTCGTCGTCACCGCCGGTGGACACGGTCTGCTCGATCACCATGGACAGCGAGCCGCCGTGGGCGAGGTCGCTGGTCACCACCGCGTCCGAGGGGCGGCCCTCGTCACCGGGGATCCAGGTCTCGAAGTGGTCGGAGACCACCCCGACGAAGTCGCCGGCGGCGTAGGACTCGAAGTCCTCGGTGAAGGACAGGTCGGCGCTGCCGCCGTCGGTCGAGCCGCCGTCCGTCGAGCCGCCGTCGGTCGAGCCGCCGTCGGTCGAGCCGCCGTCGGTCGAGCCGCCATCGGGGGAGCCGCCGTCGGTCGAGCCGCCGTCGGTCGAGCCGCCATCGGTCGAGCCGCCATCGGGGGAGCCGCCGTCGGTGCCGCCGCCGTCGGGGGAGCCGCCGTCGGGGGAGCCGCCGTCGGGGGAGCCGCCGTCGGTGCCGCCGCCGTCGGTGCCGCCGCCGTCCGTGCCGCCGCCGTCGGTGCCGCCGCCGTCGGTGCCGCCGCCGTCCGTGCCGCCGCCATCCGTGCCGCCGCCATCGGTGGTGCCGCCGCCATCGGTGGTGCCCCCATCGGTGGTGCCGCCGCCGTCGGTGGCGCCGCCATCGGTGGCGCCGCCGTCGCCGCTCGAGGTGTCGTCGCCGTCCTTGTCACCGCAGGCGAGGAGGGCGAGGGCGAGCAGGGTCAGGTGGAACATCGGATCTCCAGCAGTGCAGGTAGCTCCAGTATAGCGGGTCTACCCGGCGGCCACAGGTCTCGCGGTCCCGGGGCGCTGGAGGCGGTAGGCGACGTGCTCGGACAGGAGGCTGCCGGGCGCCAGCCGAGGGTGCGGGAAGGTGCCCAGCGGGGACATGCCCAGGCGCTCCATCACCCGCCACGAGCGGTGGTTGTGCACGCTGGTCCACGACCAGATGGCGGGCAGCCCGAGCGTGCCGAAGGCCCAGTCCAGGACGTCCCGGGCGGCCTCGGTGGCGTAGCCCTGGCCCCAGGCGGGTCGCGCCAGCCGCCAGGCGATCTCGGCGACGGGGGTGAAGTGAGCCTGCCAGGCCGGCACCGCCAGGCCGACGAAGCCCAGGAAGTCCCCGGTGGCCTGCTCCTGCACGGCGAACAGCCCGAAGCCCCGGTGCCGGGCGTCGGCGATCACCTGGTCCATCAGCCGGTCCGACTCGGTCGGCGACAGCGGGGCGGGCAGCCAGGCGGCGACCTCGGGGTCGGCGTTGATCGCGGCGAAGGGCGCGCGGTCGCGGTCCTCGAAGGGCCGCAGCAGCAGCCGCTGCGTGGCCCGCACGGGGATGGGCGCCCCCTCCGCCGCCAGCCGGGCCAGCGCGGCCTGCATGTCGGCGCGGTCCTGATCGGTCGTCCAGGGGTGGTCCACTGTGCTCCCGGCTCAGCCGACCACGCGGCCCAGCTCGGCCTTGACGGCCTGGACCGTGGTGAGCGCGTCCAGGTCCAGGTCGAGCAGGTCGACCTCTCGACCGGTCGCCTGCTCCACCACCTGGAGCAGCTCCACCAGCGACACGCTGTCCAGCAGCCCCTCGTCGTGCAGGTCGGCGCCCGGCGCCAGGCTGGCGCGCCCCATCGCCTTGCACCGCTCGGCCACCCAGCCGTCGACGGCCCGATCCAGGGGGCTCACGAGGCCCGCCAGGGCCGGGGCAGGAAGCCCTCGACCACGGTGCCGACGCCGGCCGTCTCGGCGGCCGCCAGCGCCATGGCACCGACGGCCAGGTCGAGCATGCCCAGGCCGAAGGGGTGGAAGATGTGCAGGGGCTTGTCGGGGTCCCGCGGGTCGGCGCGGCCGGAGAGCAGGTCGGCCATGCCCGCGCGCAGGAAGCCCGCGTGGCCGAGCTGCTCGGAGAGCAGGTGCACGCTGGTCCGGGCCTGGTTGACGTGGTGCACGTCGTCGGCGGTGTTGTCGGCGTCCAGCAGGCACTCGGGCTCGAGGTCCCGCAGCGACAGGTGCAGCACGGTGCGCGGCCAGTCGGCGGCGGGGATGGTGGCGATGTGGGGCTGGATGGCGGTCGTCGCCAGGACGGTGATGTCCGCCGTCGACAGCAGGGCCTGGGCGTCGGGCGCGCGCTGCCGCTCGCCGAAGTCGTGCGCGCGGGCGAGGAAGTGGTCGGCGGCCTCGGTCGAGAGGTCGTGCACCACCAGGCGCTGCAAGGACGGGAAGAGGCTGCGCAGGAAGCGCAGGGTCTCCCACGCGATCAGCCCGGCGCCGATGACACCGACGGTGCGGGGCTGGCCGGGGTGGATCACCTGCGCGGCCAGCGCGGCCGAGGCGGCGGTGCGCCACGCGCTGATGACCGAGGACTCCAGCAGCGCGACGGGGTAGCCGGTCTCCATGTCGTTGAGGACCAGCGTGGCCGAGGCGCGGTCCAGGCCCCGGCGGGTGTTCTCCGGGAAGCTGGCGATCCACTTGATGCCGGCCATGTTCCAGGGGCCGCCCAGCCAGGCGGGCAGCGCGATGATGCGCTCGCGGGCGCGCCCGGGGAAGCGCAGGAAGGTCGAGTCGGGCGGGGTCGCCTCGCCCCGGCCCCAGGCCAGGTAGGCCTGCCGCACCGCCTCGATCACGCCGGGCCGGTCCGCCTCCAGCAGGGCGCGCACCTGCTCGCCCGTCACGATCCGCAGGTCACCGACGGCCATCGCCGTCCGCTCCGTCCTCGAAGATGAGCTCCAGGTACCGGCTGCCCCGGTCGGGCAGCAGGCCCACCACCACATCGCCGTCCTGGAAGTGCGCCGCCATGCGGTCGATCGCCGCCAGCACGCAGCCCGACGAGCCGCCGGCCAGGATGGCCTCGCCGACCGCCAGGCGCCGGCACCAGGCGATCGCCTCGTCCTCCTCGACCTGGACGGCGTGGTCGACCAGGCCCAGGTCCAGGATGGGACTCTTCTGGGCCGAGCCGATGCCGGGGATCTTGCGCCGCGCCGCCTGTCCGCCCAGGACCACGCTGCCGACCGAGTCGACGCCGACGATGCGGGTGTGGGCGCCCTGGTCCTTGAACCAGCGGGCCGTGCCCTGGATGGTCGCGCAGGTGCCGACGGCGACGAAGAGCCAGTCGGGGAAGCGGCCCAGCTGCCGCGCGATCTCGGGCGCGGTGCCGTGGTAGTGCGCGGCGACCCCGCTCTGGTTCTCGTACTGGTTGGGCCAGAAGGCGCCGGGGTTCGCGTCGAGGATCTGCCGGACGCGGGCCAGCCGGGTGGGCAGGTAGCTCTTGACCACCGGGTCCTCGGTCGTGACCACCTCGACGGTGGTGCCGTAGGCGCGCATCAGCGCCAGGTTCTGGGGGGTCGTGTGCGGGTCGACGATGCAGGTGAAGGGGATGCCGTAGCTGGCGCAGACGACGGACAGGCCCAGGCCCATGTTGCCCGAGGAGGACTCGACCACCATGCCGCCCGGGCGCAGCCGACCGTCGGCCAGGGCGTCCTCGATGATCCGCAGGGCGGCGCGATCCTTGGCGCTGCCGCCGGGGTTGGTGCCCTCGATCTTGGCGTGCAGGGCCCAGCGGCGAGGGGCCCACAGCCGCTCCAGCCGCACCATGGGCGTGTCGCCGATGGTGGCAAGCACGCCGCTGCGCGCGCGGGGGGTGGAGGGGCTGGCGGGCAAGGGCGAGTCGAGGTGGGTTCGCTGGAGCACGAGACACCCCTGGGACCGGTGCGGGGGGTCGGTATCCGGAGGCGGGGCCGCGGGCGGGCAGTGTAGCCCCCGGGGATACGGATCGTGACCACCTCTGCGATAGTGCGCGCCGCCCGCTCGAGGTGCGCCCTGTCCACCCCCGCCCGCCCGCCTCCCCACCCGGTCGTCTGGAGCGTCCTGTACCTGCCCTTCGGGGCGCTGGGCGGCTTCGTCACGGTGGCGCTCACCTTCCTGGCCACCCGCCACGGGCTGTCGATCACCGAGGGCGCCCTGCTCGGCGCGGCCTCGCTGATCTCGCAGTGGCTGAAGTGGTCCTGGGCGCCCGTCGTCGACGTCACCCTGACACCCAAGCGCTGGTACGCCATCGCGACCAGCCTGTCGGCGCTGGGCGTGCTGTTGATGTCGACCATCCCGCTGGGGCCCGAGACCCTGTGGCTGCTGCTGGCCATCGTGGCCGTCGCCAGCCTGGTCAACTCCATCGTCGGCATGGCGATCGAGGCCATCATGGCGGCGGTGACCCCGCCGGACCAGGTCGGGCGGGTGAGCGCCTGGTTCCAGGCGGGCAACCTGGGCGGCGCCGGCTTCGGTGGCGGCCTGGGCCTGCTGATGCTCCAGCACCTGCCCGCGCCATGGATGGCCGGGGCGATCATGGGTGTGCTGTTCATGGCCTGCAACCTGGCGCTGGCCTTCGTCTCGGGCGGCGGCAGCCACCACGCGGCGAAGACGCCCTGGCAGGCGCTGCGCGGGGTCTTCGGGGACGTCCGGAGCCTGGCGAAGAGCAAGGGAGGGCTGGCGGCGGCGGTCATCTGCTTCATGCCGGTGGGCACCGGCGCGGCCCAGGGCGTGCTCACGCAGGCGGCGGTGGCGGCCCGATGGGGCGCGGGGGAGCGCGAGGTGGCGCTGCTCCAGGGCTTCGGCGCGGGCCTGTTGACCATCCTGGGCGCCTTCGCCGGCGGCTGGCTCAGCGACCGGGTCCACCCCCGCATCGCCTACGTGATCTGCGGCCTGGGCATCGGCGCGGTGACGGTCGGCATGGCGCTGACCCCACCCTCGGTCGGGGCCTACGTGGCCTGGCAGATGGCCTACTCCTTCGGGGTGGGCACGGCCTACGCCGCCTTCACGGCGGTGGTGCTCAACGCCATCGGCGCCGCCAGCGCGGCCACCAAGTACAACCTCTACGCCTCACTCAGCAACTTCCCCATCTGGTGGCTGGGGCTGTTGTTGGGGCGGGTGGCGGACACGGCGGGGCCGGTGGCGATGCTGCTGACCGAGGCCGGCCTGGGCGTGGTCGGCGTGGCGATCTTCTTCAGCGCCCTGGCGCTCATCCGGCGGTCGCGCCTGCCCGAGGAGGCGCCCGCCGCGGCCTGATCAGGCGCCCCAGCCGGCCTGCTGGCGCTCCCGCAGCAGCATGGGGCCCGTCAGCTCGGGCGCGACGTCGGTGTCCTCGTAGACCTCGTCCACGGCGAGCAGGACGCCCAGGTCGTGCAGCGTGGCCACCTCTCCCGGGCCGGCGCTGCGCCAGGTCCAGGCCCCGACCTCGCCGCGCTCGAACCACTCGACCCGGCGGACGTCGGGGTTGACCAGCAGGTAGGTGCGCAGCTCGGCGATGCGCTGGTACTGCAGGAACTTGCCGCTGCGGTCCCACGCGGCGGTGCCCGGGGAGAGGACCTCGACCAGCAGGCGGGGGTTGCTCGCGGCGTGGGGCCAGGAGGGCGGGGACTGCAGCGGGCCGCAGACCGCCGTGACGTCGGGGTAGGTGGCCAGCCCGTCGGGGACCTTGACCATCAGGTCCGAGGAGTAGACGCGGCAGGGGCCGCCGCGCAGCGCCTGACGAAGCAGGTGGGTGACCTGCGCAGCGAGCTGCGCATGCAGCGGGGTGCCGCCGGCCATGGCCGTGACCTGGCCGTCCAGCCACTCGTGCTTCTGCGGGCCGTCCAGCTCGGCGGCGGCGTAGTCCTCGAACGAGGTCCGGCGCAGCGCGGGCTCGGACACGGGCACCTCCGCCCGCGATCATAGTCCGGCGGTCGGCTCCTGCGGTCGCCACAGGCGGGTCCCCGCCCCCCAGTCCACCCCGAGCAGCAGGTACAGGCTGGTGCGCCCCACGCCCTCGGCCCGCTCGATCCACGGGGCGTGGCCGACGGCGACCTCGGCGTGGCTGCGGCCCTGCTCCCAGCGGCCGTGCAGGCCGAAGCCCACCGCCCAGGGGCCCGCGGGCTGGCTGCTCACGATGCCCTCGGCCACGGCCGCGTCGGCGAAGGGCATCACCGCCAGCAGGCCCTGGTCGCCCAGGTGGGTCCGCCCGCGCAGGCCCAGGCGGAAGGCGGCATGGTCTTCGACCCGCCACTCGGCCCAGGCCGCGCCGGCCACGGGGACCACGTAGGGGGTCAGGCCGCCCAGGCGCGTGGCGGTCACCTCGTCCTGGCCCTGGGCGACGCCGGCCCGCAGCTCGACCGCCGGGCCCACCGCCCAGGGTGCCGCGGCCTTGCCTTCGAAGTGGGCGTGCGGGGTCACGGTGGCCTCGTCGTGGAGCAGCCAGCCGTCCACCCCGCCGCGGACCCAGGCGCTGGCGTCGGGGCTCCACCAGCCGACGATGGCGTCGGCCAGGCCGACCGGGCGTGCGTCGGGGACGGGGATCGTCGTGTCGGCCATCGCGCCGAAGGCCTGCCAGCGCAGCTCGGCCTGGGCGCCAGCGTACAGTCCGTGGGGCAGGTAGCGCAGCCCGCCGGCCTGCACTCCCACGGCGTGCGAGAGCAGGGCCCGGCCGGGATCGGGGGCGCCGTCCGTCCAGGGCGAGATGAACAGGCCGGTGGCGCCCAGCTCGCCCCGCAGCGCCAGCCAGGCCCGCCCCCGGTCGCGCTCGGGCGCCCAGCGCAGGTCGAGCGTGTCGGTCAGCAGCTGGGCCGACCAGTCCCCGCCCCGCACCCCCGCGTCGGCGATGCCGTGGCTGTCGGCGTCGAGCTGGGCGCCCAGCGCGGCGCGCCACTGCAGCTCGGCGGCCCCGGCGGGCCCGACCAGGGCGAGGAGGAGCAGGGGCGGCGCCATGTGGCCGGCTATCCGGTGGGGGATCGTGGCGCCTGGGCGAGGACCGGGGCTAAGGTCCCGGCCGCGGAGGTCCCGTGCCCCTCATCCCCATCCTGCTGATGCTGGCCTGCAAGGAAGAGGAGGACCCGTGCGGGATCGTCCAGGCGGAGTGGGAGGCCGAGCTCGCCGCGGTCCAGGCCTGCGAGGTGGACGAGGACTGCGGCCTGCCCATCCCCGGCACGGCGGACGACCTGTTCTGCCAGGCGGTCCAGGCCAACGACGCCGACCCCGCGCAGCTCTACTACATCCTCCAGCTCGGCGACGACCTGGGCTGCTCCCTGGTGGACCCGGTCGACGGGACCTGCCCCAAGGCGACGGGCTACCGCTGCGACGACGGAGTCTGCGCCTGGGACACCGACGGGGGCGGCGCCGGGGACAGCGGCTCGTGAGCCGGGGGGCCGGTCGGGCCCTGGCCGACCTGGTGTGGAGCCTGCTGCGGGTCAACCGCCCCACCGTGCCCGTGGGGGTGGGGCGCGGCGACGGCGTGCGGCTGTCGGACAGCCCGCCCCTGTTGCACCTGGCGGACGCGATCGACGGCGGGCAGGAGCTGGTCGCGGCCGACCTGCTGCGCCGCGAGCTGCGCTTCGTGGCGGCGCCCGATCCGACCGGGTGGCTGCGCGACACCTGCCGGGGCAACCCGCCGCCGACGCCGGACAGCGTGCCGCTGCGGGTGCTGACCTGGAACCTGGCGCTGCTGGACGTGCTCGTCGCTGGGCGGCCCTACCGGCAGAGCCCCTGGGTGCGGGAGCGGCGCGAGGGGATCTTCGCGCGGCTGCTGTCCTCGGGGGCGGACATCGTCCTGCTGCAGGAGCTGTGGCACGCCCCGGAGATCCAGGCCCTGGGCGAGCGGGCGCCGGCGGCGGGCTACCGGCTGTGCTGCCCGCCCCGGCGGCACGTCGACGGCCTGGCGGTGCTGCTGCGCGAGGAGGTGCTCGCCGGCGAGCCCGAGGTCGAGGTGCACGCCTACGGGCACCAGGACCGCCTGGAGGCGCTGGACCTGCCCCGCAAGGACCGCATCCACCGCAGCTGGCTGCGCGTGGGCTTCGTGCACCCGGCCCTGGGCCCGCTCAGCGTCTTCGACACCCACCTGCAGGCCTACCCGCACGCCTGGAAGCACCGGCTGCACCAGTCGCGGGCCCTGGGGCTGGCGGTGGCACGGCGGCCCGCCGACGAGCTGGTGCTGGTGGGCGGCGACCTGAACGCCGGCGCCTTCTACGGGCGGCAGGCCTGGCGCCGACCGGGCGGCGGCATCGACAGCGCGTGGTGGCACGACGCCCTCAGCCTGCCGGCCCTGCACCACTACGGCGGCCTGGTCGACCTGGCGATCCGCGGGAGGCCGCTGGCAGAGGCGGACCTGGAGGTGCGCCTGGGCCGCGCCCTGGACAACGACCCCGAGGCGGCCCTGCGCGGGGGCCTGGGCTGCTCCGAGGAGCACCTTCGCGCCTACACCGCCACCGACTGCAACCGGCTCTACCACCGGCAGTACGCCGGCACCGAGCAGCCGGCGCGGCTGGACCACCTGCTGGCCCGGGACCCGGCGGGCCGGATCCACGTCGCCGGCAGCCGCCACCGGTTCACCGAGCGCGACCTGGACGTCGGCGGCGAGCAGGTCGAGGCCAGCGACCACTACGGGGTCGAGGTCGACCTGGCGGTGGCGCCCCCGACCTGAGCCCGGCGCTCAGGGCAGCAGGTCGCCGGCCACCACGGGGACCCAGAAGGCGCCGCCGGGGACGGCGATGGGGTCACGGCTCAGGGTCAGGCGGTCGCCGGCCTTCAGGGCGCAGGTCATCGGCGCCCGGGCGTTGTAGCCGTTGTGCACGTCGGGGTAGTCGGCGCGGACGTTGGCGCCCGACCGCATCGTGATCGTCTGCCCCGCGCGGCCGGGCGCGGTCGATCCGGCGTACCAGTAGCCGACCACCTGGCCCGGCGTGCCGGTGCAGCGTCCGGCGCCGGCGCCCGCCGCGGGGGTGGCGTCGGCAGGAGCGACAGCCGCGTCCGCCGGACGGGCGGCGGGGGCCTCGACCGACGCGGGCTCGGCCGGCGGGGCCGCTGCCGGCGCGAGCTCGGCCGGCGGGGCCGCTGCCGGCGCGGGCTCGGCCGGCGAGGCCTCGACGGCGGTGACGGCGGCGGCTTCGACGGGCGCCGCCTCGACCTCGGGAGCGGCCGGGGCTGTCTGCTCGCCGCCGCGGGTCCACCAGGCGCCCACGCCGATGACCAGCGCCAGCACCAGCAGGCCGCCGGCGCCCAGGGCCATCGGCTGGATCCGCGCCTCGTCCTGGCCCAGCAGGGTGCAGACCTCCTGCAGGTTCGTGTCGCCCACGTCGCTCTTCGCCGCGGCCCGGGCCAGCCGGCGCAGGCGTCCCTGGGCCTGGGCCTCGACGATCACGGTGCTCCAGACGGCGAGCTGGTCGCCGGCGAGGGTGTCGTCGAGGGAGATCCCCGCCTGCCGGACCAGCTCGTCCACCGCGACCCGGTCGGGGAAGCGGCGAGCGAAGAACCGGGCGAGGTCGTTGGCTTCGCGAGGAGTGAGGTCCATGGCTCGAAGATAGCTGAGTTTACGTGTCAAGTCCATGCTTCATCAGGCTTCTTGCCTCGCCGGTCGGGGCCGGCCGGCGTAGCGGGGAGGCCGAGGTCGGGTGCGGATGCGCGTGCTGGTCATCGACAACTACGACTCCTTCACCTTCAACCTGGTTCAGGCGTTGCAGGTGCTGGGCGCCGAGGTGCTGGTGCACCGCAACGACAGCATCGACGTGGAGGGCGCCTTCGCCCTCCGACCCACGCACCTGCTGATCTCGCCAGGGCCCGGCACGCCGGACGACGCGGGGGTCTCGCTGCCCCTGCTGCTGGCCGCGATCGGGCGGCTCCCGGTCCTGGGGGTCTGCCTGGGGCACCAGGCCCTCTGCCAGGTGCTCGGCGGCCGCGTGGTGCCCGCGAAGGCGCTGGTGCACGGCAAGCAGAGCCTGGTGCACCACGACGGCCGCGGCCTGTTCACCGGCCTGCCCCAGCCGATGCCCTGCGGGCGCTACCACTCGCTGGCCGTGGCCGACCTGCCCCCCGCGCTCGAAGCCTGTGCCCACACCGACGACGGCGAGATCATGTCGGTCCGGCACCGCGCGCTGCCCGTGCACGGCGTGCAGTTCCACCCCGAGAGCGTGCTGACGCCCGACGGCCCGCGGCTGCTGGCGCGCTTCCTGGAGGCCCCGTGAACAGGATGGCGGCCGCTCTCGCGGCGGGACGAGACCTGGCGGGCATGGAGGTGCAGTCCCTGGCGCGGCAGGCGCTGGAGGGCGGCCTGGACCGGGAGGTCGGCCAGGCGCTGGCGGACGCCTTCGCCCGCCGCGCGCCGACGGGCGCCGAGGTCGCCGGCCTGGCCCGGGTCCTCGCCGAGCGCGCCGGTCGCCCCCTCTTCGGCGGCAGCGGCGGTGCCCTGGTCTCGCTGGCCGCGCCGGCCGGCCCCTGGTGGGACGGCGCCCTGCTCGCCGCCGCGGCGGGCGTGCGGGTCGCCTTGCTGGTCGACGATCCGGTGCCGGCGGCGGCCTGGGGCCTGCGCCTGCCGCTGGCAGCAGACCCCCTCGACGAGCCGGCCGAGGCCGCCCGCCTGCTGGCGCGCAGCCGCTTCACCGCCCTGCTCTCCCGGTGCTTCCACCCCGACCTGGAGGCACTCTCGCCCTTCGGTCCCGCGCTCGCCGCCGCCCTGCCGCTGGCCGACCCCAGCCGCGCCCACCTGCGCCTGCTGGTAGCGCCCTCGGGACCGACCGCGGAGGGCTGGGCCCTGGCGCTGGAGCGCCAGCACCTGGACCGGGCGGAGGTGCGGGTGGAGGGCCAGGGGGGAGGCTGGCGGCTGGCGGAGGGGCGCTCCGCAGCGACCGAGTGGGAGGAGCCCACGGGAGACGCGGTGCTGGCCCGGGCGGCGGCGCTGCTGGCCCTGGCGGGCTGGGGCGAGGGGGCGGAGGCGGCCACCGAGCTGGCCCGACAGGCCCGGCAGGACGGCCGAGAGGAGCGTGTGCGGGGGCTGGTGCTGGCGGGCTAGCAGCGCTAGCCGCCTCGGCGGCGAAGGCGCGCGGCGGAGCGGGGCGGTAGGCTGCGGCGGCCATGCTCCGCGCCGTCGACCTCGCCCGCCGTTTCCAGGATCCCGACCGCGGGGCCGTGGATGCCGTCGCGGGGGTCAGCCTGGAGGTGCGGGCCGGTGAGGTCTATGCCCTGCTGGGCCCCAACGGCGCGGGCAAGACGACCACCCTGCGGATGCTGGCCACCCTGCTGCGGCCGGACCGCGGGCGGGTCGAGGTGGACGGCGTGGACGCGGCGGCGCGGCCGCTGGAGGCGCGGGCCCGGCTGGCCTACGTGCCGGCCGAGGCGGGCCTGGAGCCGCAGCTCCGCGCGCGGGAGGCGGTGAGCCTGTTCGCGCGGATCCAGGGGGTGGAGAAGCCCGGCGAGCGGGCGATGGCGCTGCTGGAGACGCTGGGTGCCGGGGGGCTGGCCCAGGCCCCCTGTGGCACGCTCTCGACCGGGCAGAAGCGGCGCGTGGTGCTGGCGCGGGCGCTGGTCCACGACCCGCCGGTGCTGCTGCTGGACGAGCCGACCGACGGCCTGGACGTGCCCGGACGGCGCGACGTGCTGGGCCTGGTGCGGCGGCTGGCGGGCGAGGGGCGGGCGGTGCTGGTCAGCAGCCACATCATGGGCGAGGTCGAGGCGGTGGCCGACCGCGCCGGCGTGATGGCGGGCGGACGGCTGGTGGCCGAGGGCAGCCTGGCCGAGCTGCGGGCCCTGGCCGGCGTACACGACCTGGGCGAGGTCTTCCTGCGCCTGACCGGTGAAGGGTGAGCGGGCGGCGGGCGCTGGTGGCGGTGGCGGTGGGGGCCGGGGCGACGCTGCTGCGCCTGCTGCGCGAGGGCTTCGTGGTGCGCGCGATCGCCTGGCCGGGCCTGCTGGCGGCGGGGGCGGTGGTGGGGGCGGCCCTGGTGGCCGGGCAGGTGGGCGGGAACCTGACGGCGGCGCCGCACCTGGCGCTGTCGGCCGAGGACGCGGCCGCGGTGGGCGCCGCGGTGGAGGCGCAGGGGCTGGTCGTGCGGGTGGACCCGGATCCTCGCACGGCGGTGGCGGCGGGGCGTGCCGAGCGGGCGGCGTGGACCGACGCCGAGGGCTGGGTGCTGGCGGCGAAGGTGGCGGGGGTCTCCAGCCTGCGGGCCGAGGCGGCCCTGCGCGAGGAGGCGGGCGCGGCCTGGCGCATCGAGGTGCCGGCCGATCCACCGCGAAGGGCGCAGGTGGAGGAGCAGTCCGGGCGCATGGGCGGGCTGGTGGCGGTGCTGTTCACCCTCTACGGGGTGGTGATGGGCGCGGGCCTGGCCTGGCGGGATCGCGGCGAGGGCGTGGTCGAGGCCAGCCTGCCGCTGCCGGTGCCGGCCTGGACCCACGGCGCGGCGCGCATCCTGGCGCTGGCGGTGGCGCTGTCGGTGGGCCTGGGCGCGACCCTGCTGTTGCTGCACGGCCTGCTGGCGATGGACCGGCCGGCGGCGCTGGCTCTGCACGGCGGGCTGGCGGCCTCGGTGGCGGCGGCGGTGGGGCTGGCGGCGGTCGGCGGGCCGCGCGCGGGGCGGGCGGGCTTCTCGGCGCCGCTGTCTCGCGCGCTGGCGCTGACTGCCGGGCTGCTCGGCCTGGGTGCGGGCCTGCCGGCGGTGGGGATGTGGCTTCCGGTGGCCAGCCTGGGCGCCGTAGGGCAGGGTGGGATCCTGTCCGGTCTAGCGGCGCTAGGTTCAGGCGGAGCGGTGATGGCAGCCTGCGCGGCCTGGTGGGGCCGGCACCACGGCGGGCTGGGCCGATGAGGCCGGCGCGTCTGCTCGCGGTGGCCCGGCGGGAGCGGGTCCGCACCTCGTCGGGGCGGCGAGGCTGGGGCCTGCTGGTCTTCTCGCTGGTCTTGTTGCTGCCGGCCAGCGCCTTGCGGCTGCCGTCGGCGACGGCGGCGCTGCCGGAGGTGTCGGGCCAGGTGCCGGCGTCGCTCTCGGGCGTGGTGAGGTGGCGGGAGGGCGCGCCGGCGACGCTGTCGGCGGGGCCGCCCCTGGTGGTGCGCACCCGGTCGCTGGCGCCCGGGCTGCGGGAAGCGCTGGTCGCCACCGAGACCCGACCCGCGGTGCGGCTCCAGGTGGTCCCGGGGAGCCTGCGCCTGCCCGGTCGGGCCCTGCTGGTGGCGCTGCTGGCCATCTCGATGCTGACCGGGCCCCTGGCCGAGACCTTGCCCGGCGAGCGGGAGGGGCGCACGCTGGAGGTGCTGCTGTCGACCTCGCTCTCGCGGCGGGAGCTGGTGGTGGGCAAGTGGCTGTGGTGGACGGCCTCGGCCTCGGTGGTGGCGCTGCTGGCGGGGGTCGGCGGGGTGCTCAGCGGGGCGCTGCGCGTGGGCCCCTGGCTGGTCGCGATGCCGGCGGCGCTGGGCGTGGCCGTGGCCCTGGGCCTGTGGCTGGTGCGCGGGGCGGGCGACCTGGTGGGCGGGGCGGCCGTACCGATGCGGGTGCTGCCGGTGGTGGCGGTGGTCGGGGCGGGCCTGGCCTGGGGCCTGGGCGAGCGGTGGCCGCTGCTCGGCGCGGTCGTGCCGCTGGGCGGCGCGCTGGCAGCGGCGAGCGGGGCCTGGGATGGAGTGGTGGTGGTGGGGGTGGCGGTGCTCGCGTCGTTGGCGGCCAGCGGGGCGCTGCTGGAGGCGACGGCGCGCAGCCTGGACGCCCAGGGGGTCAAGCCGACCCAGCGCGACGGCGGCGTGTGGGGCGCCGCGGTGGTCGGCGGCCTGTGCTGGTGGTTGGCTGTCGCCGGGCCGGGGGTCTTCGAGGCCGGCGGCGCGGCAGGGGGGCTGGCCTCGCGGCAGGTGGCGCTGGCGGCGGGCGGAGTGCTGCTGGCGCTGGTCGCGGCGGTGGGGCTGGCGCGGCAGGGCCGGTGGCCGGCCTGGGGGCGGCGGGCGTGGAGCGGCGCGCTGGTGGGGCCGGTACTAGCGCTGCTAGGGAGCGGGGAGCAGGCGGGGCCGATCCTGGGGAGGCTCGCGGAGGGGCAGGTCCCCGCCGGGTGGGCGGCGCTGGTCGTGGTGGTGGGCCAGGAGTTGTTCTTCCGGGGCCTGCTCCAGCCGCGACTGGGCCTGTGGGCGACCCTGGTCCTGTGGGTGCTGGTGGCCTGCGCGGCCGACCCGGCGCGTGGGGCCGTGGCCGGCCTGGCGCTGGGCCTGCTGGGGGCGCGGTGGGGGCTGGGCGCGGCGCTGGTTGCGCACCTGGCCTGGGTGGTGGTGGCGGGGGTGTGGAGGGCAGGGGTCGGCTGAACGCAACACGGCGGGATCAGGCCTGGCCTCAACGCAACAAGTGGAGGCGTGGAGGGCCTTGGGGCCCCGGTTTCGGAGTGGACAGGGGGGAGTGGACGACGGCTTGTTGCGTTCGCCGCGGGGTTGGCCGGCCGTTGGTGCCTTCGGGGCACCCCTGCCGGTCAGCGTCGGCGGCCCAGCCGCGGGTCGGCGGGGACCAGGCCGGGGAAGCGATCATCGGCGAGCATCCGGGCCAGCCGCTGCGCCGCTCGCGGTTCCACTCCGGGGGCGCGACCCACCGCGCTGCGGTGCAGGTCGACGTGGCGAGCGATGTCAGCGGGTCGCCACGCGGTCAGGGTCCTGGCGGCGCCGACGAACAGGGCCCGCCCCGGCCCACGGCGACCGAGGTCTTCGACGGGCACCCGCAAGTACTCGGAGACGACCCCGGCCAGCCGATCCAGGTCGGGCCGGGGGTCCATGTCCCGGTGTCCGGGGAAGGGGGTGCCCTGGACGGCGCAGCTCGGGTCGGCGGAGGTGTCGGCGTGGAGACGCATCGGGTCGGCGACACGCGGGCGCACGGGACGGTCCACGAGGCCCAGGCAGTCCCGGCAGGTCGATCATGGCCAGGCGACAGGGCAGGGCGCCAGGCCCGCCCGACAGGGGTTGAGGTGCAGGTAGCGCAGGTTGCGGCGGGTGTGCTGGGGACCGGAGAGCGCCTGGGGAGGCGGGCGCGGGGCCCAGACCGGGCCGGACTCGCCGCGGTGGGCGTGCCGCCACCACACGAAGGCGCGGAGCGCGGCGTCGATGGCGCCTGTCTCGGACAGCGGGTGGTCGAGGTGCAGGTGGTTCGGCATCCCCACGAGGCCAGAGAGGCCGTGCACACGGGACACCAGGTGGAACCACAGGGCGGAGGCCTCGCGGTGGTCGTGGAAGAGTCGCGACGACCCGATGGCGTGTACGGTGAAGGTGAACATGGCTGCCGCGGTGGCTGGCAGGAGGGTTCCCCTCCAGCCGCCCTTTCCGGATAGACGCTCCCCATGCCCACCGCCTTCCTGCTCTACACCGACTTCGTCTGACCCTACTGCTTCGTCGCCGAACGAAGCACCGTGGCCAGGCTGGTCCGGGACTACGACCTCACGCTCGACTGGCGCGGCTTCGAGCTGCACCCCGAGACGCCTCGGGGCGGCATGGAGCTGGCCCGCCTCTTCCCCGGCATGGACCTGGACGCCATGCACGACCGGCTCTCGACCTTCGCCGCCGGCTTCGGGGTGACGGACCTGGCGCGCCACCGCCGGCTGCCCAACACCCGCCGCGCGCTGGCCGTGGCCGAGCACGCCCGCGACCAGGGGCGGCTGGACGCCTTCCGGCAGGCGGCGATGGACGCCCACTGGCGGGACGCGCGGGACATCGAGGACCTGGACGTCCTGGCGGCCCTGGCCGCGGGCGCCGGCCTGGACCCCCTGGCCGCCCGGCGGGCCGCCGACGACCCCGCCCTGCTCGCCCGCATCGACGCGACCCGGCGCGAGTCGAAGCGCCTGGGGGTGCCCGGCATCCCCACCTTCGTGCTGGGCACCCTGGGCCAGGGCGCGCGCGCGGTGGTGGGCTGCCAGCCCTACCAGGTGCTGGCCGACCTGGCCGACCAGGTCGGGGCCGCGCGCCGCCTACCCGTGGATCCGGAGTCGTAGCGCCGCCAACAGGCCGCCCCACCAGCCGCCCAGGTCGGCCAGGAACTCGCGGTGCGGGCGCCCGTGCTTGACCGGGTGGTCGGGGCGCAGCGCCGCCAGGCCCGTGTGGGTCAAGGTCACCCGGGTCCCGCCGCTGGCGGTGGGCTCGAAGCGCAGCTCGACCTCGGTGCGCTCGTGGGCGGCGAAGTTGACCGCCCGCCACTCGAAGCGCAGGCGGGAGGGCGGGTCCCAGGCCAGGATGGTGCCGGCGACGTGCTCGCGGGGACCGGCCGGCGAGGGGAAGCGCTCCACCAGCCGCCCCCCCACGCCGGGCTCGAAGGCGAGCACCCCCGGCAGGCGGCCCGCCACGCGGTACGCCGGCCCGTGGCGCCACCACAGGTCGGTCTCCTCGGTGAAGACGCGGAAGGCCACCTCGGGCGGGGCGCGCACGGTGACGGTGACCCGCACCTGGTCGCCCGGCGGCAGGGTCACGCCTCCTCCCGCCCGTCGAGGTGGTTGGCGAAGGCGCCGAGCTGGGCCGTCCAGAAGCCCTCGACCTCCTGCACCCAGGCGCGCAGCTCGGCCAGCGGCTCGATGCGCAGGCGGTACATCCGGCCCCGCGCGTCCTCCTCGACCAGCAGCGGCTCGACCAGGCCGGCCTGCCGCAGCACCTTGAGGTGGCGGCTCATCGCCGGCGGGCTGGCCGACAGGGCCTGGGCCAGCTCTCCGGCGCGGCGGGGCTGGTCCCGCAGCAGCTCGACCACGCCGCGGCGGGTCGGGTCGGCCAGCGCGCTCAGGGTCTGCTCGATCACGGCTGCCCCTTCGTGCGCAGGCGCTGGGCGAAGTACCAGGTGTGACCCTCCAGGTCCTCGCAGCCGTAGCCCTCGTCCGCCCAGTACTCCTCGCCGTAGTCCGAGACGGCCAGCGGCTTGAAGACCAGGGCACCGCTCGCCACGGCCCGGTCGTGGTGCGCCCGCACGTCGTCGACGTAGACCATCAGGCTCTGGGTGTTGGCGTTGCCCAGGGACCGCGGGCTGCGGGCGAAGCTGCGCTCGGGCAGGCTGTGCCACCCCCCCTCGCCGCCGACCATGATGAGCCCCTCGCCGTACTCCAGCTCGGAGTGCACGATCTCGCCGCCTTCGCCCTCGACCTTCAGCCGCAGTTCGAAGCCGAAGGCGTCGCAGAGCCAGTCGATGGCGCGGGCCGGGTCCCGGTAGAAGACCGAGGAGGCGATGCGGGGCCAGTCGGCGGGAGTGGGCTTCACGGGGGGCTCCGTTGTTGTGTGTGCGGGCAACTATTAACCAATGAGTCAACTACTGCAAGCCCCTCCGCAGCAGCAGGGCCATGAACCGTGACGGGACCGGGGCCGGGCCCTCCTCGGCGACCGTCACCTCCTCCAGGCCCTCGACCGGCCAGGGCAGCGGCACGCTCTCCCGCGTCCAGGCCCTGGCCTCCAGGTGCCGGCCCTCGGCGCGGAAGCGCGCCCGCAGCCCCTCGTAGCTGTGCCGCGACAGCCAGCGGGCCGTCGTGTCCAGCTCCAGCAGCTCCGGCAGCGGCAGGCAGCGCGCCTCGAAGCCCAGCGCCCGCGCCACCTGCAGCAGGTGGCCGAAGTGGATGCTCACCTCGGGGTGGTCGAGCTGCCGGGTCTCGGTGGGCAGCTCGTCCAGGTCGCCGAACTCGCTCAGGAAGGCCGTGCCGCCGGGGCGCAGGACGCGGTGCAGCTCTTCGAGCAGGCGCCAGGCGCCCAGGTTGTACAGCGGCACCCCCTGCTCGGCGGGCAGCGGCGAGAGCCCGTAGCGGCGGATGCGCGCCTGCACCTCGGCGGCTTCGGGCCCGGGCGAGGGGTCGCGCGCGTCGCAGGGCACCGCGGCCAGGTCGGCGATGACCTCGTTGCACAGCACCAGCGCCACGCTGCCGGCCGGCAGGGGGATGGCGGTGGCGCTGCCCAGGATGCCGCGCGTGCCCGGCAGGCGGCGCTCCTGGGTGGCCAGCAGCGCGGGCGAGGCGTCCAGGCGCAGCACCTCCCCGCGCGGCAGGCCCCGCTCGCCGGCCCGCTGGAGGAAGGCCGCGCACAGCTCGCCGGTGCCGGGGCCGATCTCCAGGACGGGGCCGTCGTCGGGCAGCAGGCCCCGGGCCTCCAGCGCCCGGTGCAGGGCGGCGCCGTAGGGCTGGCCGCCGAGCGCCGGGTGCGGCCGGGCGAAGGCGTGGGCGACGGTGGTCTCGCGGTCGTCGAAGTGCGTGGCGCCGTCGGTGATCGCCTGCTGGTGGTATCCGAGCAGGGTGGTCTGGCCCTCGGCGCCGTGCTGGTCGGCGGTGCGTGGCGCCGGTGGGCGGTCGGGCCGGACCAGGCGGGCCAGGGCGGGCTCGCGGCCGCGGGCCGGGTGCGGCAGGAGCTGGACCGCCTGCACGTCGGGGCCGGTGAGGCGGGCGAGGAAGTCCAGGGCCAGGGCGAGGGGCTGACCCGCGCGGGTGGCCACCTGGGCGACGGTGCGCGCGCCGTTCATCGCCCGCCACAGGGCGAGCTCGTTCGCGGTCAGGCGTCGCTCGGTCCAGGCGTGGCCGCCGGCGTCGCGGTGGTGGGGCCGGGGCAGCCACAACGCGGGGAGGTCGGGCAGGGTCAGCACCAGCCGCGAGCGCGCCGGGTACAGGGCGGCCAGGTCCGGCGGGGGGCTGTCGGCCAGCATGGAGAGGCCGCGCAGTCGGTCCAGCAGGCCGGGCGAGGGGTCGTCCAGGTCGCCCGGAGGGAGCGCCAGGTTGCGGCCGGTCCGGGCGTGCCACAGGACGCTGCGGCCGCTGCTGGCCAGCATGATCACGTCGGCGGAGAGGGGCAGGGTCATCGCGGTGGTCGCCTCGTGGTCGTGGTACTTGCAGGAGCATGGCCCACGCGGGGCCTGCCCGGAGTCGCCGTGTCCCCCTCGCCGCTGCTGCTCGTCTCCCTCCTGCTGGCCTGCCAGGACCTGCGCGCCTTCGTGATCGGCGCGATCCCCCTGTCCTACCCGACCGACGCCCTGCCGCCCGAGGCCCTGGTCGCCAGCTTCGAGGCGGTGGACCCGGCCGGGCAGCGCATCGCCATCGACCTGCAGCCCGTGGTGTCCGGGCTGGCGGAGATCACCGACATCCAGTTCCCCCCGGGCGACGGCAGCTGGATGCTGGTCCTGCGCAAGACCGGGGAGATCCACCGGGTCGAGGTGGCGACCGGTCGGCAGGAGCGGGTCCACCGGCTGGAGGTGCCGACCCGCTCGGAGGAGGGCCTGCTGGGGCTGGCCTTCCACCCGCGCTGGCCCCAGGACGACCGCGTGTTCCTGAACACCACGGCCATCGTGAACGGCACCGATCACACGCGGATCAGCGCGTGGCGGGCGGACACCGCGACCCTGTCCATGTCCGGTGAACAGATCCTGTTGGAGGTGGCACAGCCCTACCCCAACCACAACGCCGGCCAGCTCGCCTTCGGGCCCGACGGCAAGCTGTACGTCGGCCTGGGCGACGGGGGCGCGGCCAACGACCCGCACGGGCACGGCCAGGACCGGGAGACCTTGCTGGGCAGCATGCTGCGGCTGGACGTGGACGGTGCGCTGCCCCCGGTGCCCGAGACCTTCGCCATCGGCCTGCGCAACCCCTGGCGCTACTCCTTCGCCCCCGACGGGCGGCTGGTGGTGGCCGACGTGGGGCAGAACACCTGGGAGGAGGTGAGCCTGGTGCCCGAGGGCGCCAACCTGGGCTGGAACCTGCGCGAGGGCCGTCACTGTTTCCCTCCGGATGTGACGGGCTGCCCGACCGAGGGCCTGGTCGACCCCGTCTTCGAGTACGGTCGGGACGCCGGGGTCAGCGTGACCGGCGGCTACGTGGTCACGGGCAGCGGCGTGCCCGCGCTGACGGGCAAGTACCTGGTGGGCGACTTCGGCAGCGGCCGGATGTGGGCCTTGGAGCTGCCCGCGGAGCCCGGCGGCGACGCGCGGGCCTGGGGCCTGGGGCGCTGGCCGATCCAGATCTCGACCTTCGGGCGGGATCCCGCGGGCGAGGTGTACGTCGCGGACTTCGGGCGGGGGACGGTGTATCGGATCGTCGGCCGTGGGGATCAGCCGGGGTCGACCAGCCGGTAGCCGACCCCGGCCTCGGTCAACAGCACCCGGGGCTGGGTCGGGTCCCGCTCGATCTTGCTGCGCAGGGCGTGCACATGGACCCGCACATAGTGGCTTCGGCCGGCCAGGCGGGGGCCCCAGACCGCGCGCAGGACCTGGGCGTGGGTGACCACCCGGCCGGCGTGCTGGACCAGGAACTCCAGGATCTTGTATTCGGTGGGCGTCAGCGCCACGGCCTGCCCGTCCCGTCGGACCTCGCGTCGGGCCAGATCCACCTGCAGGCCCTCGACCTCGTAGACGGGTCCGGCGTCGTCCTGCCGCTGGCTGCGGTGCCGCAGCGCGACCCGGATGCGCGCCATCAGCTCCTGGGCGGAGAAGGGCTTGGTGAGGTAGTCGTCGGCGCCGGCGTCCAGCGCGTCGACCTTGTCCCGGTCGCGGCCCCGCGCCGAGATGACCAGGATGGGCGTCTGGCTCCAGGCGCGGACCTGTCGGACGACCTCCAGCCCATCGCCGTCGGGCAGGCCGAGGTCCAGCAGGATGACGTCCGGCGCGTGCATGGCGGCCTGGCTCACGGCCTCCATGGCGCCGGTGGCGACCAGGACCTTCATGTCGTGGCCTTGCACCAGGCTGCGCAGGAAGGCCTGCATCGGGGGCTCGTCCTCGACGACGAGGACGACGGGGGCGACGCTCATGGCGGGTCCGGGTCGGGGGAGGGTGGGGTGTGCAGGATGCTCTCGACCTCCGGCAGCTCGCCCGATCCGCCGACGCCCTGCGGCATGGCAGCGACGAAGACCGCTCCGCCACCCTCGCGCGGCCGGGCCCAGGTCCGTCCACCATGCAGCCGCGCGGCGGCCTGGCTGATGGCGAGGCCCAGTCCGGATCCGCCTCGGCGGGCGCCCGGCCCCCGGACGAACTTGTCGAAGAGCCGGGCCGGGTCGCCGGGGGGCAGCCCGGGGCCGCGATCGGCGACCTCGAAGATCACCTCCCCTTGGTGCAGGCGCACGCTGATCTCGACCGGAGCGTCGGAGCTGCCGTGCAGCAGGGCGTTCTCCAGGTAGTTGGTGAGGAGCTGCTCGATGAGCACGGCGTCCAGGCGCGCCAGGAAGGGCTCGGGTGGGGGGTGGACGATGATGGTGCGCCCGGCGGCGAAGGGCGCCACCCGGGCGACGGCGGCGCCGACCAGCTCGTCGGGCAGCTCCCACTCCAGGGTGGGGCGCAGCGTGCCACTGTCCAGGCGGGTCATGTGCAGCACGCCCTCCAGCATCCGCTCCAGGCGGCGGGACTCCTCGGCGATCCGCTGCAGGAGCTCATGGCGGGTCTCCTCGTCCAGGCGCGCGCCCCGGTCCAGCAGCGTGGTGACGGCGCCGGTGACCGTGGCCAGCGGGGTGCGCAGGTCGTGAGAGACGCTCTGGAGGAGTGTGCTGCGCAGGCGCTCGGACTCGGCCTGCAGGCGGCTGGCGCGCGCCTCCCGCTCGACCTGCAGGCGGTCGAGGTACTCGCCGGCCAGGGACGCGACCGTCTCCAGCAGGCGTCGCCCCTCGGGATCGTCCATGCCTGACGAGCGCGCGAGGCCCAGGACGCCGACGCAGCCGGTGCGACCGGGCAGCGGCAGGTAGCGGCGGTGGGCGCCCGGCAGCGTGTGGGTGCCCGCTCCGGCGGCCTCTCCGTGTGCCAGGACCCACTCTGCCGTCACGCGGTCCAGCTCTCCCGCTCCAGGGTCGGGGTCGCCGGCGGCCGCGCGCAGCCCTCCCGCGCCTGGCACCAGGACGCTCACCTCGCAGGTGAACAGGCTTCGCACCTGCTCGGCCGTGACCTGGGCCACCTCCTCCCCGGACTGGCACAGCGCCAGGCGACGGGCGAGACGGTAGAGCTCGCGGGCCTCGCGCTCGCGCGCCTGGACCTGGCGCGCGTGGCGTCGCACGCGCGAGGCCAGGGTGGAGACCAGCAGCCCGACCGCGCCGACGATGAGGAAGGTGAGCCAGTAGGCGCTGTCGTGCACATAGAGCGTGAAGCGCGGCTCGGTGAAGAAGAAGTTGAAAGCCAGGGCGGCGAAGACGGCCGCGATCGCGCTGGCACCCCGGGGCAGGCGGAAGGACGAGACGATCACCGCCGCGAGGTAGAGCATGATGACGTCGGACTCGGACAGCCACGGCTCGAACCAGGTCGCCAGCGCCGTCGTGCCCCCGATGGCCAGGAGCGCGAGCAGCCCGTCGCCCCAACGCAGAGGGGTGCGGCTGCCGGCCTCTCGCGCAGGTGGGGCGGCGATCCCCAGGGCGGCGAGGTCGTCGGCGGAGGCGGTCACCACGTGCACCTCGACGTCCGTGGCGCGTGTGATCACCTCGTCGAGCAGGGAGGGGCGCAGGTGGTCCCACGGTCGCCGCCGGACGGGCGCGCCCAGCACCAGCATCGTGGCGTTGATCCGGCGCGCGTGTGCGACCAGGGCATCGGCCGCGTCCTCGGCGGAGAGCGTGGCGGTCTCGGCGCCGAGCTGCTCGGCCAGGCGCAGGTGGGCGAAGGCCCGCTCCAGGTCGGCTCCGTCGCGCAGGCGATCGGATCGCACGGTGACCGCGTGCCAGGGCACGTCCATCGAGCGCGCCATCCGGGAGGCGACCCGCACCAGGCGCTCGGAGAGGGGGCTGGGACCGACGGCGACCAGCAGGCGGCCCGCGGCGGCCCAGACCTGGGGCATGGCCTGCTCGTCCCGGAACTCGTCGACCTGGTCCCCCACGCGGCTGGCCGCCTGGCGCAGCGCGAGCTGTCGCAAGGCCAGCAGGTTCCCGCGGCGGAAGAAGCCGGCCAGGGCGCGGCGGGCCTGGTCCTGGGGGTAGACGCGCCCGGACTGCAGGCGACCGTGCAGGTCCTCGGGGGTGAGGTCGATCAGCTCGATCTCGTCGGCATCCTCCAGCACGTGATCGGGCACGGTCTCGTGCACCCGCACGCCGGTCAGGCGCTCGACCACGTCGTTGAGGCTCTCCAGGTGCTGGATGTTGACGGCCGTCCAGACCTCGAGGCCCGCCGCGACCAGCTCCAGGACGTCCTGCCACCGCTTGGGGTGCCGGCCGCCCGGGCTGTTGCTGTGGGCCAGCTCGTCGATGATCACCACGGCGGGGTTGCGCTGCAGGACCGCGTCCAGGTCCAGCTCTGGTGGAGCGCCGGCCCGGGTGGACGCGCGACGGGCAACGACCTCCAGATCGCCCAGCTCGGTCTGGGTCTCGGCTCGCCCGTGGGTCTCGACCACGCCGACCACGACGTCTCGACCGGCGGCGCGCGCGAGGCGGGCCGCTCGGAGCATGGCGACGGTCTTGCCCACGCCGGCGGCCGCGCCCAGGTAGACCTTGAGCCGGCCACGCCGGGGATCGGCGGCGCGGGTGATGGCGGCAAGCAGGCGGTCGGGATCGGGCCGGGGATCGGTCATCGCGGGGTTGGCAGGCCGTCCAGCGCGAGGTTCACGCCCAGGACGTGTACGCGCGGCCCTCCCAGCGACCAGGGCCCCGTGCCCTCGGTGTGGGCGGTCAGGACGTCGCGGACGCGGTCAGGGTCGAGGCCGCGGGCGGCGGCGATGCGCGCGACCTGAACCGCGGCGGCGGCGGGCGACAGGTGCGGATCGATGCAGGAGCCGGAGGCGGCCAGCAGCTCGGGGGGCAGCGTGGAGGGGGACACCCCCTCGCGGGCGGCGGTCGCGGCCGAGTCGGCGGCCACCCGCTCGCGCAGGGCGGGGTTGGAGGTCGCGAGGTTGCTGCCGGCCAGGGCGCGTGGATCGTGGCCGCAGGGCGAGGGCCGCCCGAACAGGTAGCCCGACGCGGCGAAGGGCTGGCTGACGAGCTGTGAGCCGACGACTCGACCGTCGACCTCGACCAGGCTGCCGCGGGCCTGGAAGGGGAAGAGCACCCCCGCCAGCGCGGTCGCCAGCAAGGGCCAGGCGAGGCCGGCGCCCAGGACGGAGACCCCCGTGAAGCGGAGTGCCACGAGGATGTCCCGGGAGGAGCGTGCAGGGTTCACGGTGGGCATCATGCCACCCCCACGGCGGAGAGCAGGAGATCGAGGAGCTTGATGCCGACGAAGGGGCTCAGCACGCCGCCCAGGCCGTAGACCAGCAGGTTGCGGGCCAACAGGCGGTCGGCGCTGGCCGGCTGGAAGCGCACGCCGCGCAGCGCCAGGGGCACCAGGGCCGGGATGATGAGCGCGTTGAAGAGCACGGCGGCGAGGATGGCCGACCGGGGGCTGCCCAGGTCCATGACGTCCAGCACCTCCAGCGCGGGCAGCGAGGCCACGAACAGGGCAGGCAGGATCGCGAAGTACTTGGCCACGTCGTTGGCGATGCTGAAGGTGGTGAGCGCCCCGCGGGTGATGAGGAGCTGCTTTCCGATCTCCACCACGTCGAGCAGCTTGGTCGGGTCACTGTCCAGGTCGATCATGTTTCCGGCCTCCTTGGCCGCCTGGGTTCCACTGTTCATGGCCAGCCCAAGGTCGGCCTGGGCCAGGGCGGGCGCGTCGTTGGTGCCGTCGCCCATCATGGCGACCAGCTTGCCCTGGGCCTGCTCGGCGCGGATGCGCGCCAGCTTGTCCTCGGGCGTGGCCTCGGCCAGGAAGGCGTCGACCCCTGCGGTCGCGGCGATGGCACCCGCGGTGAGCGGGTTGTCTCCGGTGATCATCACCGTCTCGATGCCCAGCGCCCGCAGCCGCTGGAAGCGCTCGGAGATGCCGGGCTTGAGCACGTCGGTCAGGGCGACGGCGCCCAGCAGGCGCTCGTCCTCGGCCACCAGCAGCGGCGTGCCGCCGGCCCGCGCGATCTCGTCGACCGCGCGCCGCAGCTCGGGGGGGTCCGCGGGCGCCCCCTGCTCGGCCACCCTGGCCAGCATCCGGCTGGGCGCGCCCTTTCGCAGGCGGCGTCCGGGCAGGTCGACACCAGAGAGGCGGGTCTGGGCGGAGAAGGGTACGAAGGCGCCGCGGTCGGGGGGCGGCTGGACGCCCATCCGCGTCGCCAGTGTGACGATGGAGCGCCCCTCGGGCGTGGGGTCGTCCAGCGAGGCGAGCGCCGCGACGGCCGCCAGCCGGTCCTCTCGCACGCCGGCGGCGGGCACGAAGCGGGTGGCCTGGCGGGCGCCCACGGTGATGGTGCCGGTCTTGTCGAGCAGCAGCACGTCGATGTCGCCGGCCACCTCGACCGCCTTGCCCGACTTCGCGACGACGTTGGCCCGCAGGGCCCGGTTCATCCCGGCGATGCCGATGGCCGGCAACAGGCCGCCGATGGTGGTCGGGATGAGGCACACGAACAGGGCGACCAGGGTCGCGCGGTCGATCTCGATCTCCAGGGAGCCGGCCAGGGGAGGCAGGCTGACGCAGACGACCAGGAAGACCAGGGTCATCGCCGCGAGCAGGACGGAGAGGGCCAGCTCGTTGGGCGTCTTGTGACGCTCCGCCCCCTCGACCATGCGGATCATGCGGTCGAGGAAGCTGTTGCCGGGATCGCTGCTGACCTCGACCACGATCCGATCCGAGAGTACCCGGGTCCCCCCGGTGACGCCGCTCTTGTCGGTGCCGGCCTCGCGAAAGACGGGCGCAGACTCGCCGGTGACGGCCGACTCGTCGATGCTGGCGGCCCCCTCTACGATCTCGCCGTCGGCGGGCACCAGCTCGCCCTGCTCGACGATGACGTGGTCGCCGCGCACCAGGCGGGTGCTCTGGACCTTCTCCTCGCCGCCAGGGACCACCCGCCGCGCCACCGTCTCGGCCCGCATCGCGCGCAGGGAGGCGGCTTGGGCCTGTCCCCGGGCTTCGGCGATGGCCTCGGCCAGGGCGGCGAACCAGACCGTGATGCCCAGCAGGAGGGTGACGGCGGCCGGGTAGGTCCAGTCCCGGCCCTCGACCGCGGCCTGGACGGTCAGGGCGAGGGTGATGACGGTGCCCAGCTCGACCACGAACAGGACGGGGTTCTTGACCATGCGCGCGGGTGAGAGCAGGCGCAGCGAGGCGTGCAGCGTGGCGGCGAGGTTCACAGGGACCCCAGGAGCTGCTCGGCGACGGGGCCGAGGACGAGGACGGGCAGGAAGACGAGCACCTGGACGATCAGGATGACCGCCAGCAGTGTGAAGGCGAAGGTGGGGGAGTGGATGGGCAGGCTGCCGCTGGAGCGGGGCGCCGGCGTGCGGGCGGCGAGCAGGCCGGCGACCGCGAGCGGGGCGAGCATCGGCAGGTAGCGCCCCAGCGCCAGCACCACGACGCCGCTGAGGTTCCACCAGGGGGTGGCGTCGCCCAGGCCTTCGAAGCCCGAGCCGTTGTTGGCGGCGGCGGAGCTGTATTCGTAGACCACCTGGCTGAGCGCGTGCGGGCCGGGGTTGGAGACGCCGGACAGGCCGTCGATGGCCAGCGCCAGGGCCGAGGGCAGCAGCACGCAGACGGGGGGCACCAGGATGGCCAGCGCGATCAGCCGGACCTCGGCGATCGTGAGCTTGCGCTGGAACACCTCGGGGGTGCGACCGACCATCAGGCCGGAGAGGAAAGCGGTCAACAGGACGAAGAGCAGGAAGTTGATGGCGCCGACGCCGATCCCACCCCAGGTGGCGTTGATCCACATCCCCAGCAGGGGGACGATGCCACCCAGCGGCGTGAGGCTGTCGTGCATGGCGTTGACGCTGCCATTGCTGGTCTGGGTCGTGAGCGTCGCCCACAGCGCCGAGGCTTCGATGCCGAAGCGGGTCTCCTTTCCCTCCCAGTTGGGGCCGATCGCGGACAGTCCCGTGAAGGCGGCGTTGGGCGCCAGCTCGGCCAGCAGGATGCCACCGAGCAGCAGGGCGCTCAGCGTCGCCATGACGGCGATGGTCATGCGGCCGAAGCGCCGCTCTGTCATCCGGCCGACCAGCACGGCGCAGCCGACGGGGACCAGCACGATGGCCAGGGTCTGCAGCAGGTTGGACAGGGGGGTCGGGTTCTCCAGGGGCACCGCGCTGTTGGGGCCGTACCAGCCGCCGCCGTTCGTGCCGAGCTGCTTGATCGCGACCATCGGGGCGACCGGGCCGCGGGGGATCACCTGCTCCGCCATGCCGGCCGATTCGTCCAGCGGGTGGAGTGTGGCCGCGCCCTGGAGGGTGGCGGGCACACCCTGGCTGGTCAATAGCAGGGACAGCAGCACGGCCAGCGGGATCAGGATCCGCGTGCAGGAGCGCACCACGTCGGCGTAGTAGTTGCCCAGGTCGACATGACCGTAGCGGTCGATCCTGCGCTCGGGCGCCCCGCCGGACAGGCCGCGCAGGATGGCCACCAGGGTCGCCAGGCCCATCGCCGGGGTGACGACCTGGAGCGTGACGATCCCGGCCAGGTGGGCAAGGTAGCTGAGCTGGGCCTGACCGCTGTAGTGCTGCTGGTTCGTGTTCGTCAGGAAGGACACCGCCGTGTGGGCGGCCAGGTCCCAGGACATGCCGGGCACGCCGTCAGGATTGCCGGGCAGGCTGCCCTGGACCAGCAGCAGGAAGAAGACGAACAGTCCCAGCGCCAGGTTGGTGGCGAGCAGGACGGTGCCGTAGCGCCGCCAGCCCATCGGCTCGGCCGGTTCGACGCCGATCAGACTGTAGATGGTGGACTCGATCGGAGTGAACACCCGATCGAGGGCGTGCGACGGGCCGGCGAAGACCCGGTGCATCCACAGGCCCAGCGGCCAGCCCAGGGCGGCGGCCAGCAGCGCGGTGAGCAGGATGGTGGCCATCAGAAGCGCTCCGGCTGGACCATGACCCAGTAGAGGTAGGCGGCGGTGAGCGCCGAGGCGAGGAGGAGGAGGGCGTCCATGGCGGGGGCTCCGTTCAGGCCGTGAGCTGGCGTAGGATCGCCAGGGCGGTGAGCTGGACCGGGTCGACGGTCTGGACTCCCAGGCTGGCCCAGGTGTGGGCCCGCTCGGCGCTGTCGATCGCGGCGATCACCCGGGCGCTGGGGGCCAACCGCTGGACCGCCACCGCGATGATGAAGTTGACGATCTCGTCGTCGGTGAGCGCCAGGACGAGGGAGTCGGGGCCCAGCCTGGCCAGGTGGAGGGTGTCGGGGTCGTAGGGCAGGCCGCGCACGGCGGCGGGCTGCTCGCACCAGCAGGCGGGGGGCTGGGCGGGCTGGACCCACACCACGCCCGCGTCGGTCGGGTGGCCCAAGGCGCGGGCGACCTGGCGAGCGATGGGGGAGTCCCCGACGACGATGGCAGTGCTGCGCGACACGGGCACCTCGACCTTGGTGGGTGTCGGAGTACCCGCGGCGCAGGATCGGGGAGGTTCAGGTGGGGTGCGAGGGCATCAAGGGCGTGTAAAGGCGGGGCGCGGGATGCTGCGCGGGGTCGGCAGAGTCGACCAGGGCCTCGGTGCACGAGACCTGGCAGGGGCCCCCGTCCTGGTCGATGGGCCCCTCGCCGCGGATGGCGGCCGGGCAGGCTGTCCTGCTGGGTGGTCCACCGGGTGGGGGTGGCGAAGAGCGGAGGGTTGGTTCGGGGAGAGGGGTACAAATCGTCGCAGCCAGCTTGTGCGGTCGAGGCGCGCGTGGCAGATTCGTTCACGGTGGTCAAGCCCCCAGGGCCGGCGCCACCGGGTTCCCACTTTGGAGGTCCTGATGTCCACGTCCCCCCCCCCCCCCGCGCCGTGGCGCTGTGGGTGGTCCTGTCCCTCGCGGCGCTGAGCAGCCGCTCTTCGCAGGCCGCTGAGCCCGGATGCGCGGTCGATCCAGCTCCTGGCGACCGTGGTGCCGTGGAGCTGTCCTGGCTTCGGGGTGTCGACGGGTGGTCGACGCCGGTGTTGGCGGTGCGCACGCCCGACCGGGACGACCTGACGGTGCGGCTGGAGGGGCGGCTGCACTTCGCGGGGCAGTCCCGCACGTGGGCGACGGCGGAGCAGGCGGTGCCGGCCTACGAGGTGGTGGAGGTCGACCTGGGCAGCCTGGACGGGCTGCGCTTCGACGCGCGCCAGGTGGACTGGCTGAGCGACCTGTCGGTGGTGGTGGTGGTCTCCGACGGCGAGGGCCGGGCGCTGCTGCGGCAGGCGGCGCCGCCACTGAAGGTGGCCTGGGACGGGCACGGCGCCATGCTGCTGGACCTGGACGAGGCGGCCGAGCTGTCAGTGGGAGGCGCCTGGAGCGCCGCGGCGCTGGCAGTGGTGGCCGAGTCGGCCTCGGATGCCGGCGAAGAGCTGGTGATCGAGTACGGGAAGGTGACACCATGAGCCGCCGTCCGCTTGCCTGGAAGAGCCTGGGTCGGCTGGGGCTGTGCGCGGGTGTGCTGGCCCCCGGTGGGCCCGCTTTCGCCATCGACGTGGAGCTGTGCGCCCGGTACGCCGTGGACTACGCGGACGCCGACGCGGCCGTCGGGGACGACTACCTGACGGACAACGACGAGGTGCTGGCCTCGGGCGTGCGGATCCAGGTGGTGCGCAACTCCGACAGCGCCATCGTCTTCGACGGCAATGCCGACGATGGTGGCGCGGACGACGGCTGCGTGGCGGTCACGGGGCTGACGACGACCAACTACTCGGTGCGGGTGCTGTCCACGGCGGAGGTGGCCGGGAACACCCTGAAGGTGTGGAACAACGACAGCAGCAATGTCCTGCATGCCTGGGTGGACCCGTTCTGGGTGCCGCCGCTGGGTGGGGGGACGGAGACCTTCACCACCAGCTTGGGCGACCCCTGGCGGATCCTGGCGACGGCCACGCACGCCATGCACCGCAGCGACGCGGGGCTGAGCGGGGAGAACCTGGTGTTCTACACGCAGGAGTGCAGCGGTGGGGGGAGCTGCCTGGGCGGCAACGGGCGGGTATACCTGTGCCCGTCGGCGACGTGCAGCAACAACCCGCACAACAAGACCCTGGTGGGCCACGAGATGGGGCACCTGGTCTTCTTCCTGGGCAACGGGAAGGACTTCACCTCTTTCAGCTACGCCTACACGCCCGGCACCAGTGACAGCGATGGGGGTTCCGGACACCGCATCAACTCCGAGGAGTACCAGGGCGCGGCGGCCAACGAGGGCATCGCTCACTTCTGGGCGGCCTTCGCCTTCAACGACGACACCGAGTCGGACTGCGGTTTCGACTACTACGCCAGCTCGGTCGACTGGGACTACGACTCCTTTGGCGAAGAGGACCAGATCTCCTGCGAGGGAGCACCGGATTCGTCTGGCGCGCCGACGGTGGATGGGGCGGACTACCACGGCGACGTCTGTGGAGGCACGGCGGACAAGGGCGTGGAGTATGACTGGCTTCGCCTGGGCTGGGACCTGGTGTCCGACGAGAGCATCCCGATGGAGGACATCGTCGATATCTGGGATCTCGCGGACCCGGACGCATGGAACACCAACGGGTCGGGGGTCGCGGAGGCGATGTCGGATGCCGCGGACACGGTTGGCTGGGGCGCGGAGTACGATTACTGGGCCGACTTCAACGGGACCGACCGGTGAGCCCGCCCACGTGGGCGTTGTTCCTGCTGGTGCCCATCTGGTCGATGAGCTGCACGGACAAGGGCAGCAGCTTCGTCGACGACACGGGCCGACCCCATGCGGACGGTGGTGGGAGCGACGGAGGTGGCGCCGACGGCGGCGGCGCCGACGCGGGCACCACGGATGACACGGGAACCGGGGGGGTGGACGGGGACGGGGACGGCTACCTGGCCTCCCAGGGCGACTGCGACGATGCCGACCCGGGTGTCCACCCCGGCCAGACGGAGGTGCCCGGCAACAGCGTCGACGAAGATTGCGACGCCTCGGATGCCGGGCCCACTGCGGTGCTGGCGGGAGCGGGCGTGGTGTGGGAGGGCGAGGAGTACGCGATGGCCGGCTGGGTGGTCGAGCGCGGAGGCGACGTCGATGGCGACGGGATCGATGACCTGCTCGTCGGCGCGCCATGGGAGGCGGTGCCTGGGGAAGCGGTGGACTTCCCGGGTGCCGTGTATGTGGTGTCGAGCGACATGGATAGCGGTGACCTTGGGGGAGCAACGGCGGTGCTCCTGCCGGATGAGACCAATGCGGGCACCGGGAAGTCGCTGGCCGGCGGCGGCGACATGAATGGGGATGGCTATGATGATGTGGTAGTCGGGATGTTCAGCAGTGCGCTACCCCCGAAGACACAAGGCGGTCGAGTGCTGGTTTTCCTTGGACCAGTATCTGGGGTCTTGCCTGAGAGCGCCGCGGACCTTCAGGTTGAGAGCACTTCTCACAAGGCGCAACTTGGCTATGGCCTGGGGCGGCAGGTGCTGTCCGGCATGGGGCCCTTCCGGTTGACCATCGGAGCTCCGGCAGCGGGTGAGCCGCGGCCTGGTGAGGTATTCATGTGGGACGAAGTGGCCAGCGGGGAGGTGGAGGATCGGACCGCAGATCATGTCCTGGTTGGAAGTGAGGTGGATGGCGCCTTCGGATTGGCGCAGATTGTCGTGGATGTGGACCTGACGGGTGATGGCATTCACGACGTCGTTGTGCCAGAGATGGAGCGCTCGGCGCTGGCTGAGGATGCCGGAACGGTACACCTATTCGATGGTGGCGAGTCGGGGGCCGATGTCAGGAACGCGAGTGATGTTACCAACTTTGAAAGTGATCGAGTTGACGCTCGCGCCGGCATGGCCCTTCTCCCCCACCCCGACGCCAACGGCGACGGTCACCCCGACCTCCTCGTCTCCGCCCCCCTCGACCCTGAGGTGGACACCCGCGGCGGCAAGGTGTGGGTCCTGCACGGACCCCTCACCGAAGGTGGCCTGCTCGACGAGGTGGCCGCCGCGGCCATCCTCCCCGAGGGCGGCTACGAGTGGCTGGGTCGCTCGCTGGCCTCGCCGCGCGACCTGGACGGAGACGGCCTGTCCGACCTGGCCATCGGCGTGCCTCGCGACTTCTACTTTGGCGCGGACTACCCCGGAAAGGTCTACCTCTTCCCCAGCACCCTCTCCGGCACGGTCACTGGCGCCGACGCGATCGGCGTGCTCCAGGGCGAGCTGCCCGCCGACTACGCCAGCGGTGGAATGACCGGTGGCTTCGACGCGGATGGCGACGGGCTGGGTGATCTCGCGGTCGGCGCGCCGATGGTCAACGGCACCGGCACGGCCAGCGGCCGGGTGTACGTGGTGACGGACTTCCCCTGATCACCCCCGCCCCAGTCGCTCCAGCGCCCGCAGCAGCGGGCCGCCCTCTCCCCCACCGTCCAGGGCCTCGGCCCGCAGCAACACCACCTCGCCGCCGTGCTCGTCCCCTTCCAGCCGGGCGGTGACCGGGCCGGTGCGGGTGGCGGCGACGGGCGGGTCGTCGGCCCATGGGCGCAGCACCCGGCAGGGGCCCCAATCCTCGTCGATGGGGCCTTCGCCCGGTTGCACGGGCAGACCCAGGCGGCCGGCGGCCTCGCGGACCTCGGCCCAGCGGCCGAGCAGCGTGCCGAGCTCCAGGCACTCCCACGAGATCGCGGGGGGAGCCGCCGGGTCGCCGGCCAGGGCGATGAGCTGGTCGAGGGCGCCGGCCCGGTCCCCCTCGGCGCGGGCGACCTGGGCGCGCAGGTGGCGGCCGGGCAGGCTGTCGGGCTGCAGGGCGAGCAGGCGCTCGACCGAGGCGCGGGCGGCACCGGTGGCCCCGCGGTCCAGGCGGGCGCGGGCGAGCAGCCAGTGTCCGCGGGCCTGCACGGCCGGATCGGGGTCGGGCAGGAAGCGCTGGGTGACCCAGGCGTCCAGGGTGATCAGGTCGCGGCGGCGGACCAGGTGCCAGCCGAAGGCGGTGGCCAGCTCGACGTCCTGGGGGTGGGTGGCGACCGCGCCGGCGAACAGGTCGGTGCCGGCGGCGTCGTCGTCCAGGGCCTGCCAGGAGTGGGCGGCGGCGTGCAGCAGGTCGGCGCGGGTGGGGTGGGCGGCCCAGGTGGCAGCGAGGCGGTCGAGGTCGCGCTCGGGGTCGTCGCCGAGGTCGGCCAGCAGGGCGGAGGGGTCCTCGGGGGCGGGGGTCGGCAGGGCCTGGGCCTGGACGTGCAGGGCGTCGATGGCCTGCTCGGCGGCGCGGCGGCGGCGGCGGGAGAGGCGGGGCGCGTCGGGATCGGGGGGGTCGACGACGGCGCGGGCGAGGTCGACGCCGCGCAGGGCGACCTGGCGGGCGCCGCGGGCCATGGCGGCGCGCACGTGGCGCTCGAGGATGTCCAGCGCGTCGGCGGGGGCGCGGCGGTCCATGGCGCGCTCGGCCAGGCCCGACAGGGCGCGGCCCAGGCCCCAGTGGTTGGGGATGGCGCCGGCCAGCGCCAGGTCGACGGCGGCCAGGGCCCAGGGGCGGTGCAGGGCGGCGTCCTCCTCGATGGCGGCCAGCTCGGGGAAGGCGGCGGCGGCGCCGGGCAGGTCGCCCTGGGCGGCGCGCAGCCGGCAGCGCACCAGGGCCACCTCTCCGCCGCCTGGGGGAGCCAGCTTGTCCAGCACCTGGAGGAAGGCGCCCTGGTTCGACTCCAGCGCCGCCTCGACCTGCTCGATCCACACCTTGACGTCCATGTCGGCTCCCGCGGGGGCGGCGACGTAGCCGGCTGGGGCGTCGCGCGCCTACCCGGAGGGTGGGGTGAGGCGCAGCACGAGCGGATCGAGGCGGCTATCCATGGCCTGCCCAGCGCTCTGTGAGCCAGGTCCAGAACGGCTCCATTCGGCCCAGTCGGCCGGACAGCCGGGGGACCGCAGACTGGATCGAGGCGGGGCCCAGCAGGACGATGGCGTCGTCGGGCTTGGCCTGGCGCAGCACGACGCCGGTCCAGTACAGGCGGGTCGCGTCATCGGGCGAACGCAGGTGGGCCATCACCGGGTCGAGAGTCAGGTCGACGTCCCACAGGAAGTACGGCCGTCCTTGCGGGTCGCACAGGCGGTAGGGGGGGCGTGGGGCACAGCATGGGGTCACTCTACTCCGCCGTTCGAGCTTCGAGGACCTGCTCCACCGGGTCAGCCGGCTCCTCCCCACCCCAGGCGGCGACCAGGCCGCAGGTGCAGCGCACGGCCTTGCCCTCGCGGATGGCCTGGCGGCAGTCGGGGGCGTGGCGGACATACGGCATGACCCGCAGGCAGCGCTGCACGTAGACGGCCAGGGCGAGCACGTCGGCGCGGGAGATGCGGCCCTGGCCGGGCGCCTTGTGCAGCTCGGCCTGGAGGCGGGCGAGCACGATGCGGGGGTGGAGGAGGGGCGGCACGCCCGTAGGTTTACCTGAACAAGCGTGCAGTTCAAGGGCTCAGGTGCGGACGGAATCCGTCCGGAACAGCTTGTCGCGCAGGCGACGCCAGGCCGCCGCGTACTCGTCGTGGTGCCACAGGTACAGGGAGAAGCTGCTGGTGACCAGTGAGAACGGCCCCAGGTTCATCGTGAACCACAGGCAGGCGTGGAAGAACAGCCCGATGGCGGCCAGGATCGCGCGCAGGTCGAGGCGGTTGGACAGCGCGCGCAGGCGGCCGGGCCGGTCGCGGGTGGCGCGGTACCAGAAGGCCAGCAGCCACAGGGGGGCGCCGACCTCCCACAGCCAGGTCATCGCGGTGGCGAGCTGGGTCAGCGGGGAGACGGCGGCCGGGTGCGGGACTCGCCGGAACGGTGCAGGTCTTGGGCGTCGGTGCAGCGGCCAGGCAGGTGGTGAGGAGGAGGGTGACCAGGCGGTGCACGGCTCACTCCGGCGGCGAGGTCTCGCCGTTGTTGTCCCGACCCCAGCAGGTGACCTGCCCGTCGGCGCCCAGGGCGCAGGCGTGGTAGTCGCCGAGGTCGACGTCGACGAAGTTGCCCTCGGGGACCGGGTCGAGGTCGTTCTGGCTGTAGAGACTCGCATCCCAGCAAGACAACGTACCGTCGATGGCCACCGCGCAGAATCGGGTCTTTGAAGCAGAGATGGCGCGCCAGGGTCCAGGGTCGATGTCCAGCCAGACATCGGTGAGGCCACCCAGCTCTTGCTTGGCGTGGTGGATTCCACAGGTGATGCCGCCCACGGCGTCGAGCACGCAGCATTGCTCGACCAGACAGTCGATGTCGTCGAACTCTCCTTGTGGTCCGGCAAATGCGCCGAGGGTCGAGTCCTCACAAGACATAGCGCCATCATTCCGAATGCCGCAATACAAGAACTCAGAGTTGTCCGGAATTTCAGCGTACGTGCCGTCCTTCACCCACTGTTCGAAGCCTTGGCCCCCAAAACACTCCAAGGCTCCGCCATCCACCAGCGCGCACTGGTCCAGGCCCAGCATGAGATCCTGGACCGGCCCGTCCGGAACCGAGTTCAGGTTGGGCATGTCCCCCCAGCACTCGACCAAGCCCTCAGCCGTGATCGCACAGGCTGCCGCACCCGATGCGATGACCTGGACGAATCCCTCACCCTCGGGGGGTGGAACGTGCCCACGTTCCGCACCCCAGCACTCCACACGTCCGTCGAAGTCCAGACCGCAGGAGAAGCCGCCTCCCGCCGCCACGGCCGTCCATCGGGGGGGCGCCGGGTCCGGCCCGGTGTCGTTCGAGGTGTTCGCAGCGGGTGAGCATGCCAGCGCTGCCAGGAGGGCTGGGATCACGGGACACCTCCAGTCCCCGGGTCGGTGTCGGGCGGCGTCTCGTCGATGTCGCCGGGGTCGAAGTCGGTGTCGCAGAAGGCGACGGTGTCGAAGGTCGCGAGGTAGGCGATGAAGTGCCCCAGGACCAGGTCGACCATGGACCGTGAGGAGCCGACCAGCCCCAGGTGAGACATCGCCGTGTCCATGAGTTCGTTGGCCACGAGCAAGACCAGGGCGCCGTACACGCTGGCCAGCTCTGCACACTCCTCGTCGGTCTCCGGCTCACACTCTCCACCGAAGCATGGCATGTTGCCGGGTGTCGATGACCACTCCTCGGACGTTCCGTCTGGCATTTCGAGGGAGGATGTGGCGGTGAAGGGGTAGGTCAGCACGCCCCCGGCGGACCCGATGCCATAGATGGTCCCCGACCGGTACTGGAGCCCCGCGGTGAACAACTCCCGGGTGGCCCGAGAGGATCCACCCCAAGCGTCCCGCCCCGTGGTTCGACCGGCGGCCACCTCTGCCACCCGCCGGGTGCCGACCATGTGGACTGCAATGTCCCATTGCACCTCGGAGGCCCACGTGGGCGGGTCGCTGAAGGCGTGGACCGCCTCCCCTTCTACTTGAACCAGCACCGAATAGCCCGCGAAGCACGCATCCCCCAGCGCGCAGGCATCGGCGGTCAACACCACGACCACGAGGTAGGCCAGTGTTCTCGCCGCGACGATGAGCATCACGTCATCGTAGTACACGCCTTCCTCGTCAGTGGGGCCCAGGAGGCCGTAAGCGACCAGGGTGAGATCCTCCGCCTCGACGAGCTCCCGGGCCAGCGCCTCTCCAAGCACGCGCCCATCGAACCTGGGCGGCCCCAGGGGGTCTGCCGCCAGCCCATCGAGCACCTCGGAAGAGAGCTCCACCCGGACGCCGCCGTCGTCCTCGGTGAGCCGACGCCACGTGGTCCGTCCCGCACCGTCGCCCCAGGACCGGCCCCACTCCGGCGCCTCGCTTCGGCCCGCCTCGGAGGTGGAGCGCCAGGTCCCCAAACGACCCCAGCCGCCCAGGCTTCTCGCCGGCCGCTCGCGCGCATCGCCACCACACCCGCAGGCCACGGCCCCTACCTCGGGATGATCTGGAGCCTGCCGGCGGCCCGGGCCAGGGCCAGGGTGCTGCCGGAGCTCAGGGTGCAGAGGAAACCGACGCGGAACCAGGCCCGGGCCTTGAAGCTGGTGCCGACATCGGCCCAGTCCGAGGGGTCCTCCATGCCGTCGGCGGTCGCCACATCCCCGATCGCCACGGCGCCATCGGGGCTGCGCACATCGTTGGCGAGCTGGTAGGCCGCCTGGCACTGGAAGTTTCCGATCTTGCCCGCCAGCTCGAAGGCCAGACGCATCAGGTGCACAGCCGGCGCGGGCATCCACGGGCTGACCGGGATGAAGACCGCCGGGCTGGTGGCGTTGGCGTAGAGCGTGACCCAGTCGAACTCCGTGCTGTCCTGGCGCATGGGACCTCCGAGCTGAGGGTCGGGAGCGACACGGCGCCAGCCACAGTAGAGAGAGAGAGAGAGAGCCGCAAGTGAAAACGCGCCGCCCCCCTGCTCATCCCCGCCAGTGGGCCAGCGCGGACGGGCTGGCCACGTCGCCGGGACGGCCGCAGCGGGCGAGGTCCAGCGCGTCCGGCAGTGCCTCGGTCCGCTGGCGGCTGACCTCGCCGACAGGAGCCGGGCGCGGCGGCACGCCTGCGGGCTGTCATGAACAGAAGTACCGTTCCGGGGTTCAGATGCGGACGGAATCCGTCCGGAACAGCTTGTCGCGCAGGCGACGCCAGGCCGCTGCATACTCGTCGTGGTGCCACAGGCACAGGTAGAAGCTGCCGGTGACCAGCGAGAACGGCCCCAGGTTCATCGTGAGCCACAGGCAGGCGTGGAAGAACAGGCCGATGGCGGCCATCACCGCGCGCAGGTCGACGCGGTTGGACAGCGCGCGCAGGCGGCCGGGCCGGTCGCGGGTGGCGCGGTACCAGAAGGCCAGCAGCCACAGGGGGGCGCCGACCTCCCACAGCCAGGTGATGGCGGTGGCGAGCTGGGTGAGCGGGTAGATGGTGGCGACCCAGGTGGTGTCGTAGCGCTGCCAGGAGGGGGCCAGCAGGGCGTAGTACAGGGCCGACCAGCCGCCCCAGGGCATCCAGTCCTGGCCGAGCTTCTGCACGCCGGTGGTGAAGTAGACGACGACGAGCTGGAAGATGACCAGGTAGCGGGGCCAGGCGGCGACGGGCTGGGAGGAGACGAAGCGCTTGTCGGGGCCGAAGAGTCGCGCGTCCAGGGAGAGGGTGGCGGTGGCGGGTGCAAGCACCAGCAGCCACAGGCCGGCGGTGAGCAGGCGGTCGTGGCCGCCGCCGCTCTCGGGGTTGAGCGCGAAGAGGGCCGTCATGACCTGGTTGGCGACCAGCGGGGTGACGCGGCTGCCCAGGCCGACCAGCAGCAGCAGCGCCGAGACCACGCCCAGGCCGACCAGGATGGTGACGGCGGCGTCGGTGGGGCCGCCCAGGGCGGCGACCAGCCAGTGGTCGGGCGAGAGCTCGCGGTAGCCGCCGTAGGGGCGGTCCATCCAGACCATGGCCACCACGTCGGCCGCGATCATGGGCAGCAGCGTGTAGAGGATGGACAGACCCAGGGCGATGCGGAACAGCGCCAGGGGCGTGGCCGGCTCGCGGTGGGCGAGGCGGTCGGCGAGGCGGTGCCACAGCGCGATCACCGGTACTTGTCCAGGCTGTAGCGGGTCTCCCAGTGCCGCGTGGGCGCGGGCATGCCCTGGGTCCGAAGCTCGTCGGGCGCGGGCAGGCGGCGGCGCTCCATGGCGATGCGCAGGTGGCTGGCCTCGGGGAAGTCGACCGAGGCGCGGCGGGCCAGCCAGACCGAGAGCTGGTCGTAGCTCTTCCTGCGGTTGAGCCAGGAGTAGCCGTTGACCAGCCCGCGCACGCGCTCCTGGTCCATCTGCTCCCGCAGCCAGGTGTGCTCGTCGCTGCGCATCTCGTAGACGCGGCGCCACTGGTCCTGGCCGTCGCCGACCTCGACGACCAGCCAGGCCGGCCGGCGGTTGACGGTGCCGAACATGCGCCAGCCCTGCTCGCTGCCGGTGAGCTCCAGGTAGGGCCGGAAGGGCGCGAGCGCCGCCTTGCGCACGGTGAGCAGGTCATTGCCGGCCTCCCACAGCCAGGCCTGCAGCCCCTCGTCGCTGACCGGCAGGCCCACCGCGCGCAGGGCGCCGGCGTAGCCCTGGAAGGTCTCCTGCAGCTCGGGCGTGGCCCAGTCCTTCTTGGACATGGCGCCCACGGGGGCGGGGAAGGCCATGACCGACACGGCCAGCACGTGCAGGAGGACCAGGAGGGCGCGGAGGTGCTTCACGCGCGGGGGGCTATCCGGGTGGGGGGCGGGGCGGCCGCCGCATGAGGGCCTCGACCTGTGGGGGCGCCACGTTCACCACGCCGACGGGCATCCGACCGGGGAGGAGGATCGGCACGTCGTGACCGCCCCGCGTCGCGGCGGTGGGCGTGAAGGGGGCGAGCAGGACGTCGCCCCGGTCGGCAGGATCCCGGCCGTGGTCGAAGTCCGGGAAGATCCCGTCCCGCTCGGGCGAGGGCCTCACCGTCCCACCCAGGCGCACAGGTGATCGATGGCCTCGAGCACGGGGGCGATGGCGGGAAGCTCGCCCCCCCCGGCGGCGTCCTGCGAGAGGGCGGCGGCGCCGTCGAAGTCGACCAGGGCCAGGCGCACGGTGAGCTCGTCGCGGGGCCGCGCGAAGGCCTGGCCGGGCAGGCACATCACGCCGGTGTCATTCAGGAGCTGCTCGCAGAGCTGGCCGGCGTCGTGGATGCCCCGGGCGGCGAGGCGTTCGCGCAGCGGCCCGAAGTCCGGGAAGAGGTAGAAGGCGCCGTCGGCCTCGGCCACCTGTGCGCCGGCGGCCCGCAGGCGGCGGGCGCTCTCGGCGGCCAGGCGACCGAGCACCCGGCGGGCGCCCTCGATGTAGCGGGCCATCCAGTCGGGCAGCTCGTCTCCTTCGAAGGCGGTCACGGCGGCGTGTTGGATCGGCGCGCTGGTGGTCGTGTACGTCTCGCTCGCCGCGGCCTCCATCGCACGCAACAGGCCCTGCAGTCCCCGCGGGAAGGTGAAGGTTCCCAGCCTCCAGCCGCCCGCGCCGCACCACTTGGACAGTCCCGTGGCCAGGATGGTCCCCTCGGGCCAGTCCTGTGCGATGGAGCGGTGCTTGCCGTCGAAGCGCAGCTCGCCGTAGATCTCGTCGGACAGGATGATGATGCCGTGCTTGCGGGCCACGGCGGCGATCTCCTGCTGGCGCTGCGGGCTGTGACAGGTGCCGGTGGGGTTGGAGGGGTCGTTGAGGACCAGCAGGAAGGGTCCGTCGTGCTCCCTGCAGGCGCGGTCGAGGTCGTCGGGAGAGAGCTGCCAGCCGTCCTCGGCGCGGGTGTGGAGGTAGCGGGTCCGTCGGCCGAGGATGCGGGCCTGCGGCGCGTAGGAGACCCAGGCCGGCGTGGGCAGCAGGACCTGCCCGTCGAGCGCAACCTGGAGCAGGAAGAGCAGCTCCTTGGAGCCGGGGCCGACCAGCACGTCGCAGGCGTCTGCCTGGATGCCGGGCTTGCGCCGGTGGTACTGGGCGATCGCGGCGCGCAGCGCGGGCAGTCCCGCGGTCGGCAGGTAGTCCTTCTCGCCGGCGTGCGCCCGGAGGGACTCGACCATGGGCCCGGGCACCGGGAAGGGCGACTGCCCCAGGCCGAGCTTGTAGACCCGCCGCCCCTCGGCGCGCAGCAGCGAGGCGCGCTCCTGGATGGCGATGGTCGCGGAGGTGTCGATCCCGTCCAGGTTGTGGCTGAGCCGGAAGTGGGGGAGGCCGGGCGGGTCGGTCAGGGTGCGCATCCCTGGTCGTAAGGGAGCGGGGCGGGGTGGTCAACCGTGTTTTTCGGAGCCTGGGACGTCAGCTTCGGCGAGAGTTCCGGCGAGGGCGTCGGCATCGTGAGGGCGCCTCCCCGGTTATCGGGCGGCATGAGGCTGGCCTGGGCCATCACCGCGACGCTCGTCGGATGTGCACATCGCCCGGAGGTGGGGGTCGAGGACCTGCACGCGGCGTTGTCCTTCGTGGAGGCGGTGCATCCCGACCCCTCCCAGGTCGACCTGGACGCCGCCCGGGCCGCGGTCCTGTCCGAGGCGGCGCGGCGCGACCCGCGCCAGGTCCCGTCGTACGAGCTGCGCGTGCGCGGCGCCCAGGCGGTGGTCGGCGCGCTGGGGGACGCCCACGTGGTCCTGGGCACCCCGCCGCGTGCGATCGAGGGGGTCGTGCCGGTGCTCCCGGTCCTGGTCGAGGGGCAGGTGTACGTCGACGCCTTCGTGCACGAGCTGCCCAGGGGGACCGTGCTGCGTGCGATCGATGGTGTGCCCGCCATGGAGTGGATCGACCGCCTCGGTGCCCTGACCTCGGTCGACGGGGGACGGGTCGAGGTGCGGCGTGCGCAGGCGGTGCGGTCCTTCGGCAGCCTGATGCACCGCTACGGCGGCCCTCGCACGGACTGGTCCATCGAGACCGAGGCGCCCGACGGACAGCGTCGGACGTGGACGGTGCCGGGGGTGGACAGGGAGGGAGCCCGCGCGCTGGCGACGGCGCGGGTCTCCGCGCCGGCCTGGGGGGTGCCAGGGGACGGGGCGTGGCCCCTGTGGGTACCCACGGGCGACGCCGACACGGCGCTGCTGCGGCTGCCGGGCTTCGGCACCCGCGAGCACGACGCCTGGAAGGCCCGCCTGGACGAGGGGTTCGCCGCCCTGCGCGGGGACGAGACGCTGATCGTGGATCTGCGAGGCAACGCCGGCGGGGCGCGCGACCTGGGCGTGCTCGTCGCGCAGCGGCTGCTTGAACGGCCCTTCGCGCAGTGGGCCTCGGTCTCCACGCGGGTGCGCGCCATCCCCCGCCGCCACCGAGAGCGGGTCGGGTTCCCCTTCGTGCCGGAAGAGGCGCTGACCGCGTTTCCGGGCGCGCGGGTCGAAGGCGGCTGGCGGGTCGAGGGGGACCCGCTGGCGGAGACGATGCGACCGGTGGCGCCGCGGCACACGGGCCCGGTGGTGGTGTTCGTCGACGACGGCACCAGCTCCGCCGCGGTGGAGCTGGCGGTGGCCCTGCTCGCATTTCACGACGACGTCGTGGTCGTGGGTACGCCCACCCAGGGCGCCTGCGGTCGCCACGCAGGGCAGTTGCCCGTGACCTACGACCTGGGCGACGGCGTCGTCCTGATGATGTCCCTGTTCGAGGTGGCGCTGGTGCCCTCGCCCGGCTGCCAGCCGGGGGGCGGCGTGCCGATCGACGTCCCGGTCCGGCCGTCCATGGAGGGGTGGGTCGCGGGGGAGGACCCCTGGTGGACGGCGTTTCGGGAGGCCGCGCAGGCGGCGCGGGCCCCGGGCTGACCCGGCCCGAGCGGGCCGCCTGGCCAGTCAGCCGTCGCGGACCACGCGCCCGTCCACCCGCGCCACCCGCCGGTCCGCGACGTGGACGATGTCGGGGTCGTGGGTCACCGGCGCGATGGTGCGCCCCGCCCGGTGCAGCGCGGGGGAAGGTGGCGCGGGCGGAGAGCCCTGGTCACGGCTTCGGCTGCGAGACCAGGGTCCACTCCAGGTGGTGCGACGCGGAAGCACAGCGAACCGTCGCGGGCAGGGGGGTGCCCTTCGCGGCGGAGATCGACAGGGCCGGGCGGCCCGCGATCTGCTCCACCGCCGGGGTCGCCCAGGCTGCGTCGCAGGTGGGCAGGGCCCAAGTCTGGCCGGCCTGGCCGAAGATCACGATGGAGCTCCACCCACGGGCCTTGCCGGCCCGGGTGGCCGACACCATGGAGAGGTGAGACTGGACCTCGGTGTCGGGCTCGATGGCCTGGACCTGCTGTCCGAGGAGGAGGAGGAGGAGCATCATCGGGCGCCTCGGGGTGGGAGCTCAAGGTCCATGTTCGCACAGAGTCGCGTCCGACAGGGCGTCGCCGGGCCCGGCCGGTCAGCGGGTGCTGCGCGTGCGCCTGGCGCGGCCTTCGGCCTGGCGGAGCGCTCGCTCCAAGGTGGGCAGCACCGCGCGCGGGTGGGGTGGCAGGTCCCCGTCCTCGCGCTGGTAGGCGGCCAGCAGGTGGCGCACGCCCGCCGCGCTGCGGTCGCGGCGGAGCTCGTCGAGCACCGCGGTCAGCGCATGCTTGCGCTGTTGCTGGAGCAATGGCGCGTTCAGGCCCAGCACCTGGTCGAGCTCGCGCTCCAGCCCCGGGTCGGCCGAGGTGACTCGGCCATCGGCGAGGTAGCGCGCGGCCGCCTCGGGGTCGGGCACCGGTCGGGCCGGGTGCAGGGTCAAGGGCTGGTCGCCTCGCCGGCGGTCGCAGTGGGGTGCGGCTGCCTGGCCGCCGGCACAGACCAGAAGCAGGTGCTCCCACGCGAAGGGGTCGCAGCTTGGATCGCTGCGAGGGACCCAGTGCTCCATCGTGGCGTCGCCCTCGACCCACACGCGCTGGTTGCAGTAGGCGCAGAGGCCGCGCTGCTCCCGGCGGGCAGCCTCGCGCATGGCCGCCTTCTGGTCGCCGTGCACCGAGACCCAGGTGGCGCCCGGCGTGCGGCGCAGTTCCGCGATGGCCGCCGGCGGCGGACCCTTCTGGATGCGGCGCATCAGCCCCCCGCGATGGCGAGCAGGGTCTCGACGCGGGCCAGCTCCGGATCGTCCTCCTCCAGGCGGGCGCGGAGCTTCTTGAACAGGGTGCGGGCCCGCCGCGGGTGGTCCTCCAGCGCCTCGTAGAGCTCCCGCAGCTCGGCTTGCACCTCCTCGGGGCGCTCGGGGACCTCGAAGACGGTGTTCAGCAGCGTGTTGCTGTCCCGGCCGCGGGTCTTGGGGTGGCCGGGCAGGAACTTGAAGTCCTTCATCAGCACCACCGCCTCGCTGTCGACCGAGGCCAGGACCTGGGGCGAGTGGGTGGTGACGATGAGCTGGACCTTGGGGAAGGTGGCGCGCAAGGCGGGCATCACGCGGCGCTGCCAGCCGGGGTGCAGGTGCAGGTCGATCTCGTCGGCCAGCAGGATCCCGGGGCTGTCGGTCGGCCGGTCCATGTGCGGGTTGAGGATGGCCATGCGACGTGCGACGTCGCCGACGAGCACGATGAGCCGGCGCTCGCCGTCGGAGAGCTGGTCGAGGAAGAGGCGGTCGTCTGCCTTGGCGACGGTGAGGCGGCCCTTCACACCGCCGAGGGGACCGTCGACGTGGGTGCGGACGACTTCGATGCGGCCCATGGAGGTGCCGCGCAGCTCGGTGAGGAAGGTGTGGAGGGCGGAGCGCACGGCCCGCAGCGGCGGATGCTGGTGCTTCAGGTCGCCCTTGCGGATCTTGGCTTCGTTCTCGATGTTCTCTTCTGCTTCGAACCAGGCCTCGAAGTCGTCGAAGTGGGCAGCCTCCTGGTCGAAGGCACCCTGGTAGGCGGCGAGGCCCTTCTGTGCCAGGTCGGTTCCCGTGTGCAGTCGACCCACCTTTCGGGCGTACGCACTATGGAGGTATGCAAGCAACGGTTGGGTCAGGAACGCGCTGTGCGAGGTCCCGCGTTGCTCGATCCAATGCAGCAGGAGTTCGCTTCGCTCGTATCTTCCCCTGGCGCCATGCCACTGTCGCGCATCCCCGAAGCCGACGTTCATGTCGGCGATCCTGCCATCATCGATGAAGCGTCCACTGATGAGTCCCCAGTCACATCCGGTCCGGACCTGTCGTCTGTCCCCCGCCAGCAGAGTTGGAGTCTGGTCGACCAGGGTTGTTGCATCGTCTCCGGCCAGCTTGGCCACAACAGCGCTCGCCAGGCTCCCCGCCGCCGCCAGCACCGAGCTCTTCCCGCAGCCGTTGGGCCCGGCCAGGACGACCGTCATGCGGTCGCCCAGGACCAGGGTCTCGTCAACGAAGCCGCGGAAGTCCTTGAACCGGAGCTCGGAGAAGTGCATGACCGCGGCCTATCGCGCCCCCTACTCCTCCGGCGAGGGCAGCGAGACCAGGGTCTCGGTCCCGTCCCGCAGCACGACCAGCATGGCGCCCCGCTCGGCCTTCTCCAGCAGCCGGGCCACGTCGGCGGCGGCCTTGACGGGCTGCCGGTTGACCTGGAGGAGCACGTCGCCCACCTGCAGGCGGCCCTGGGCGGGGCTGTCGCCGACGACGGCGGTCACGACGACGCCGTCGGTGCCCCGCAGGCCGAGGTCGCGGCGGTCCTCGACCCGGAAGCCGAAGCGCTCGACGGCGTCGGCCTGGGCCTTCTGGGCGCCGTCCTTGCCGGGGCTGCGGAAGCTGCCGGCGGCGACGGCCTCCTCCTCGGGGCGCTCGCCCAGGGTGACCTTGAAGGTGCGGGCCTTGCCGTCGCGCAGGGCGTCGAGCTTGACGGTCTCGCCGGGCTTCTTCAGGCCGATGGCGCGGATGACCTCGTCGGCCTCGGTGATGGACTGGCCGTCGACGGCGGTGATGACGTCGCCGGGGGCCAGGCCGGCCTGGGCGGCGGGGTTGTCGGGGTAGACGGCGCTCACGACGACGCCCTGGTCGGCGCCGAGCTGCTCCTTGAGGACGTCGTCGAGCGGGCGCAGGCCGACGCCGATCCAGCCGCGGGCGACCCGTCCGTCCTGCTTCAGGTCGTCGAGCATGGCCGAGACCATGTCGATGGGCACGGCGAAGCCGATGCCGGTGCCGCCGGGCACGATGGCGGTGTTGATGCCGATGACCCGGCCCTGCAGGTCGAAGAGGGGGCCGCCGGAGTTGCCGGGGTTGATGCTGGCGTCGGTCTGGATGAAGTCGTCGTAGGGGCCGGCGCCGATGACCCGGCCCTTGGCCGAGACGATGCCGGCGGTGACGGTGTGGGTCAGGCCGAAGGGGTTGCCGATGGCGACGACCCAGTCGCCGACGCGCAGCTCCTCGGAGCGGCCGAGCTGCACGTGGGGCAGGGCCTGGTCGCTGTCGATCTTGACCAGGGCGACGTCGGTGCGCGGGTCGGTGCCGACGACGGTGGCCTGGAACTCGCGGTCGTCGGCCAGGGTGACGGTGACCTTGTCGGCGTCGTCGACGACGTGGTTGTTGGTGAGCACGTAGCCGTCGGCGGAGATGACGAAGCCGCTGCCCGAGCCGCGCTGGGTGCGGAACTGGGGCTGGTCGCCGCCCTGGGGGATGCCGAAGAAGGGGGCCCACTGCTCGGGGATGTCGAGCTGGGGGTGCTGGACCTCGACCCGGGCCTCGACCTCGATGAAGACGACGGCGGGGCTCAGGGTCTCGACCAGGGGGGCCAGGCTGGCCCGGGGGTCGTAGTCGGCGGGGAGCTGGACGGGCGCGGCCTGCTCGACCGGCGCGGCGGCGGTGGGGCCGCTGGCGGCGACGTTGGATCCGACGCAGGCGGAGAGGCTGGTGAGCAGGAAGAGGTAGGGGACGGGACGCGCCGGCATCGCGAGGGCTCCTGGGGTTGGACGGGGATCGGGTGTGCACGAGGCGGCCGGTCGGCAAGCCTGTGCCCTCGACCCGCTACGCGCCGGGTGGGTTCCCCGTTGCAGGGGTTCACCGTCGGGCGGTCATGGCAGCCGGGCTACAGCCGCGCCTCGATGGCCTCGTCCAGGTACAGGTCCTCGAGCGCCCGGGAGGCCCAGTCCACGCCCTCGTCCGAGAGCCGGCGCATCGCCCGCACGGCCACGATCTGCACGGGGGCCAGCTCGGACCAGATGGCCTCGCACAGGAAGCGCAGGTCGTCGGCGCCGCCCTTGCGCTTGCCGCCCTCGACCAGGGTCCGGCAGCGGGCGCAGACCATGAGCGCGTGGTCGGGGTCGGGGTCCTCGGGCAGCGGCGGGACCTCGACGATCTCCAGGCTGGTGCGCTCGCCGCACAGCTCGCAGCGGGAGCGGCTGCGGCGGCCGAGCTCCCGGCCCATGAGGAAGATGTCCTCGCGGCGCTGCAGGTGTCGCTCGAGCCCGTTGGCCATGGGTCCCTCCTCGCCGCCCCGGGTAGCCCGGCGCGCGGAGGGCTACCCTGTGGCGGATGCGCCCGATCCTCGCCCTGGTGCTGATCGCCTGCCCCTCGCCCGCGCCCACGGGCGACGACACCGGCACCGCCTGGGACATCGACGAGCGCTTCGACACCCTGGACGCGAGCGTCTGGACGCCCGGCACCTGGGTCCTGGGCGCCACCCAGCTCGATCCGGCCCAGGCCCGCGTCGCGGAGGGGCTGCTGTCGCTGTCGCTGGACGAGGTGGACGGCCTGTGGCGCGGCGCCGAGCTGGGCAGCCTGCGGTCCTTCACCGGCGGGCGCTTCGAGGCCCGGATCGCCGCCCCCAGTGAGCCCGGCAGCGTCTGCGGCTTCTTCCTGTACGGCGAGGACGGCGAGGGCCGGGTGCACGAGGTCGACGTCGAGCTGCTGAGCGCGGAGCCCGACACCGTGCGGCTGGGCACCTACGCCGGCTGGACGAAGGCCGACGGCTACGAGGAGGGGCCCCACCGGGGCGTGCTCACCTGGCAGCGCGCGGACTTCTCCACGGCCGACTGGCACGAGTACGCGTTCTCCTGGCAGGAGGGGCGCGTGGCCTTCGAGATCGACGGCGCCGAGGTCGGCGAGGTGCAGGCGGCGCCCAGCGACGCGGCGACCCTGCGGCTGAACCACTGGACGACGCTCACCTGGCCCGAGGTGCAGGGCCCGCCGGCCGCCAGCAGCGCCTGCCGGGTGGACTGGATCCGCGGGCGGGAAGGCTAGCCCGGCCCCGCCACCGCCTGGCCGGTGTCCCCGGCGGGCACGACGTCGATCACCACGACCTCCGGCCGGCACAGCAAGCGCAGCCGCGGCGCGTCGCGGCGCTCCAGGCCCACACCGCGGCTGACCACCAGGTCGCCGCCCCAGGGCAGCTTCGTGTGGCCGCTGGCCCAGGCGCGCGGCACCTCGGTCAGCGTCATCGGCGGGCCGAAGAAGGGCAGGACGATCTGCCCGCCGTGGGTGTGGCCGGCCAGCAGCAGGTCGGCGGGCGGCCGCGCCAGCGCGAAGTCGGGGCTGTGGCCGATGAGCACGTGCAGGCCGTCGACCGCGGGCACCGGGGGGGCCGGCGAGCGGCTGTCGTCGGGCGAGAGCGCGGTGAGCGTGAGCGGGCCCAGGTCCAGCGTCTGCGAGCGGGGGAGCGCCCGGACCTCGGTGCCCTCGAAGACCGCGGGCCAGCCCGCGGGGTCGACGTCGCCCTCGACCGCGAACATGCCGAGCGGCGCCGACAGGCCGCTGTCTTGCAGGGCCCGGGCGTGGGCGGCCGCCTCTCGCTGGAAGTCCGGGCCCTGGGGCAGCTGCACGTGGTCGCCGGTGAAGACGACCAGGTCAGGCCGCGCAGCCGCGGCGAGGGCGAAGGCGCGGGCCTCGTCGGCGCCGACGTGGTCGGTCTGCACGTCGGCCAGCAGCACGATGCGCAGCGGGGCCGTGACCTCGGGCGAGGCGATGGTCAGGCTGCTGACCTCGATGGCGTGCGGCTCGTAGAGGAAGGCGCGGGCGCCGATCAGCAGGAGGGCCACGGCGCCGAGGCCGCCCGCCAGGCGCACGGCCCCGCGCGCCTGCGCCATGACGACCAGGCCCAGCGCCGGCAGGCCGAGGAAGAGCCAGGCGCAGGTGAGCGACATCAGGCCGAAGATGGTCAGGTCGCCCTTCGCGACGCCCAGGGCCCACAGCAGGGCCACGATCCCCATGCCGCTGGCGGCGGCGCCGAGCAGGCGCGGCAGGGTCGGCCGGCGCCACAGCTCGCGGGCCAGCAGGAGCGCGAAGGGGGCCAGCGGCAGCAGGTAGGGCAGCATGTCGGCTTCGTAGGCGCTCGCGCGGGGGCGTGGGTGCAGGTCGCGTGCAGCGGGCCCTTGGAGTCGGTGCGCGGGCGCGGGTTCCCGATCAGGCCGCGCCCAGGTGGTCGACCAGCATGTGCAGCACGCGGCCCCAGGCCCGGTCGAAGTAGGCGAAGGTGGCGGGCCAGCCGCTGTCGGGGTCCTGCAGCCCCGCGGCCGGCCAGCCGGCGTGGGTCAGGCGCACCGAGGTGCCTCCGTCGACCTCGGCCAGCTCCAGCACGACGAAGGTCCGGAAGCGCCGGGTCGGCAGGTCGGGCGGGGCGTTCCAGGTGAAGGCCAGCATCCGGTCGGGCAGCCAGGAGGTGATGCGACAGCCCTCGCTGCCCTGTCGTCCGCGCGGCTCCTCGCCGAGGAAGTAGAGCTCCATCGCCCCGCCCAGGCACAGCTCGATCCGGCTCTTGGCGTGCCACCACTCCGCCAGGCCCTCGCTGCTCGTCCACAGCGCGAACACGCGCGCGGGCGGAGCGGCGACCCGGACCTGGTGCACGATGGTCCGCTCGGAGACCTCGCCCGGCCCGGCAGCGGGCTGCCCCAGGTCGGCGCGGAAGTGGGGGTTGTCGATGACGCCCAGCGTGTTGCCGAAGGGGTCGCGCACGTGGGCCAGCACGATGCCGCCGCCCACGTCGGTCGCGCCCTGGACCACGGTGGCGCCCAGCGCCTGCAGGCGGCCGAGCGCGTGCGGCACGTCGCCGACGGCCCAGTAGGGCACGTCGCCGCCCGGGCCGGTCGGCTGGTCGGGCTCGGCGGGGACCAGGCCCAGCTCGCAGCCGCCGACCGAGAAGCCGACGTAGAAGGGCTGGTCGAAGTAGGGCGCGAAGCCCAGCAGCGCGGCGTACCAGGCGCGGGCGGCGGACAGGTCGGCGACGGCGAGGACGACGGTGCGAAGGCCGAGGAGCACGGGGGACCCGGGGCGGAGGGGCAGTCCACCCTACCACCCCCCCCTCAGCCGCCCGGCCGCTCTCCCCGCGCGCGCCGCGCCTCCAGCGCCGCCACCGCCGCCGGCAGCTCCGCGACGCTGCGCACCACCTCGTGGGCGCCGGCCGCGCGCAGGGTGGCGGCGGCGGCCTCGTGGCGGGCCTGCTGTTCGCTGGCGGGCAGCGCCTGCAGCTCGGCCCGGCCCAGGCCGACCAGGCTGCCGGTGAGGGTGACGCCGACGCACCAGGTGGCGGCGTTGCGGCCGGCCTGCATGTCGACCACGGTGTCGCCGACGGCCACCAGCGCGTCGTGCGGCCACGTGGAGAGTCTCTGGGCGGCCTGCCACAGCAGGAAGGGGGCCGGGCGGCCCAGGGGCACCTCGTCGGCGGCCAGCGCGCAGTCGGGGGCGTAGCCCTGGGCGGCGGCGAGGGGCGCCACGACGTCGAGCATCGACCGCACGTAGCCGGTGGTGGAGCCGATCTTCAGGCCGCGGGCCCGCAGGGCGGCGATGGCCTGGGGCACGCCGGGGATGACGTCGGAGTAGCGCGGCAGGCACGCGATCTGGGCGGGCACGGCCTGGGCGTACAGCGCCTCCTCGTCCTCGTGGGAGGGGGGCGCCCCGTGGACGGCGGCCCAGGCGGCCCGCACGGCGGGCATGGCGCACATGCGGCGGACGTGCTCGCGCTTGTGCACGCCCATGGGCTCGCGGGCCTGGGCGACGGTGACGGTCACGCCGTGGCGGGCGAAGACGTCGAGGAAGACGCCGGCGGGGGCGAGGCTGCCGTGGTCGACGGTGGTGCCGGCCCAGTCGAGGATCACGGCGGCGAGGCGGGGGGAGGGCTCGGTCATGGCTCACCCTCCTCCCCCGGCGCGCCCGAGCCCACCCCCAGCTCGCCCATGACCTCGTCCATGGCGGCGACGAAGCGGCGCAGGTCGTCGGGGAAGACCTGGCCGATGCAGCCCACGCGGAAGCTGGGGCAGGCGGCGAGCTTGCCCGGGTAGATGGCGAAGCCGCGGGCCTCGAGCGCGGCGTAGACCCGCTCGAAGTCCCAGGCGGGGTCGGCGGGCTGCACGAAGGTGACGATGATGGGCCCCTGCAGCGCGTCGGGCAGCAGCGGTTCGAAGCCCAGCTCGCGCATCCCCGAGACCAGGACGCGGCGGTTCTCGGCGTAGCGGGCGCCGCGGCCGGCGACCGCCCCCTCGGCGGCGTGCAGGTCCAGCGCCGTGGAGAGCGCCGCGATGACGTGGGTGGGCGGGGTGAAGCGCCACTGGCCGTCCTTCTCCCGGCGCCGCCACTGGTCGTGCAGGTCCAGGCTCAGGCTGGGGCTGTTGCCTGCGCTGGCGAGCAGGGGGGCGCGGCGGGTGAGCACGAAGGCGACGCCGGGCACGCCCTCCAGGCACTTGTTGGCCGAAGCGGCGACGGCGTCGACGCCGGGCAGGGCCTCGGCCAGCGGTAGGGCCCCGAAGGCGCTCATGGCGTCGACCAGCAGGCGGCGGCCGCGGGCGGCGACGATGCCGGAGATCGCGGCCAGGGGGTTGACCAGGCCGGTGGTCGTCTCGCTGTAGACGACGGCGACGTGGGTGATGGCGGGGTCGGCGGCCAGGGCGGCGTCGATGGCCTCGGGGGAGACGGCGTCCTCCTCGGGGATGAGGACCTCGTCGGCCGGGCGGCCCAGGCGCTCCATGATCTCGACCATGCGGCGGCCGTAGGCGCCGTTGACGGCGACCAGCAGGCGGCCGGACCGCGGCACCAGGGTGCCGAGCATGGCCTCGACCGCGAAGGTGCCGCTGCCCTGGACGGGCACGCAGACCCAGTCGCCGTCGGGGTCCTCGGCCTGGACCAGGCCGGCGAGCCGGCGCCAGACCGAGGCGTCGAGGGCGGTGAAGGCGGGGTCGCGGCTGCCGCGGTCCTCGCGCATCGCCGCGCGGGTGTCGGGGTGGGTGGTGAGGGGGCCGGGGGTCAGCAGGAGGGGGGGCATCAGGGGCGCTCCGGGGGCGGCAGGACCACGGTGGCGCCGGGTAGCACCTGGCCGTCTTCGCCGCGGATCTCGATGGTGAGGGCGCCGACCTCGTCGACGGCGAGGCGGGCAAAGGAGAAGACCTGGCCCTGGGCGAAGATCTCGCGGGGGGCGAAGGTCGGGTCGAGCGGGGTCGGCGGCCCGCTCCAGGCGCGCAGGGGGCCGCTGATGACCTCGTGCACGGGGGCCGGGCCGTTGTCGTAGCGCAGGATGCGGCTGTGGTGGACGTCGGTGGTCACGAAGACCACGCCCTGGATCCGGTGCTCGCGCAGGTCGCCCAGGATGAGCGACAGCTCGTGCTCGAAGCCGGTGGTGGGGGAGCGGTCCCGCTCGCCGGGGGGCGTCGAGCTGTCACCCGTGCCGTTCGCCCAGCCGTCGCGGCCGGCCCGCCAGGCGTCGGAGCCGGTGGGCACGCTCATCGGCACGTCGACGCTGACGATCTTCCAGGTGGCGTCGCTCTCCACCAGGCCCTTGCGCAGCCAGTCGCGCTGCTCGGCGCCCAGCAGGGTCTTGTCGGGCCCGTCCTTCATGGCGTTGGAGCTGCGATGGCTGCGGCCGTCGACCACGAAGAGCTCGACCTGCTGCCCCCAGCGGAAGCTGCGGTGGATGCGGCCGGGCGCGTCGAGCTGGACGGGGTTCCACGCCAGCCAGGCGGCCCGGGCCTGATCCACCAGGATCCGGTAGCCCGGCTTGTCGGCCTGGCCGGTCTCCCAGCGGTCCCAGCCGCCGCCGAAGTCGTTGACGACCTCGTGATCGTCCCACTGGGCGACCACGGGCACCTGGGCCAGGAAGCGCTGCAGGGCGGGGTCCGCGCGATGGTAGGCCCACCAGGCGTCCAGGCCACGCCGCACGGCGACGCCGTCCGTCCAGTCCAGGCCGAGCACGCTCTGCGGGTGGCCGGTGGGCAGCACGACGTTCTCGCCGCCGTCGGGTGCCGTGGGCGGGCAGTCGCCGTCGGCGTAGACGAGGTCCCCGTTGAACACGGCCAGGTCGGGCGTCAGCGCGGCCATGGCGTCGAAGATGGCGTAGCCCTGGGGAGGGCGGCACCAGCCCTGGCCGCCCAGGTCGCCGGCCACGAGCAGGTGGACCGCGGCCGCGGTGACCGGCTCGGGAGGGGTGCGCAGGCGACCCTCGGCCTGGCGCCCGTCGCCGGTGAGCACCCGGTAGCCCAGGTCGGTTCCGGGAGGCAGGTCCTCCAGGAGCAGGTGGGCGGTGGGTGCGGCGGGAGGCGCGGCGGGCTCGGCCAGGGCGCTGCGCCACTGCACGGTCTGCGAGGGGTCGTCGGCGCGCCATGCCTCGGCGCGTACGCGGGTGAGGATCCCGGTGTGGGCCCAGATGGTGGCCTGGTGGGGGCGCACGTCGCCAGCGGCGATCCAGGGCGGGTCCTGGGCGACCTCGCGCGCCGGCGTGGGGCGGGCGGGGGCGGCGGGGGCGGCGGGCGCGGTGGGCGCGGGCTCGGGCGCGGGGGAGCAGGCGGCCAGGAGCAGGCCGAGGGCCGACCGGGGCGTCATGGCGCGACCGTCCGGGCCGCGGCGGACCACCACGCTCCCAGCTCCGCGAGGCGGCTGTGGTGCACCACCCAGGTCTCGTCGTGCAGCGCGATGCCCTGGCGATGCGGGGGAAGCTCGACCGACCGGACCCCACCGTCGGGATCGAGGCGAACGAAGGCGAAGTCGAGCACCCGGCAGGGGGCCAGCAGCGGGCAGCCATCCCAGGGAGTCAGGTGGCCGGCCATGATGATGGCGGCCCCCATCTCGCCCTTCCACAGGCGGGCGACGCCGGTGCCGATGCTGCCGCCCATGTTCTCGTAGCCCCGGACCAGCCCACCCTGGCGGCGGACGGCGGCCTGGACGGCCGGCGAGTAGGCCTGGGGCGAGCCGCGCAGCAGCATGTACTGGCGGGAGAGCGGTCGGTCGGGGTCGACGGCCAGGCTCTCGGCCACGCCGAACTCGCTGATGCGGTGGACCTCGTCGCCGTCAGGGCGCAGCGCGTAGACCTCCTGGGTCATCACGTCGCCGATGCAGGCGGCCACCACCTCGCCGTCGCAGACCAGCGCGATCATGGTGCCGACGCCGTGGGACTGGCGCCGGATGAAGGCCTTGGTGCCGTCCAGCGGGTCGACGGTGAACCAGACGTCGTGGTCGGGGTGGGTGCAGGGCACGGCCAGCCCCTCCTCCTCCGCCACGATGCCGAAGGTGGGGAACCACTCGCGCAGCAGCTTGACGTAGACGCGCTGGGCGGCGTGGTCGGCGCTGGTCACCATGTCCTGGGAGCCGCCTGCAGCGGTCGCGTCCGGTGAGCCGTCCGGCGTGGACAGGGGCCCCTTGACGGTCGCCTCGAAGGTGAAGCGCTGGCCGCGGATGGCGACGATGGCGCGCCGCACGGCCTCCTTCATCAGGGTGCCGACGACGTGGGCGTTCAGCGGGCCGTAGAGGCGGGGGGGGCGGGTCTGCACGGGGGCTCCTGGGGCCCGCATCATGCCCCGCGCGAGCCAACCCGTCGGTGCCCTCCGTGTGACGGCCCGGCCACGTCGCGGTGACCCTCTTGCGCACGCCTTGCGCCGACAGGCGCCGGGTGGCAGGGTCGGCGCCTCCTCGGAGCCAGCATGAACGGCGCCGTCCGCCCGGCGAGCACCCACCCCCTGACCCGCTGGCTGTCCCGGGCGCACCCGTCGTGGTTCGCGATCTACACGATCACGGCGGCCTTCTCGGTCTACTTCTGCATGTACGCCTTCCGCAAGCCCTTCGCGGTCGGCACCTTCGCGGGCTCCGTCGACCTGCCCCTGGTGGGCGCGCTCGACCTGAAGATCCTGTTCCTGATCAGCCAGGTGCTGGGCTACGCGCTCTCCAAGTTCGTCGGCATCAAGGTCGTCAGCGAGATGACGGGCGACCGGCGGGCCTGGTCCCTGGTCGGCGTCATCGGCGCGTCCTGGCTGGCGCTCCTGCTCTTCGCGGTCCTGCCGGGGCCCTGGAAGGCGGTGGGGCTGTTCCTCAACGGCCTGCCGCTGGGCATGGTCTGGGGCCTCACCTTCGGCTTCCTGGAGGGGCGGCGGCTGACCGAGGTGCTCGGCGCCGGCCTGAGCGCCAGCTACATCGTGGCCAGCGGAGCGGTGAAGACCGCGGGCAAGCTGGCCCTGGACGCGGGGGTCGCGGAGCACTGGATGCCCTTCGCGGTGGGCGCGGTGTTCATCCTGCCGCTGGCCGGCTTCGTCTGGCTGCTCGCGCGCCTTCCTCCTCCCTCGGCCGAGGACGAGGCGCTCCGCACCAAGCGGGTGCCGATGGACGGCCCGGCCCGTCGGCGCTTCACGCTGGCCTTCCTGCCCGGGCTGACCCTGCTCACCCTGCTCTACGTGCTGCTGACGGCCTACCGGGACTTCCGGGACAACTTCGCCCGCGAGATCTGGGACGCCCTGGGCTACTCCGAGTCGCCGGCGATCATGACGACCAGCGAGCTTCCGGTCGCCGCCGGGGTGCTCGTGGTCCTCGCCCTCCTGATGCTCATCCGGGACAACCGCAAGGCGCTGGTCGCGGTCCACCTGATCATGCTGGCCGGCACGGTGCTGATCGGCGCCAGCACCTGGGCCTGGCAGGCCGGGCTCATCGGCCCGGCGGCCTGGATGGTCTCGGTCGGACTGGGCTTGTACGTGGGCTATGTGCCCTTCGGCTGCGTGCTCTTCGACCGGCTGATCGCGGCGACGGGCTTCCTGGGGACCGCCGGCTTCATGATCTACGTGACCGACGCCTTCGGCTACCTGGGCAGCGTCGGGTTGATGCTCTACAAGAACTTCGGCCAGCAGGGCCTGTCCTGGCTGGACTTCTTCGTGGGCTTCTCCTGGGTGACCTTCGGCGTGTGCAGCGCGTTCTTCGTAGGCTCGATGGTCTACTTCGCCTGGAAGACCCGGTAGGGGAGCGACCAGGCGGTGGCGGCCCAGGTTGCCGCGGTCAGGAGGCTGGGAGATGGGGCGCCGCGGCGCCGCACCACCTCTCGGCCGGCAAGCTGCGGCGCGCGCTCAGGCGTCCGGGTCGAGGCCGGCCGCTCGCATTCGGGCGCGCAGCCGCTCCTGGTCGGCGCGCGCCTCGTCCAGCCGCGCCGTTGCCCGCGCGCGCTCCTCCTCCACCACCGCCTCGGCGCGCTGACGGGCGACGTCGGCCTGGCGGAGCTGCTCCTGGGTCAGCTCCAGGTCCTGCTGGGCCTGCCCGAGCTGCTCCTGGGCCTGCCCGAGCTGCTCATTGGCCTGCCCGAGCTGCTCATTGGCCTGCCCGAGCTGCTCATTGGCCTGCCCGAGCTGCTCCTGGGCCTGCTCCAGCTCCTGCAGGGTCTCCCGACGGGCCCGCTCCAGGGTGGCCTGGAGGTAGAAGTAGTCCTCGCGGGCGAGGTAGCGGGCCCGGTCGGCTTCCGATCGCCGGATGTCGTCGAGCTTGTCCATGGCTCTCCTCAGCGCGGGGGCGTCCAGCGAGGCCGGCAGCTCGGTCCAATGCCTCGCCTCCTTCAGAAAATAGACCCATCGCCCCTCCTCGTCCAGCGCCGGCGAGGGCTCGAACCGGGGGAGCTGGAGCACGTGCAGCTCGAGGTGATCGGTCAGGTGGAGGCCCGCCGCGGAGTCCACCAGCCGGAAGCGGTGGTGGACCTGGGACGAGCCGGGGAAGAGCAGGCCGTCGAGGACCCAGATCGCCAGGGTGGGCCGGATGTCCTGGTAGCTCTCGCCCTTATGGATCTGCTCGGCGTGGGTGCGCGCCCAGGAGTACAGGACGCGAGCCGGCAGGGCCGCGTGGACCTGGAGCTGCACCTCGACCTGGTAGCGGCGCCCCTGGTCGTCGCTGGCCTTCACGTCGACCACGGTCAGCTTGTCGGCGGAGAGATCCTGCGGGTTGAAGGGGTTCTGGATCTCGACCCGGGTGATCGGCGGCGACAGCCGCAGGATGGCGTTGAGGAAGTCGATGAGGATGTCCGTGGTGGCCGGGTCTCCCAGCAGCTTCTTGAAGGCGAAGTCGACGAGGGGGTTGATCGGGATCGGGGACATGACGAGCTCCGGCGGCAAGGGGGGCTCCGGCGCCCGGCGCGCGGAACGACGGGCGGGTGCGCCGTTCGCCGCGGACCGGCGCGCTCCGACGCCGCGCCATGCAGCATCGGGGCCCACGCAAGTGCTCGAGCGCGCGTGCCCCGGGTGCCCGGCAGGGTGCCCGCCCACCGGCAGGGTGCCCGTTCACCGGCAGGGTGCCCGTCCACCCGCAGGGTTCCCGTCCACCGGCGGGGTGCCCGCGGTTCACACTTCTTCACCGGGACCGCAACGGACCCGCAAGGGGAGGGACCCAGGCTCTCCGGGCAAGGACCGCAACCCCCTTGCCGGAGAAGCGATGCACCACCACCTGCTCTTCACCCTGGCTGGCCTGCTGGGCCTGCTGTTCCTCTTCCGCGGCGCCCGCCGCCTGGCCTGGCGGCACTACCACGGCGGCGGCGCCTGGGGCCCGGCGGCCTGCGGGGCTGGCCCCTGGGGTCACCACCCCGGCGGGCACGGCCCGTGGAGCCACGGCGGGCACGGCCCGTGGAGCCACGGCGGGCACGGCCCGCGGAGCCACGGCGGGCACGGCCCGTGGAGCCACGAGGGACGGCGCGGCCGCAAGGTGAGCGACGAGGGCTTCGCCCGCGCGGCCGCCGAGGTCTTCAAGCGCCGCCTGCGGGTCGACCCCGACCAGGAGGACATCGTCGACCACGCCCTGCGCGACGTGCAGCGCAGCCTGAAGGACCTGCGCCAGGCGCTGGACGAGAGCCGGCAGACCCTGGCCCAGGCCTTCGCCGCCGAGTCGGTCGACGACCCCGCCCTGGCGGCCGCCTTCGCCCGCCAGGACCAGGCCATCGCCCGGGCCCGCCAGGACCTGGCCAGCGCCGTCAAGCAGGTCCACGCCGTGCTCGACGACGAGCAGCGGGCCCGCCTGGTCGAGCTGCTGCGCCAGGAGGCCGACTGGCGCTGAGCGGGCCGCGATAGCGAGGACCACCATGACGATCCGGGCGCTGCTCATCGACGACGATCCCAAGCTGGCGGCCCTGCTGTCCAGCTACCTGGGCGCGCACGAGGTGCAGGTCTCCCACGCCCCCGACGGTCCCCGCGGCCTGGCCATGGTGGCCGCCGGGGGCGTGGACGTGGTGGTCCTGGACGTGATGATGCCGGCGATGGACGGCATCGAGGTGCTGCGCCGCCTGCGGGCGAGCTCGGCCGTGCCGGTCATCATGCTCACCGCCCGCGGCGACGAGGCGGATCGGGTCGTGGGGCTGGAGCTGGGCGCCGACGACTACCTGGCCAAGCCGGCATGGCCGCGTGAGCTGCTGGCCCGGATCCGCGCCGTGCTGCGCCGCACGGCCCCGCGGGCCCCCGACCAGCGCCTGGTGCTCGGCGATCTCGAGGTCGATCCCGGGGCGCGGCGGGCCCGGATCGGCGCGCGTGACCTGGGCCTGACGGCGTTGGAGTTCGACCTGCTGCGGGCCTTGGCCGAGCGGGCCGGGCGGGTCGTCGGCAGGGACGACCTGTGGGAGGCCGCCGGCCGGGGGGACACCACGGTCCAGGACCGGACCATCGACGTGCACATGAGCCGCCTGCGGGCGAAGCTGGGCGACGACGCACGCGAGCCCCGCCGCCTGCTGACGGTGCGCGGCATGGGCTACCTGCTGGTCCGGGAGCCGGGGTGAGGCCGCACAGCGGCGCGGGGCCCGGGAAGCGCGGGCCATGGGGGCACGGACCCTGGACCCACCGGCCACCACGCGGCTGGCACCTGGTGGTCGGGATCCACCGCCGGCTGGTCGGCCTGCTGCTGCTCGCCCTCAGCCTGGGGGTGGGCGGGGGCTGGCTGGCCCGCGCACCCGACGGCCCGCGACCCTGGCTGCTCGGGCTGGCCGGCGTCGGTGTCGCCTGGATCCTCGCGTGGATCGGCACCCGTCGCATCGCCCGGCCCGTGCACCAGCTCGCGCGCATCGCCCGCGCCCTGCACCAGGGTGACCTGCGCAGCCGCCAGGGGCTGCCCGACGAGAGCGCGGAGCTGGGCGAGCTGTCCCGCTCGCTGCGCGGCCTGGCCGAGCGCCTGGAGGCCCAGCTCGAAGACCAGAAGGCCCTGATGGCCGCCGTCTCGCACGAGCTGCGCAGCCCGCTGGCGCGCGCGCGCGTCCTGGTGGAGCTGGCCCGCGAGGGGCACCAGGAGCCCGACCCCTTCGACGCCCTGCAGGAGGAGGTCGACGCGATGGACGGCCTGGTCGGCGACCTGCTGGCGGCCGCCCGCATCGACTTCTCCGCGGTGCAGCCGAGGACCCTCGATCCCGTCGAGGTCGCCCGCGACGCGCTGCGGGCTGCGCGCCTGGATGCCCGGCTCCTGCGCGCCCCCGTCGAGGTCCCCCGGGTGTCGGCCGACCCGACCCTGCTCGCGCGCGCCCTGGCCGTGCTGCTGGCCAACGGCCAGGGGCACGGGCGCGGCGTGGTCACGCTGGCGCTGACGGTCGAGGGGGAGCGGCTGCGCTGGGCGGTCGAGGACCAGGGCCCCGGCTTCGGCCCGGGCGAGGTGGAGCAGGCCTTCGCGCCCTTCTGGCGTGGGGACGGCCCTCGTCCCCCCGGCGAGGGGCTGGGCCTGGCCCTGGTCCGCCGCATCGCGGGGGTGCACGGCGGCGAGGCGGGGGCCGAGAACCGCGCCGAGGGAGGCGCGCGCTGCTGGATCGCCCTGCCGACCGGCTGAGAGGCGCCCACGACCGGGTGGAATGCTGGCCCGGGGCGGCTGGTTAAGCTCGGCGCCCCCTCCTCCTGCCCATCGGAGCCTCGCCATGACGGTCCGCCGCCTCGCCTCCCCCTTCGCCGTCCTCCTCGGCCTGTTGCTGCCCGCGGGCCCCGCCCTGGCCCAGGGCGGCATCGACGACCTGCTCAACAACATCCCCACCATCGAGAACCCCGAGGCCGAGGAGGAGAAGCCCGCCGCCGTGCCGGACGTGCCCTTCACGACCTACGTCGACCAGGTCCGGGCCCAGGTGCTGGCGAGCTGGAAGCCCAAGGCCGGCACCATCAAGAAGAACCCCTCGATCGAGACCCGGCTGGTGCTGGTCATCGACGAGCAGGGCCAGGTCCAGTCCCTCAAGCCGATGGTGCTCTCGGGCGACAAGAAGTACGACCAGGCCGCGGTGGACGCGGTCAACGACGCCGGGGACATGCCGGCCCCCGCGCCCAACCTCCGCACCCTGGCGCAGGAGGGGGTGATGGTCATCTTCAGCGGGCGGGCCTGGCTGGAACGCAAGTAGCGTCCCGGCGCTGTGCGGCGCTGCGCGGCGCTGGGTGAAGGTCGGTGAAGGAGGCGCCGGGTGGAGCGGTCCCGGCCTGGGCACTCGCCAGGCCGCGCGGGTGCGCGCTCAGGCCTTGAGCCGGGCGGCGACCAGGCGGGCCAGCTCGCCCTGGTCGCCGTGGCCGTCGCGCTTCCAGCGCAGCGCCTCGCGCGCCCTGCGGACCTGCTCCACCGCGTGGTCGACCGCGGGGCCGCGGACCGGGTCCAGCGCCTGGCGGCGGATCTCGTCGCCCTGGCGGAAGGCCGCGAAGGAGTAGCCGACGGTCTGCCCCTGGAACTTCACGTCGGCGGTGCGGCTGTGCCAGTCGGCGGGCTGGTAGAGCAGCATGTAGACGGCGCGCAGCAGGTCGTCGATCCGCACCACGGGCGACAGCTCGCGCAGGAAGCGGGCCCCGCGGCCGGCGGGCACGCGCTCGGCCTGCTGGATCCGCAGTGCGGCCTGCAGGCCGGAGATCTCGCGGGGCGCGGGGGTCGGCACGACGTTGCAGGCCAGCACGACCTGCGCGCCCTCCAGGAAGAGCGTGTCGTCGGGGATGTTGTTGAGCAGGCCCCCGTCGAGGAGGTGGCGGTGGCGCGGCTCCTCCTCCTCGACGCCGGGCAGGTCGGTGCGGGCGCGGCCCGGCAGGGGCAGGCGGTGGCGAAGCTCCCGCAGGTCCAGGGTGGTCGGCGTGAAGGTGCCGGGGAAGGACCCGCTGGCGCGCGCACCCCAGGCGACCGGCCCGAGGCGGATGTGGTCCTGCACGGCGCGATCGCCGTCGACGCAGGACGGGAAGAAGGGCAGGAGCAGGTCCTCGAGGCGACCGTGGCCCAGGTGGCGCTCCAGCACCCCGGCCAGGGCCCAGCCGGTGATCGGCGCCACCAGGATGGCGCGCTCCAGCTCGGCCCCTCCCAGGGTCAGGCGCGCCAGGCCGGGCAGGCCCTCCAGGCCCTCGGGCGCCACCATGCCGGGCGGCAGCGGCCGCTCCATGCCGGCGGCGTAGTAGGCGCCGACCAGGGCACCGCCGCTCACACCGGCCACCATGTCCACCGGGATCCGCGCCTCGTGCAGCCGCTGCAGCACGGCCGCCTCGGCGAAGGACAGCGCGCCCCCGCCTCCCAGGGCCACGCCCAGCCGGCGCCCGGTGACCGCGCGCATCCAGCGGTGCACCTGCTCGCGCAGGCCCGCGGGCAGGTCGGCGCGCTCGGCGCCCTGGCGGCAGGCCTGCAGCAGGTCGCGGTGGATCCGCGCCGTCCCGTAGGGCACGTGGCGCACGGTGCCGGGCTGGGGGGCCGCGCTGGGCACCACCGCGGTGTACAGCGGCAGGTCGGCCCCCACCTGCAGCGCCACCTGCGCGCCGTCGAGCTGGTAGGCGCGGGTGCCGACGACGACCAGGCGCTGGATGTTGGCCGACCAGGGCCCGTCCCGGTGGTCCTCGGGCAGCGCGCCCAGGTCGAGCAGCGCCATGTCGCCCTGCAGCAGGTGCTCGATCAGGTCGACCGAAGGACCCTGCCAGCGGGCGGGGACCCGCACCTGCCGGACCCACCCGGGGCCGACGTCGCGGTGCTGCACGGCCGCCTCTCCCCGGTGCGCCGGGTCCACGCGCACCACCACCACCCGGTCCCCCCAGTCCAGCGCGGCCGCCTCGGCCAGCCAGCGTGTGAGCCGCGAGACGTCCACCCCTGGCGCGTCCGCGACGACCGCCTGGAAGATGCGCAGGCCCTCGTGCACCTTGCGGACCTGCTGGAGCTGCAGGCGGCTGCGCTCGCCGTCCGCGAGGATCGGGCTGCGCAGGACCGCCCGACGGAAGGACAGCGAGCGCGCGAAGGCGTGGTCGAAGTTCTCGCGCGGCAGGAGCAGCAGGGCGCAGCCCTCGGCCCCCGCGACCACGTCCATCCACAGCGAGCTGCCGTGGGCGAGGGCGCTGTCGCCGATCACCGCGCCCTCACCCATGGCCAGCTCGGGCAGTTCGCGCGTCCCTCCGTCGAGCTGGATCGGCCCGCAGGCCCGCAGGAGCACCTCGCCCCGCGTCACCAGCCACAAGCCCGGCAGCTCGTCCTGGCCCCGGCTGAGCACCTCCCCGGGTTGGCCCCGCAGCAGGCGCGCGCCGGGCAGCAGCAGGGCCAGGTCGCCGGGGGCGACGTGCCGGAAGAGCGGCGTCTTGCGGAGCTGTCGCAGCACCCAGCCCTGGCGTCCCTGCACCGCCGTCATGCGGGCGACCAGGCGCTCCAGGTCGGGGTGGTCGTCGAAGAGCGCGCGCAGCGGGCCCGGCGCGATCCGCACGGCGGTCACCCGGGACAGCGCCTGGGCGCCCACGCTGCCCGTGCCGCCCAGGGCGTCCTGGCCGACGGCGTCTCCGGGGCCGAGCACGACCCGCAGCGGCGCCCGGCGGTCCTCGCCGCGCCAGGTCGCCTGGACCAGGCCCTCGGCCAGCAGGTAGAGCGCGTCGGAGGGCTCCTGGTCGGACAGGATGCGGGCGCCGGGCGGGAAGGTGCGAGGCTCGGCGATCGCGGCGACGGCGGCGACGGCCTGGGGGGAGAGGCCGCGCAGCTCGGGACCGTCGAGCAGGGCGCGGAGGCCGGGCAGGTCGGCCAGCGCGGGAGGCAGTGCGGACATCGGGGCCCCAAGGGCGAGGGTGTCCGCGGATTCTGCACCAGGAGGCGCCGCGCCGCGGGGGGCGCGCCGGAGGGGCGGGCCGGATAGCGGTGCCCCCCCCGCCGGGAGGTGCCCCCTTGCCCGATCGCCTGCTGCACGTGCTGGACCGGCTGCCCGCGCGCGTCGCGGGCCTGGGCGTCGGGCTGGTCACGGGCCTGCTGCTGCTGCTGCTCTTCGACCCTCGCGTGACCCTGGGCGGCGACAACGCGCTCTACATCGCCCTGGCCACGGCCCTGCGGCAGCAGGGCGAGTACCGCGACCTGGTGGCGCCGGGCGCCCCCTTGGAGACCTCGGTGCCCTGGGGCTTCCCGGCCCTGCTGGCCGCCCAGGTGGCGCTGGTGGGCGACAGCTACGCCGCGCTGGCGCGGGTCGCGGGGGGCTGGCTGCTGGGCGGGGTGCTGCTGGCGACCGCCTGGCTGCGGCGCCAGCTCGGGCCGCTGCCGACCGGCCGCGCCCTGGCCCTGCTGGCGGCCCTGCTGGTGGCCATGGACGAGCAGCTCCTCCGCTACGGCAGCGAGGTGCTGACCGAGGCGCCCTACCTGTTCACCTCGATGGGCACGCTGTGGCTGGTCGCGCGGACCCAGGATCGGGAGGAGGCGGGCGCCCCCTCCTCGGCCACCGCCGCGCTGCTGCCGGCCCTGCTCGCGGCCCTGGGCTACCTGCTGCGCCCGGTCGGGCTGGCCATGGTGCTGGCGCTGCCGGGCTGGCTGCTGTGGCGGAGGCGCTGGTGGTCGCTGCTGCTGACGGGTCTCGTGGAGCTGGCCCTGCTCGGCTCCTGGCACCTGTGGGCCGCCACGCGGGGCGAGCTCGAGGAGAACCTGTACCTGCGCTGGTTCGTCAAGCGCAGCAAGTGGCAGGAGGACGACGCGACCGTGGGCCCGATCGACCTGCTGCGCCGCGTCGTGGTCAACGCCTGGGCCTACGCCACCGACGTGCTGCCCGAGGTGGTCCTGGGCGCGGGCATGCCTGGGCAGGCCCTGGTCGGCCTGCTGTTGGCCCTGGGCGTGGGGCTGGGCTTCGTCGTGTCGGCCCGGCGCCGTCTGGGCCTGGCGCACCTCTACCTGCCGCTCTACCTGCTCGCCCTGCTGCTGTGGCTGCCCGAGTCGGTCAACAACCGCTACCTGGTCGTGACCCTGCCCCTGCTGCTCGCCTTTCTCTTCGAGGGCGCGACCTGGGGCGGCCGGCACCTCCCGGCCCGGCCGCGGGCATGGGTCCCGCTGGTCCTGGCGCTGCTGATCGGCGGCAACCTGGTCGACCGGCTGGCCCGCGTGGTGCCCGACCTGTTCGAGGCCCGCGCTGGCGTCGCCCGGGGTGAGGCGATGGCCGGCATGGGGCAGGGCGAGCGCGACTTCCACGCCCTGTGCCGGTGGGTGGCCGAGCACGCCGCGCCCGACGAGATCGTCGCCTCGCGCAAGGCGCGGCTGGCCTGGTACTTCTCGGGCCGCAGCGCGGTCGACCTGCCGGCCGGCGACGAGGCCGCCGACCTCATGGCCTTCCTCGACGAGCAGCAGGTCGATCTGCTCATCGTCGACAGCCTGGCGACCCGCGACCGCCCCACCCGCCAGCGCCTGCGCCCGCTGCTGCGCGCCTACCCCGAGCGCTTCGAGCTGCTGCACCGGACCGAGGGGGGGGACTTCGTGATGCGGGTGCTGCCCGCGGAGGGGTGAGGAGGGGGCGAGGCGAAGCCCCTACCGCATGCTCATGTTGTTGCCGCTCCGGTTGGTCGGGAAGCCGGCGCGGGCGAGCAGGCGCTCGGCCAGGCGCAGCAGGCGCTGCCGCGCCGGTCCGGTCAGGGCGCGGCGCAGGCGGGCGGCCAGCAGGCGGGAGAGCGGGGTGGGCACGAGGGCATGGTAGCCCGGTCGCGGCGGAGCCCCTACTGGTCGAAGGCCCCGAAGAGCGCGTCCAGGTCCAGCGCCCGGGTCGGTCCCAGCACGGCCGGGGTGCTGGGGTCGGGGGCGACGTACAGGTCCAGGCGCCGGGCGGCGCTGTCGACCACCACGGAGTGCACGGTCAGCTCGCCGTAGCCGCCCGCGACCGTCTCCAGCGCGGCGCGTCCGCCCTCGCGGTCCAGGCCGCCCAGGGGGGCGCCCGCGTCGATGGCCTGGCGGAGCAGGGAGGCGCGCTCCCAGGAGTCGCCCGAGGTCGGGGCGGGGCTGCGGGCGATGTAGTGGTTGGTGGTGACGACGGCGTCCGTGCGCGCCTGCTCGGGGTCGCCCGTGGGCCCGCGCACGGTGACCCGGCCGTCCTGGTGGTCGCTGGCGCCGTCGTACTCGAGCACCGCGGCGCCCGTGCCGTCGACGGCGCGGGCCATGGGCCAGGACAGGTGCAGGTTGTTGCCCACGTTCTGGGGGCGCTCCTCCAGCACCGCCTCGGCGGCGGCGGCGACGTCGGTGGCGCCGACCGTGGCCAGCAGCGCCTCGCGCGCGGCGAACATGCGCGGGGAGATGCCCACGGGCGTCGTGGTCGGCAGCCCGCCGACGTTGTGCATGGTGAGCGCGACACCCTCCTCCGTCACACAGCTCACGCAGCCGAGCATCCCGGGGACCATCACGGAGAGGAAGCGGGCGCCCTCGTCCGTCGAGTCGTAGACCTTCACGATGTGATCGGACAGGAAGCGCCCGTCGTCGTCGCTGGCCCAGTCGAAGTTGCGGGCGTGCACGGTGTCGCCGGTCGCCGACGCCGCGCCCCACACGCTCAGCGAGCTGCAGCCGAAGTCGGCCAGGGCGTTGGCGAAGTACAGATCCTCGATCTCCAGCATCCGGCTGCCGCCGCTGTCGTCCTCCAGCAGGTCGCTGTGGACGGTGAGCTGCTCCTCGGTGCAGTGGTCGAGCGCGCCCTGGTAGTAGCCCTGCATCTCCTCCAGGTCGCCCGGCTGGAAGGTGGTGCTGCCGATGACGACGCCGCGGACGACCTGGTACTCGTAGCTGGTGTAGTCGGCGATCAGCTCCTCGAGCAGGTAGTACTTGAACAGATCGGCGACCCGGTCGCAGGTCAGCGACCCCTCGGCGTAGCCCAGCTCGTAGCGGCTGCCCCACAGGTAGAGCACGGACTGGCCGGAGACGGTCTCCAGCCGACCGTTCACGCCCGGGCTGGTGGTGCCGCCGTCGGCGCCCGTGTCGTCCACGGTGGCCGCGCCGCCGTCCGCCGCGGTGTCGTCGGCGGAGGAGGGGGGCGGAGCGGTGCAGGCGAGCAGGAGCAGGAGCACGGAGACCTCGGGGATGGGACGGGCGGCAGTCTACTGCGCGGCGGCCGGCGCGACGGTCGGCGCCGCCTCGGCCCAGCGCAGGACGACCGTGGCCCGCGTGCCGGCGGGGGCGTCGGCGGCGGGGGGCTGGACCTCCCAGCGCAGGCCGGCCTGCGGCAGCGCGACGCCGCCGAAGGGCAGGTTGGGGTTCTGCCAGCGGCCGGTGCTGCTGTCGTCGAAGGTGGTGACGGCCGGGTAGGGGCGGACCTCGCGCTCGACCAGGGCGCCCTTCACCAGGTCGTAGATGACGACGCCGCGCTCGGTGGCCACGGGCGAGAAGGGGTTGTCCAGCGTGTGCATCGCGCGCAGGCTGCGGTCGTTGAGGCGGTAGCTCAGCACCCCGTCGCGGACCTGGAAGTCGAGCAGCTCGCCCACCGGGCGCAGGCCGCTCCGGGCGTCGCCGGGCAGCAGGTCGGCGTACTGCGAGCCGAAGATCAGCCTGCGGTCGCCGAAGGCCACCTTGCGGGCGGGCGCGGCGGTCTTGGGCTTGCACAGCTTGTACAGACCGTCGGTGACCAGGTCCTCGGGCACGTAGGCGGGCTCGCGCAGGAAGCAGACGGTCTGGGCCAGCGCCTGCTTCAGCGCGGACTGCGTGTCGGGACCGTCCAGGACGTAGCGCGTGTCGAAGGCGGCGGGGTCCCCCTGCAGCCAGGCGGCGGCGCCGGGGAAGGCGATCTCGTTGGGGTTGCTGTCGACGGCCAGCAGGTAGCCGTGGCCGGCACCGTTCACGGCGGGATCGTTCTCGGACCAGGCGAAGGCGCCGTCGTAGTACCAGGCCAGCATCCCGGGGCGGGGCTTGACCTCCATCGCACCCAGTGCCTTGCGCTGGGCGTCCCAGTAGAAGGACAGCGAGCCTTCGGCCATGCCGCCGTCGTAGCCGCGGTCCGAGGCGAGGGTGGGGTCGCGGTACTCCAGCAGGTAGAAGTGCGGTACCAGCAGGTCGTGGTGGCCGGGGCTGGTGGTGAAGCCGTCCAGCTTCCAGGTGGCGCCGGGGCCCTGCTCGAAGTCGTCGGACCAGGCGCCGCCCAGGCGCATGTTGTCGACGAGCAGGCCGTCCTCGACCGCCGCGCCGTCGGTGAAGTAGCGCCAGCGCAGGCGGACGGGCTGGCCCTTCCACGCCGACAGGTCGAAGGCCAGCGACACCCACGAGGCGTCCTCGCAGGGGTTGTTGGCGCCGTCCGCCCGGTCCTCGCCGCTCTTGATCTCGGCGGTGGGATCGCAGCCGGTCATGCTCTCGTTCTTGCCGTCACCGTCCAGGTCGCCGGACAGGCCGGTGAGCCCCGGCTTGCTGTCGGGGCCGTCATGGCCGTGCTTCGCGGGCATGTGACGGGGGTCGGTGGGGGACAGGCGCGTCCAGCTCCGCCCCTGGTCGGCGCTCAGCTCCAGGTAGGCGAAGTCCCAGCCGGCCTCGATCTCCCACCAGGCGTCCATCTCCAGGCTTGCGCCCTCGGCGGGCACGGCCAGCTCGATGGTGGCCTTGCGGTCCAGGTCGTTGCCCTGGCCGCTGTACAGGGCGGTGGTGCCAGCCTGGGCGGGCAGGGTGGTCAGCTCCAGGCGGCGCTGCTTGGGCGGCAGCACGACCAGGGCGGCCCGGCTGGCGTCGGGGCCGGCGGTGCCCAGGTCGGCGAGGTGGACGGTCACCTCCTGCGCCCCGCCGAAGGCCGGCGGGACGATGACCTGGGGCTTCAGCCAGCCCAGCTGCAGGCGGGACCAGGCGCTGAGGTTCTGGGGGCTGGGGTCGCTGGTGTGGCTCATCACCTCCCAGGGGCCCGTCGAGTTGTTGCTGGTCTGGGCGTAGACGTCGGGCAGGCCCAGCGAGTGGCCCATCTCGTGGATGAAGGTCGAGGCGCTGGTGTACTCGCACTGCATGTTGTAGTCGCGGACCCACAGCCCGCCGGCCAGCGGGGCGCCTCCGTTCTCGTGCACGGACTGGCCCACGGCCGGGCCCTGGCCGTCGTTGATGCGCAGCTCGTCGCGGTGCGGCCAGATGCGGTCGGAGCACTCGGTCTGGGCCGGCGAGAGGGTGGACAGCACGTCCATGCCGACGTTCGGGTTGAGGATCTCCTGCAGCTTGCGGATGCGCTGGCAGGTGTTCTGGCCGCGCCCGGCGTAGACGATGACCAGGTGGTCGACGTAGCCGTCCGGCTCGTCGGTGACGCCGTCCTGGTCGAAGTCGCGCGGGTCCCAGCGGTCCAGGCGCGAGGTGTCGAGGTCGCCCCGGGCCGCGACCTTGGCCATGGCGTCGACGATCAGGCCGTCGGGGTCCTGGTCGTTGCGCCAGGTGCCCCCCTCGGGCCGGTAGCTGCGACCGTACTCGGCCAGGGGCTTGTCCAGGCGCACCGGGGGCAGGACGACTCCGTCCATGTGGTAGCGGCCGTCGCTCTGGTCGGCGTAGTAGTGGCTGAGCGTGTCCTTGCGGGCGAAGGACGCGTCGAAGAGCATGTCCTGGTAGAAGGCGGCGAGCTGGTCGCCCTGGTCCGGCTGGCCGGCGAAGCGGTCGAAGCGCACGTCGGAGAACTCGACCAGCAGCACCAGGGCGGTGTGGGGCGCGTCGGCCGGCGTCGCCAGGGGCGGCTCGCTGTCCCAGCGCAGCACCGGGTTGCCCAGGTCGGAGAGATCCAGCCGCTGGATGGCCGCGACCATCTCGGCCGAGGGGTCCACCGGCGGCGCGAGGGGCGCGGCGGGCGCGGGAGCGACGGGCTTGGGGGCGCAGGCGGGCAGGAGCAGCAGGGCGAGGGCAGGGGTCACGGGGGGTCCGGGTCTGCGAGGTGTCGGCCCCTGTACCCTGCCTGGGCGGGGTGCCGCCGCTCCGTCGGGTGACTACTCGACAGGCCATGCGCGCACCGGGCTTCCACCGCCGACCTCTGCCTGCCGGGCTGGTCGACTTCCGCGCGCCGGAGGGGCGGGCCCTGCTCGCCCAGGCGCTGGCCGCGGGCACGGCCGAGGCATTCTTCCCGCTGGTGGCCCACCTGCACACGCAGGCCGAGCCCGCCTGGTGTGGGCTGGGGACCCTGGTCACCGTGCTCAACGCGCTGGAGGTCGACCCGGGGCGGACCTGGAAGGGCCCCTGGCGCTGGTTCGGCGAGGAGCTGCTGGACTGCTGCAAGTCCCTGGACGTGGCGGCGGCCGAGGGCCTCACCCTGGAGGAGGTCGCCTGCCTGGCCCGGTGCAACGGCGCCGCCGTCGAGGTCGTGCACGCCGGGCCCTCGGGCGAGGCGGCCTTCCGCCGGGCGCTGGAGGCGTCGGTGCGCGCGCCGGCGGGCCCCTTCCTGGTGGCGGCCTACGACCGGGCGGGGCTGGGCCAGACGGGCAGCGGCCACTACTCCCCCCTGGCGGCCTGGCATCCCGAGCGGGACCTGGTGCTGATCCTCGACGTGGCCCGCTTCAAGTACCCGTCGCACTGGGCGCCCGTGGAGCGCCTGTGGGCGGCGATGCAGGGGGTGGACCCGGCCAGCGGGCGGTCGCGCGGCTGGCTGTCCCTGGCGCGGGCGGATCGACCGGAGGTCGCCGTGACCGACGCGCAGGCCCTCTCCTCGCGGCTGTCGACGCTGGGCGCCGCGCCCGCGCCCTGCTGTCCTGCCCGGGAGCCATGACGGGCGAGCGGGTGCTACCCTCGGCTGTGCACCGGGAGCCACGCATGAGCCTGACCTCCTCCCTCTGCCCCGCCTGCGGCGCGCCGGCGCCACCCGCTGGAGGGGCCTGTGCCTGGTGCGGGGCCACGCTGGTGGCGACCTCCCCGCCCGCCGGCGGGCGGCCCGGGGGCGCCCCCCCACCCCCAGGTGGGCCGGGTCCGGCGGCGGACGGCGCGCTGCGGACCGTGGTGATGCACGGCCTGGGGCCGGCCCAGGTGCCCCTGCTCGTGCAGATCCTGGGACGCCCCGCCGAGCGGATGGCCCAGGTCCCAGCCCGCCAGCCGCCCGCGGTCTTCGGCGTGTCCCCCGCGCAGGCCGATCAGCTCCGCCAGGCGCTGGAACCCCTGGGGATCGCGGTGGAGCTGCGGGTCGACCCGGGGCCACCGGGGCCGCGACCGGGACCGATCGGTGGTCCTGCGCACCGTCCCGGGCCGCCGCCGCGAGGGCCGGGCGGACCTGGGCGGGGAGGGCGGGGTCCAGGGGGCAGGGGCCCGGGGGGCAGGGGCCCGGGGGGAGGGGGCCCCGGACGCGGGCGCTGAGGCCCGCGGTCAGGGCGTGATGACCCGCATCTCGATGCGGCGGTTGCGGGCGCGGCCGGCCTCGGTCGCGTTGCTGTCGATCGGCAGGGTCTCGCCGTAGCCGATGGCCTCGATGCGGGTGCCCTCGACGCCCATCGAGACCAGGAAGTTGCGCACCGCCTCGGCGCGCTGCTGGGAGATGGCCTGGTTGGCGGCGGCGTCGCCCTGGGAGTCGGTGTGGCCCTCGACCCGGATCCGGACCGTGGGCACGGACTTCATCGTGGTCACGACCTTGTCCAGGTACATCTTGCTCGCGCCGGTCAGCCGGGCCGTCCCGGTCTCGAAGTGGATCTGCGCGGCGACCGCCAGGCTCTCGGCGACCACCGCCTGGGTCGAGGAGGAGGAGCCGGTCGAAGGCGAGGAGGTGGTGGCGGGCTGCACCAGGGCGGCGGTGGCGGGGGTCGAGGCCGGAGTGGAGGTCGGGGTCGAGAACGCGGTGGTGGGCGGGGTCGAGGCCGGGGCGGTGTGCGGGGTCGAGGCCGGGGTCGAGGTCGGGGTGGTGGCCGGGGTCGAGGTCGGGAACACCGGCGTGGGGCGCCGGGTCGGCACGGTCGTCGCCGGCACCTGGCTCATCGCGTCGGCGCGGCCGAGCAGCTCGTCGACGGGCACGGTGCGGTAGGCGATCGCCACCGGCTCCAGGCTGGCCTGGGCGCAGGCCATGGACAGCTCCAGCTCGGCGCTGCCCAGCGCGATGAAGCGCCCCTGGGCGTCGACCCGGCCGCAGGTCTGCTCGGCGATCTGGGCGGTCAGCACCTCCTGGACGACGTACAGGCTCGACAGGTCGAGCCCGCCCCGCGCGGCGCCCTGCAGCATGGACCGGCAGGCCTCGGTGGGCTGGAGCTTGAGCATCGGCAGGGAGAGCTGCTCGGGCGTGCCGAACTTGACCTTCTTCACCATGCCGCCGCTCACGCCGACGTTGCCGGCGCCCAGGTCGACGCTGACGCCGGCCTGGAGCTGGGTGACGACCTCGGCCGCGGTGTAGGTGCTGACCGTGGGCTCCAGCGCGAAGCAGTCCTCGACCTGCAGGCGGTGGCCCAGGTCGGTGGCCTGGAAGATGAAGCCGGGGCGGAAGGCGCCGGAGAGCTCGGGCGTGGGCGCCCAGCCGGTGCGCTCCAGCAGCCGGGCGAGCGCGGGGATGTCGCCGGCGTTGGCCGAGGGGCCCCGGTCGGCCTCCTGCTGGACCTGGTCCCGCAGGTTGTCGCGGCGACCGGCCCAGGACGTGTCGGAGAGCAGCACGGGCAGGGCGAGGAGGGGGGTGATCATCGCGGGCAGGGTAGCCCGGCGCGCCCGCGGCCGCCGATCCCCCGCGCGCCGATGTCCACCTCCTCCGGCGCCCGTGGCAGGGGGGCGGCCGCGGCCCCCGTGCCGGCGGGGCGGCCTCGCCGGGGCCTCCGGCGTGCCTAGCTTGCACTCGTCTCCCCGGTGGAGGCCTCATGCTCCTCCTGCACCTGCTGGCCTGCCTCGCGGACGGCCCGCTCCCGGACGACACCGCGCTGGGGGGCGACGACACCGCGACCGGTGGCGACGACACCGCGACGGGCGGCGTCGACACCGGCGACACCCTGCCGTACACCGACGCCTGGGGAGCCCGGTACGACTGCGGCGCCATGGACCCCGCCGACCCCGCCCCGCTCGGCGGCAAGGTGGCGCTGACCTTCGACGACGGGCCCACCGCGGACGTCACCCCCCGGGTGCTCGAGGTGCTCCGCCGGCACGAGGTCCCCGCGACCTTCTTCTACGTGGGCGGCAACGCCGCGGACCTGGCCGTGGACGCGCTGATCGAGGACGTGGTGGCCGACCCGCTCTTCACCATCGCCAACCACACCTGGGACCACGTCGACCTGCTGGGCGTGTCCACCGAGGACGCGGCGGACCAGATGGCGGCGACCAACGCCCTGCTGGCCGAGTACGGGGTGCAGCCCTCGTTCTTCCGCTTCCCCTACGGCGAGGGCACCTGCGCCCAGGTCGACGCGGCGCGCGCGCTGGGCATGCACGTGACCGGCTGGCACATCGACACCGCGGACTGGTGCTACGCGATGGGCGAGGGCTGGTGCGACCCCGGCTCCTACTGGCGGGTGCCCGACGAGTGGCGCGACGACATGGTCGGCCACACGCTGGATCAGCTCGTGGAGAGCGACGGGGGCATGGTGCTCTTCCACGACGTGTGGGACTTCACGGCCAACGAGCTCGAGCAGGTCATCCTCGAGGCGAAGGCCCTGGGCTTCACCTTCGTGCACCTGGACGACCTGGGGGCCTTCCCGCGCCTGAACGCCGACCGGCCCTACCCCTTCCCCTGGATGGGCCAGGCCTGCCCCGCGGACGAGGACCCCTGCTGGCAGGTGGAGAACTTCTCCTGGTGCGAGCCGACCACCGACGCGGGCGATGGGATCTGCGTGCTGCCCTGCGCCTCGCAGCCCTGCTTCTCGCGGGATGGCGCCGAAGCGTCGCGCTGCGTCACCGTCGGCGGCGACGCGGTCTGCATCAGCGAGGCCGGCCCGCGCAACGGGGACTGCGAGGCGATGCCGGGCACCGAGCCCCGCGACGTCGACGGCAGCCGCATGTGCGTGCCGGTGGACTGGGAGCGGTGAGCCCCGGTCGCCCTGGGGGACGGTGACCCCAGGGGGTGCTAGGATGCGCTCCCTCGCCCCGGACCGATCATGCGCGCCAGCCTCCTCCCGCTCCTCCTCGTCGGCCCCCTGGCGGGCTGCGGCCCCCTCGCCGCGCCGCTGGGCCGGGGGCAGGCCAGCTCGGCCAGCGCGGCGCCGACGCTGACCGTCGGCGGGCACCAGCTCAAGCTCACCGCGCCCACTCCGGGGGAGGAGGACGAGTTCGGCTACGCGGTGGCCGGCGCCGGGGACGTCGACGGCGACGGCTTCGACGACGTGGTGATCGGCGCCTTCCAGGACGACGACACGGCGGCGAACGCGGGCGCGGCCTTCCTGTTCTACGGCGGGGACGCGGACGTCGACCGCAGCCGGACCGCGACGTTGCTGGCGAGCGACGGCGCCGCCCTGGACGCCTTCGGCACCGCCGTCGCGGGGATCGGGGACCTGGATGGCGACGGGTACGACGACGTCGCGGTGGGCGCGCCCGAGCACGACGGCGCCGGCGCCCAGGGGGGCGCGGTCTACCTGTTCATGGGGGGCGGACACGGCGTCACCGCCGGGCGGAAGCTGCTGCCGGGACCGCCGGGCAGCACCTCCGGCGCCAGCCTCGCCGGCGGCGGGGACGTCGACGGGGACGGGCTCTCCGACCTGGTCACGGGGGGGCCGGACGCCGACGGACACGGCCTGGCCTGGGTCCTGGGCGACGGCGACGGCAGCGAGCTGGCGGAGCTGGTGGGCTCCGAGGTGGCGGACGGTGACCAGCTCGGCGCCGCGGTCGCCATGGGGGACCTGGACGGGGACGGCTACGCCGACGTGGTGGTCGGCGCGCCCGAGCACGACGCGCTGGGCGCGAACGCCGGCGCCGTGTGGGCTTTCGCCGGCGGCGCCGGCGGCCCCTCCTCGGAGGGCGGGCGTCGGATCCTCGCGCCGGACGGCGTCGCCGCCGACGCCTTCGGGACCTCGGTGGCGGTGCTCCCCGACGTCCACGGCGACGGCTTCGACGACCTCGGGGTGGGCGCCTCCAAGCGCGACGCGGTCGTGGCGGACCAGGGCGCGGTGTACGTGCTGCGCGGCGCCGCGGCGGGGCCCTCGTCCGACGATGCCGCCCGGATCGACTGCCCCGACGAGATCGGAAGCTCGCAGTTCGGCATCAGCCTGGTCGGGCTGGGGGACCTGGACGGGGACGGCGACGGCGAGCTGCTGGTGGGCGCGTCGGGCAGCTCGGCGGAGGGCATCTCCGGGGGGGCCGCCTACCTCTTCGCGGGAGGCCCCGCAGGCCCGGCGGCGCCGCACTCCGACAAGCTGGGCGGGCCCGAGGCCAGCGGGGGCTTCCGCTTCGGTCGGGCGGTCGCCCTGGCCGGAGACGTCAACGGCAACGCGATGCCCGACATCCTGGTCGGCGCCTACCGCTACGCCCGCATCGAGGACGGCGACAGCGGCGGCGGCGACGTGGTCGGCGAGGCGACGGGCGCCGCGTGGCTCTTCGTGCCGGCCTGCCAGGACGCCGACGGGGACGACAGCTGCGCCTCGGTGGACTGCGACGACGACGATCCGCAGACCTTCCCGGGCGCGGCGGCGCTCGACGCGCCCGACGCCTGCCTGCGCGACGGGGACGGGGACGGCTACGGGGACGTGGCGGCCAGCGGCACCATCGAGGCCGGCACCGACTGCGACGACGCCGACGAGTCCGTGCACCCCGGCGCCGACGAGCGCTGCGACGACCGGGACGACGACTGCGACGGCGCGGTGGACGAAGACGCGGTGGACGCCGCGTGGTGGGCGCTGGACGGCGACGGCGATGGCTGGACGGCCGCGGGGGACCCCACCAAGGCCTGCGAGAGCCCCGGCGCGGCGTGGGCCTCGCCCAGCTTCCTGGGCGACTGCGACGACGCCGATCCGGGCGTGTTCCCGGGCGCGGTGGAGGTGCCGGCCGACGGTGTGGACCAGGACTGCTCGGGGGCCGACCTGGCGGAGCTGGGCGGCGACAAGGGCGGCGGCTGCGCGACGGGCGGTGGCCTGGCGTCGGGCCTGGCCTGGCTGGGGCTGCTGCTGGCCGGCGCGCGGCGGGCGCCGCGGGCGCGGGCTCAGTAGCGCCCGGCCTGCCGCTCGCGGGGGGGCAGGATCTCCAGGCAGGTGGTCCACCAGCCGGTGCGGATCGTCTCCACGAACTCCGGCGGCAGCCCCTCGGCCTCCATCTCCCGCGCCAGGCGCTCGTGGTCGTACACCACGGGGACGGCCTCGGCGCGGACGCCGCCCCCCTCGACCGGGTGCAGCAGGGTGTACCAGGTGCAGGTGCGGCCGTCGTTGGCGGGGCGCCCGATCGCGCCCACGTTGACCACCCCCCGCCCGTCCGGCAGGCGGCGCTGCCAGTGGATGCCCGTGTGGGTGCAGCAGATGAGGTCGGCCTGGTGCTGCTCGCAGAGGTGGCGGACGAAGGCGGCGGGCGTGTCGCTCTGCCAGAGGAACTCGTTCTGCCGGCGGGGGGAGCCGTGGCAGAGCAGCACCTGTCGCCCGCCGACCTCGATGCGGGCTTGCTCGGGCAGGGCGGCCAGCCAGGCCTTGTGCTCACGGTGGGTGCGGTCGAGCGTGTAGGCGTAGGAGATGCGGGCGAAGTGGTTGTCGCGCGGGTCGGTGTAGCCGCAGGCGCAGTCGGGGCGGTCCCGACCGACGCTGTGGTCGTAGTTGCCGGCGACGACGCGCAGGGGCAGCTCGCGCAGCAGCTCCACCGTGCGGTCGGGGTGCGGGCCGAAGCCGCCGGCGTCCCCCAGGAACCAGGTCTCCCGCGCGCCGCGGGCCTGCGCGTCGCGCACGGTGGCCCGCAGCGCCAGCCAGTTGTTGTAGGCCCCGCCGAACAGGGCCACGGGCCTCAGCTCCGGCACGTGAAGGCCTCGACGTGACAGGTGTGGCAGGCGGGGTGGGCGAGCGCGCAGGGACGCAGGGCGTCGCGAAGGTCGTCGCCCATTCGCGCCTCGTCCACGTTGACCAGGATGGGGCAGGGCCAGGCGCCGCGGGCGGTGACCATGCGCCCGGTGCCGCACTGGAGCACCCAGGGGCTGTCCTCGTCCAGGTGCTCGGCGGTGAGTCGCGGAGGGGGGGACAGCAGCGCCACGCGGGCCTGGCGGCCGAGCGCAAAGGGCGGGATGAGCTTGAGGCGCGGGCGCGAGATGCCCAGGCCCCGGAGCAGGTCGAGGAGCTGCTGCCGCCCGTCGGGCGAGCCGTGGTGGGCGTGCACGGTGGTGACCGCGACGGTGGGCTCCAGGCCGGCCGCCACCAGGTTGCGGATGCCGGCCGTGGCGGCGGCGAAGACGCCCTTGCCCCGCACCGGGTCGTTCTCCTCGGCGCTCAGGCCGTCCAGGCTGACCCGCAGGTCCAGGCTGTGCTCGGCGGCCCGGGCCCGCTCGGCCAGGTCCGTCGCCGTGGCCGGGTCGATCCGCATGCCGTTGGTGAGGATCAGCAGCGGACCCCGCGCCAGGGCCAGGTCGATCATGGCGAACAGGTCGGGGTGGAGGAAGGGCTCGCCGCCGGTGAAGGCGTAGGCGCGGCAGCCCAGCGCCTCGGCCTGCCGGATCGCGTCCTCGACCTGGGCGAGCGTCATCGGCGGGTGGATGTCGACCTTGGGGCCGCAGGAGATGAAGCAGTGCCGGCAGGCGATGTTGCAGATCGTGCCGGTCACCTGCAGCCAGAGGACGTCCAGGTGCAGGAAGGGCAGGTCCGGGGCGGGGGAGGACATGGCAGCCGGCGGATCGAGGGTGCATCCAGGGCGTATCCTGGGGCCGAGGTGGACCCATGCGCCCTGGCCTGCTGCCCTGGCTCCAGCGCGGCCTGCTGGCCTGCAGCCAGCTCGCGCTCCTGCTGCCCTTCGTCGTGGTGCAGGACTGCTCGACCCGGGCCGAGGCGGCCTACACGGGCCTGCAGGTCTACCGGCAGGCCGACGGGCTGGTGGGCCTGGGCCTGGCGCAGGGCGCGCTGGCGCTGGTCCTGGCGCTGTGGGCATGGCGGGGGGCCTCCCCACCTGCCGTGAGGGCGGCGGGGCTGGGGCTGCGGTCCAGCCTGGCGCTGGTCGGCGGGGGCATCTCCTGGCTGGTCCCCGGCTATGCCTTCCTGTTCGACAGCGTGGCGCCGCGGGCGGGGTGGGTGCTGCACGCCGGCGCCTGGACCACGTTGGCCCTGGGCTACACCGGCGGCGCGCTGCACGCGGCGCTGCGACAGGGCGCCGGGCCGCTGGCCCGCCCCGAGGCGGCGGCGGCCGTGGCGGTCCTGGTCGCGCCCCTGGCGGCGGGCTTCCTGCTGCTGGCGCGCGACCGCCAGGACGCGGCCGCGGGCCTGGTCGGCGTGCTGCTGGGCTTGCCGCTGG
>JAKLKF010000189.1 GCA_023150805.1 Myxococcota bacterium | reverse complement strand
ATCGCCGCCGTCGGAGCCGCCCCCGTCGGAGCCGCCCCCGTCGGAGCCGCCGCCGTCCGCACCGCCGCCGTCCGCATCGCCGCCGTCGGAGCCGCCCCCGTCGGAGCCGCCGCCGTCCGCAGCGCCGCCGTCGGAGCCGCCCCCGTCCGGGCCCCCTCCCCCGGTGTCGCCGCCGCAGTCCTCGTCCACCACGCCGTCGCAGTCCTGGTCTCCCCCGCCGCAGGCGTCGGCCGCCACGCCCGGGTTCCGCTCGTCGTCGGCGTCGTCGCAGTCGCCCCCACCCCAGGCCGCCGCGTCCCACCCGTCGTGGTCCGCGTCGTAGTCGCTGGCCCCGTCGCAGTCGCCGTCGACCCCGTCGTACCAGGCCTCGATCGCGAAGGGGCCCACCGAGGCCGCGCTGTCGTCGCAGTCCCCTCCCCCCCAGGCCGCCGCGTCCGCGCCGTCTCGGTCCGCGTCGTAGTCGCTGGCCCCGTCGCAGTCGCCGTCGACCCCGTCGTACCAGGCCTCCGCCGCGCCCGGGTGCACGGCGGGGTCGCCGTCGTCGCAGTCCAGGCTGCTGCCCCAGCCATCCCCGTCGGCGTCGACGTCGTCCTCGCCGTCGCAGTCCTGGTCGATGCCGTCGTCAGGCACCTCCGCGGTCCCCGGGCTGCGGCCGGGATCGGCGTCGTCGCAGTCGCCTCCACCGTGCGCGGTCGCGTCCCAGCCGTCGCCGTCGGCGTCGAAGTCGCTCTCGCCGTCGCAGTCGGCGTCCACGCCGTCGTACCAGGTCTCGGCGGCGCCGGGGTGGACGTCGGGGTCCTCGTCGTCGCAGTCCAGGCCCCCGTACCAGTCGGCCGGCCAGCCGTCGCCGTCGCCGTCGTAGTCCATCGAGCCGTCGCAGTCGCTGTCGACGCCGTCGTAGTAGTAGTCGACCGCGCCGGGGTGCACCGTGGGATCGCCGTCGTCGCAGTCCAGGCCCCAGGGCAGGGCCAGGTGCCCGTCGGCGTCCGCGTCGTAGTCGTCGTCACCCGCGCAGTCGCCGTCGGCGCCGTCGTACCAGGTCTCGGTGGCGTCGGGGTGGATGGTGGGGTCGGCGTCGTCGCAGTCGGCGCCGCCGTCCTCCAGCCCGTCGAAGCCGTCCCCGTCGTCGTCGAACTCCGGTCCCCCGTCGCAGTCCGTGTCCAGGCCGTCGCCGGGCAGGTCGAGCGCGTCCGGCGACACCCCCGGGTCGCCGTCGTCGCAGTCCCCGCCGCCGATCCCGTCGGTGTCGTGGCCGTCCCGGTCGCAGTCCCAGTCGCTCCACCCGTCGCAGTCGGTGTCCACCCCGTCGTAGCAGGCCTCGCCGGGGGCCGCGGGCCAGGCCGCGGCGTCCTGGTCGTCACAGTCCTCGCCCCCGACGGTGTCGCTGACGAAGCCGTCGCCGTCGGCGTCGTCGTCGTCCGCCCCGTCGCAGTCGCCGTCGACCCCGTCGTACCAGACCTCGACCGCGTCGGGGGAGACGCTGGCGTCCCCGTCGTCGCAGTCGCCCTCCAGGCCCCCCACCCCTCCCATCCCGGTCGGGACGAAGCCGTCGCCGTCGGCGTCGTAGTCGTCCCCGCCGTCGCAGTCGCCGTCCACCCCGTCGTACCAGACCTCGACGGCGTCGGGCGAGACGGCGCCGTCCCCGTCGTCGCAGTCGCGACCGCCCCAGGCCCGGTCGTCGTGGCCGTCCTCGTCGGCGTCGTAGTCGCTCCGACCGTCGCAGTCGCCGTCCACCCCGTCGTACCAGACCTCGGCGGCCTCCGGGTGCACGCCGCTGGCGCCGTCGTCGCAGTCCCCGCCGGAGCCCACCGAGAAGCCGTCCCGGTCGGCGTCGAAGTCGTCGTCCCCCGCGCAGTCGCCGTCCACCCCGTCGTACCAGGCCTCCAGGGCGCCGGGGTAGGCGAGCGGATCGTGGTCGTCGCAGTCCCCCTCGGCCTCGGTGAGGCCGTCGCCGTCGGCGTCGTCCAGGCCCAGGGCCGCGAAGGAGAGGTCGTCGATCCCCCAGGAGGCGGTGCTCCGGTCCACCGCCACCTCGAGCGTGTCGAGCCCCAGGTCCACGGTGAGGCCGACGAAGACCCCGCCGTCCAGGTCGCCGGACGCCGGGTCCACCTCGGCGGTGTAGAGCGCCACTCCGTCCAGCCAGCCGGTCAGGGTCACCGTCCCCTCGGCGTCCAGCAGCCACAGGGCCACGGCGGGCTGGACCTCGTCGAAGCGCACGACCAGGCCGTCGCCCTCGGCCAGGCCCGCCAGGGCGCCTCGCGGCGCGCTGCCATCGACGTCGTCGGTGACGGCCAGGTCCCCGTCGAAGGCCGCGCCCAGGTCGGCGTACTGGTCGGTCACCAGGGTGCCCGGCGCCAGCTCCTCGAAGTCGACCAGCTGCGCCTCGATCTCCGCCGCGGCGGCCCAGGCCAGCGGGTCGCTCCAGGTCACCACCTCGCCGCCGTCCACCGTCCCGTCGCAGTCGTCGTCGACGCCGTTGCCCAGCACCTCCACCGCCCCCGGGCCCACGGCCGGATCGGCGTCGTCGCAGTCCCCGGCCTCCTCGCTGGCGCCGTCGCCGTCGCGGTCGGTCAGCGAGGCCCAGGCGACGGACAGGTCGTCCAGCCCCCAGCCGGCCACGCCGGGCCCGGCGATGCGGACCCGCTCCACCTGCCGGGAGAAGGTCAGGCCGACGAAGGTGCCCCCCGGCCGGCCGTCGGCCGACAGCTCGACCTCGGCGCCGTCGATCACCAGCCCATCGGCGTCCCAGGCCGTCCAGGTGAACCAGCCGTCGGCGTCCAGCAGCCATGCCCCCAGGGCGTCGACGGGGTCGGCGAAGGCGAGGTCGACCCGGTTGCCGGGAGCGGGGGTGTAGGCGGCGGCGAGGCTGCCGCGGGCCAGGCTGCCGAAGACGCTCCCCTGGGCGAGCAGGCTGCCCGCCGGGCTCAGCTCGAGGCCCTCGTCGGCGTACGTGTCCGACACGTCCAGGCCGGCGACGGCCTCCTCGAAGTCGTAGACCAGCGGCGCATCCAGGCCCAGCTCGGCCCGCAGGTCCCAGGCCCAGTGGTCCGGGTCGGTCCGCAGCACCGCGGCGCCGTCGATCCAGCCGTCGCAGTCGTCGTCGACCAGGTTGCCCGCCACCTCGCCGGCGGTGGGGAAGACGTCGGGGTCCTGGTCGTCGCAGTCGATCCCGCCGGCCCCGGCGGCCACGAAGCCGTCGGCGTCCTGGTCGAGGAAGTCGGGGGTGAGCTCCCAGCCGTAGACGGCGCCGGCCGCGTCGTCGCCGCGATCGTCCAGGGGGGCCCCCGCCCACAGCTCGGGCCAGCCGTCCCCGTCGACGTCGGCGTCCGGACCGCTCACCGCCAGCGCCTGGCCGAGCGAGCCGCCGGAGCTGGTGCCGAACAGGCGATGGTCGGCCTCGTCGATGGCGGCGGCCGCCGCCAGGGGCGCCGAGAACACCGCCACCACCCCGCCGCCGGTCGCCGCCGCCGTCTTGTTGGGCGCGGACACGACCAGCTCGGCCGCCCCGTCCCGGTCGAGGTCCGCCACCAGCAGGGCCGCGCCGGCGTTGGCGCTGCCCGCACCCCCGGTGACGGCCCGGTCGGCCTCGTCCAGGTCCCGCACGGCCGCGCCGTCCAGCGGATCGAGGCCCCCCAGCGGATCCAGGAACACGAAGGCGCCGCCGGCCGCCGACAGCGGGTCGTCGAAGTAGGGCGCGCCCACCACCAGGTCCGCGCGCCCGTCGCCGTCCAGGTCCCCTGTGGCCAGCGCCGTCCCGGCGCGGTCGTTCTCGCGGGCCCCCTGCACGACCAGGGCGGCGGCCTCGCGCAGGTCGCCGCCGACCGGATCGGGCCCGCCGGGCAGCACGTAGACCTGGCCGGCTCCGGCCTCGTCCCCGTCGGCCTCGGGCGCGCCCACGATCAGCTCGGCCGCGCCGTCCCCGTCCAGGTCGGCGGCGGCGACGGCGCCCCCCGCGCCGGCCAGCACCTCGTCGCTGTCCCACCGGGGGCCAAGGTCGAGGTCCGCGTCGCCGGACAGGGCCTCGGCCCCGCCCCGCCAGAGCCAGGCGGCGCCGGCCTCGTCGCCGCCGCCGCCGTGGGCGGGGCCGCCGACCACCAGGTCGGGGTAGCCGTCGCCGTCGACGTCGGCCGCGGCCAGCGCCGACCCCGCCCGGGCCCGCGTGTCGGAGGGGCCGGCCAGCACGGCGTCGGCGTCGGCGGCCGGGACCGTGTCCCAGGTCCTGTCGCCGCCGATCAGCACGACCGCGCCCACCCGGGTCAGGGTGGGGCCGTCGGTGTAGGGCGCGCCGAGCGCCAGCTCGGTCAACCCGTCCCCGTCCAGGTCGGCCAGGGCCAGGGCCTGGCCCAGGCGGCTGTCCTCGCTGTCGACGACCACGGCCTCGGCGCCGGAGAGCGGGGCGCTGCGCCCGACCCCGGCGGCCCCGAGGAGCACGTAGGCGCGGTGATCGTCGGGGTTGCCCACCACCAGGTCCGAGAGTCCGTCCCCGTGCAGGTCGCCCGCGGCCAGGGCCCGGCCGGCGTACTGGAAGCGCTCCTCCCCCCACGAGGCCAGGGGCAGCTCGTCGCTGCGCCGCTCCTCGGCGGTGGGGCGGTAGCCGACCCGCCCGAACCAGGCCGCGCTGCCGTCGGCCAGCCCGCCGGCGCAGGACCAGGCCAGGCCGGTGCCCGCCCCTCCCTGCACCCCGACGACCGCCCCGGCCCCCCCGTCGACCGCGGCGTCGCCGAAGTCCAGGTCCTCCAGGTGGATCGCCACCTCGCCCCGGGCCTCGACCAGCCAGGCCTGGACGTGCCCCTCGCCCCCGGCCTCGGCGTGGGGCGCCCGCCACTCGGCCACGAAGGCGCGCGCCGGGTAGCGACCGACCGTGGCGACCCGCACCTCGCCCGCGCCGAGGTCGTCGCCGAAGGCGGCCACCCCCGACCAGGTCCCGCCCTCGCCCGGGCAGCCGACCTCGGCGGGCAGGCCCTGGAAGAGGAGCAGGCCGTCGGCGTGCACCGTCGCCTCCTCCACCTCGGCGCCGTACCAGGGCAGGGCGAAGGGCAGCGTGACCGCGGCGCTGCCGTCGGCGCCCAGGTCCAGGGTCGTGGCCTCGACCGCGTCCAGGTCCAGCGCGCGCGCGGGTGGGCCGTCGGGCTCGTCGCTGTCGGTGAAGACCAGGTCCCCGGCGTCCGGCCCGCCCGTCGCCGCGCGCAGGGCCGGTCCGACCAGCAGGGCGCCGGGCGCCAGCAGCAGGGCGAGCAGGCGCCGACGCCGGGCGAGGGGCGGGGTGCGGCGTCGTGGGCCCATCGCCCGACAGTAGCCGAGAAACCGGGTGCTGAGCACGCGGCGCGCGGCCCGGTGCCCGACCCCACCGGGACCGCGCCCCGCACAGGTCAGGGCATGGCGCAGGTGGCCGAGGCGACCTCCTCCCGCTCCTCGCGCCCGTCGTGGTCGCGGTCGTGGTCGCGGTCGTGGTCGTGGTCGCGGTCGTGGTCGTGGTCGTGGTCGTGGTCGCGGCCGTAGCCCTCGCTGTAGGCGTCGGGCCGCCGGTGGCCGCCGCGGCTCTCCAGCTCGATCCGCGCGACCTCGTAGCGGTCGACCCGCAGGTAGTGGCGCTCGACCTCCCGGCCGTCGTCGCTGCGCAGGACGACCTCGTGGCTGCCCAGCGGCAGCGACAGCCGCAGGACCTGGCCGGGCAGGACCACCCCCTGCGGGCGGCCGTCCACCAGCACCTGGAAGCGGGTGCGGGAGCGGTCGCTCTCGATCGCCAGGATGCCGGTCCGCGGCGCCGGCACGCGGTCGACCACGGCATCGAAGGCCCGGACGGCGCTGCGCAGCTCCCCCACGTACTCGCCGCCGTCGGCACGGCGCACGGTCAGCGCGAAGACGCCGTCGGGCACGCCGGCGTAGGTGGTGCGGCCGAAGGCGGGCACCGTGCGGACCAGGCCGCGGCTGCAGGTCAGCGTCACCGGGATGGGCAGCGGGTTGTCGACCACCAGGTCGCCGACCCACGCCGGCTGCGGCGCCCAGGTGACCACGCGCCGCTGCTCGCCGAGCACCAGGACCTCGCTGACGATGGTGCGCCCGCCGAGCACCAGGTCCAGCGCGTGCCGCCCCGGCGGCAGGGCCAGGCTCAGGCTGGCGTAGGGGGCGAGGGTGCCCCGGTCGACGCCGTCGACCCGCAGGCGCACCGGCCGGTCCAGGGGGTTCTCGACCCGCAGCGGGGCCTGCAGCGCGGCGAGGCGCACGACGGTGGAGGTGCCCGGGAGGACCTGCTCGACGCTGCGGTGGAGCACCTCGCCGGCGCGGCTGCGCAGCACCACCTCGTGCAGGCCGGCGCGGACCGGGACCCCGGCGTGGCCATGGGCGGCGACCTGGCCCATGCCGGCGCGGTCCACCTGCAGGAGCACGGGCTCGGCGCGCTCGTTGCGCACGTCCAGGATGCTGGCGGCGGCGCGGGCGGGGCCGGGGCCGGCGAGCAGGGCGATCACGGCCACCAGGGCCAGGGAGGAGGCGCGGCGGGAGGGCAGGCGGGAGTCGAGGCGGGACATGGCGGCTCCAGGGCCGGCGAGGGTGCGAGGGAGGGCGCCGACCTGCCCGGCGGACGCCGCCGCGCGGGGGGCCATTCGCGCCGGCGACATCGCGTGACGCCCGGCGACGGCGGGAGGGGGGCGGCCGAGCGCCCGGACGGCCCGCGGCCGGCTTGCACGGCGGCGCAGAAGCGGTGAAGGCGCGTGGCATGTCCCACCCCGACCGCCCCTCCGGGCCGCCCACGCCCGGCGGCCCTCCCCCCCATGGTCCGCCCCCCGGCGGTCCTCCTCCGGGCGGTCCTCCTCCGCGGATGGCCCGCGCCGCGCTGCTCGCCGGGCTGGCCAGCGTGGTCGGCCGGGTCAGCGGGCTGGTCCGCGACGTGGTGTTCACCGCGGTCTTCGGCGCCGGCGCCACCGCGGACGCCTTCAACGCCGCCTTCCGCGTGCCCAACCTGTTCCGCGAGCTGCTGGCCGAAGGCACGCTGAGCAACGTCTTCGTGCCGATCTTCGCCGAGACCGGCGAGCGCGAGGGCTGGGCGCGGGCCTGGAGCCTGGCCAACGCCATGCTCGGCATCCTGCTCGTGATCCTCGGGGTGGTGACCACCTTGTTCCTGGTGTTCACCGACGCCTTCGTCTACCTGGTGGCCGCCGGCTTCGAGGGCACCCCCGGCAAGCTGGAGCTGACGGCCTGGCTGACCCGCTGGCTGGCGCCCTTCCTGGCCGGCCTGTCCATCGCCAGCCTGTTCGGCGGCATGCTCAACGTCCGGGGCCGCTTCTTCCTGCCCGCCCTCGCCCCCAGCTTCCTCAACCTGTTCACCATCGTCGCCTGCCTGGTCCAGGGCTGGTGGGAGCGGGTGACCGGGACGCCGGGCATCACGGTGGTGGCGCTGGCCTCCACCCTGTCGGGGGTGGCGACGGCGGCCGTGCAGTACCCGGTGCTGCGCACGGTGGGCTTCCGGTTCCGGCCGCGGCTGGGCGGCGACGACAAGCTCAAGCGGGTCGCCAGCTTCGTGGGCGCGGCCCTGGTCAGCGTCGTCGTCGTCCAGTTCAACCACCTGGTCGAGACGCAGATCGCCAGCCGCTTCGGCGACGGGCCGGTCTCCTACATGGTGCTGGGCTTCCGGCTGGTCCAGATCCCCCAGAGCATCTTCTCGGGCAGCGTGGCGGTGGCCGCCCTGGCCGGCATGAGCGTGCTGCTGGCCCGCGGCGACCGTGCCGGTGCCCGCGACAGCCTGGGCAAGGCGATGGAGATGAACGCCCTGCTGGTCATCCCCTCGGCGGTCGGGCTGTACGTGCTGGCCGATCCCCTGATCCGCGCCTTCTTCGAGCGGGGCGAGTTCACCGCCGCCGACACCGCCGGCACGGCGGGGATCCTGGAGATGTACGCGGTCGCCACCTTCGGGATCTGCACCTACCGCGTGGTCCTGCCGGCCTTCTTCGCGATCCAGGACCCCTACACGCCGATGCGCGTCAGCATCGGCGCGATGCTGGCCAAGCTGCCCGTCGCGCTGGGCCTGGTCTACGCGCTGGACCTGGGGATCGCCGGCCTGCCCTTGTCCCACGCCGTCACCGTCACCGGCGAGGTCGCGGTGCTGATGGCCTTGCTCGCGCGGCGCCTGGACGGCTGGTCGCCGGGCTTCTGGGGCCAGCACCTGCGCATCCTGGCCGCCTCGGCCGGCATGGGAGGGGTCCTGCTGGCCCTGCGGCCCTGGGCCGAGGGGCCCCTGCTGATCGGCGTGGTGCTGGTCGGCGCCGGGGTCTACGGCGTGCTCGCCCTGGCCTTTGGCGTGCGCGAGACCCGCTCGGTCATCGTGCGGATCCTCATCAAGCTGCGCCTGTACCGCGGACCCCCGCCCCCGGGGATGGGCCCGCCTCCTGGCGCGCCGGGAGGCCCCCCCGGCCCGCGGCCACCCGGCGCCCCCTGATGCGGGACCGGCTCCGCGCCTGGGCCGGCCTGCTGTGGACCCGCACGGTGGAGGTCGAGGGCCTGGCCCTGCGCATCCCCCCGGGTGTGCTCGACCCGGTGGCCTTCCGCAGCGGCGCGTGGTTCGCCCGCCAGGTCGCCGCCCGCGTCCGGCCCGGGCAGCGGGTGCTGGACCTGGGCTGCGGATCGGGGATCGTGGGCCTGCTGGCACAGCGCGCGGGGGCCCGGGTGGTCGCGGTCGACCTCTCGCCGGCCGCGGTGGCCGCCGCGCGGGGCAACGGCCTGCCCGACGTCCGCCTGGGCGACCTCTTCGCCGCCGTCCAGGGCGAGCGCTTCGACCTGGTCGCCTGCAACCCGCCCTACCTGCAGGGCCCGCCCCGGGGTCGGCTCCCCCGCACGCGGAGCCTGTCCCGGGCGCTGTACGGCGGCCCGGACTGGGAGGTGGCGCGGCGCTTCGCCCGCCAGGTGCCCGACCACCTGGCGCCCGGGGGCGAGGCCCTGCTGTGCTGGTCCGACCGGGCGGGGCAGGAGCCGCGGCCCTTGCTGGTGGGCGCCTGGGCGGAGCAGGCGACCCTGCAGCTCCCCGACGAGCGGCTGTCCCTGCATGTCCTCGCGGCCGCCACGGCCGGAGACAACGCGTGACATCCGTGTCGGGCAGGTGACTTGCGCGGCCCGGGGGGACGGTGCGCCTCTCCGTCGCTACGATGAGCTTGGATCACCGGGCCGCCAGCGGCCGGACCTCCCGGAGTGACCGCATGCACACCCTCTCCCTCGCCACCCTGCTGGCGCTCCTCCTCCCCCAGGCCCGGGCCTCGCAGACCCTCACGGGCGAGGTGCTGGAGGTCCACTACGGCAGCCGGGGCATCTGGTACGAGTCCAGCGTGGGCATCGCCGTGCGCACCGACTTCGAGGGCGACGGCTCCTGGGTCGAGTGGGTGGGCCACGGCTCGGCGCAGGAGGTCATCGTCTTCGAGTGGACCGCCGGGGGCACCAGCTACACCGGCCAGGGCAACTACGTGGCGGCGACCTGGACCACCACCTCCGAGTCCGACCTGTCCACCTCGGACCGGATGGTCAGCGAGCACGTCTGGGACCTCTACGACCTCGGCATCGTGAAGACCGAGCAGTGGGAGGTCGACGGCTCCACCATCTACCTGGAGTTCGAGATCCAGAACCTCGGCGCCGACGCGGTCGAGGACCTGCGCATGTTGATGTGGGTCGACGGCGACCAGGACAACCCGGTCGCGCTGGAGACCGACAACGACGTGATGGACCTGGACGGCGACGGGCTGGACGACTGGCTGCAGGCGGTGGGCCCGGACTCGGGCCTGACCCTGGGGCTCGGCGCCTGCGAGCCCGAGGCCCAGGAGCTCGGCACCACCACCTCCTTCGGCTACGACGCCGACGTGACGCTGGGCGACGACGACGGCGCCGAGCACGACCGCCCGCTGGCGATCCGCCACACGATCGACCGCATCGAGGTCGGCGACACGGTCCGCTACGGCTTCTTCGTGGCGCTGGGCGAGACCGACCTCGACGCCCAGGCGGGCTACGAAGCGCTGCTGCTGGAGTGCGCCAACTGCGAGTACGACGAGGACGGCGTCCTGGCCGAGGCCTGCGGCGGCACGGACTGCGACGACCTGGACCCGGACACCTACCCGGGGGCGACGGACACCTGGTACGACGGCGTCGACAGCAACTGTGACGGCGCGAGCGACGACGACGCCGACGGCGACGGCTACGACTCCGACGACCACGGCGGCGACGACTGCGACGACGGCGACCCGGCCGTCAACCCCGGCGAGGCCGAGACCTGGTACGACGACGTCGACGCCGACTGCGCCGGGGACAGCGACTTCGACGCCGACGGCGACGGCTACGACTCCGACGACCACGGCGGCGACGACTGCGACGACACCGCCTCGCTGGTCAACCCCGGCCGGGCCGAGGTCTGGTACGACGGGGTCGACGGCGACTGCGCCGGCGGGGACGACTTCGACGCCGACGACGACGGCCATGCCTCCGACGCCCACGTGCAGCCGGACGGCTCGGTCGGGGACGACTGCGACGACGCCGACGCCACCGTCTGGGAGGACTGCGGCGGCACCGGGGACGGTGGAGGCACCGACGGCGGCACCGGAGACGGCGGCACCGGAGACGGCGGCACCGGAGACGGCGGCACCGGAGACGGCGGCACCGGCGATGGCGGCACCGGCGATGGCGGCACCGGAGACGGCGGCACCGGAGACGGCGGCACCGGCGATGGCGGCACCGGCGATGGCGGCACCGGAGACGGCGGCACCGGAGACGGCGGCACCGGCGACGGCGGCACCGGCGACGGCGGCACCGGCGATGGCGGCACCGGCGACG
>JAKLKF010000188.1 GCA_023150805.1 Myxococcota bacterium | reverse complement strand
CGGCGCCGCGCGCCCCGGCTCGATCAAGGAGCGCCTGGACGCCCGCCGCAAGGCCGAGTCCACCGTCGGCGCCGCCAGCCGGGTGCGTCGCCACGTCGAGGAGCAGGTCCGCGGCCAGGTCCAGGGCCAGCTCGCCAAGGCCCGCGCCTTCTTCGAGCAGGGCCGCGCCGACTACCAGGCCGGCCGGGTCATCAAGGCCGCCGGCGCCCTCGAGCTGGCCGTGCAGTTCGACCCCGCCAACGACGAGTACAGGGCCCTGCTGGAGACCGCCAAGCGCGAGTCCCGCGGCGCGCGCATCGGGCTGCTCATCCACCAGGGCGAGCAGGCCGAGAGCTACCAGCAGGCCAAGCAGGCGATCCACGCCTACCGCGAGGCCGTGGCGCTCGAGCCCGACTCCGGCAAGGTCTACTACCGGCTGGCCAAGCTCGTGCGGCGCGAGGAGGAGAACGACCGCGAGGCCCTCAACCTGCTGCGCGACGCCGTGCTCAAGGACCCCGACGTCGTCGAGTACCGCCTGGCCCTGGGGGAGCTGTACAAGGAGCTGGGCCTGAAGCTCAACGCGCGGCGCGAGTTCACCGAGATCCTCAAGCGCGACAAGGGGCACGAGGGCGCCAAGGCCGGCCTCAAGGACCTCTGAGCGCCCGCGGGATTGCCGCGGCGCCTCCCGCGGGCCATGTTGGCCGCCCGGAGGTCCCATGTCTGCCCAGCCGCAGCCCCGAAACGTCGTCCTCACCGGCCTGCAGTGGGGCGACGAGGGCAAGGGCAAGGTCGTCGACGTGCTCGCCGCCAAGAGCCGCTACGTCGCGCGCTTCCAGGGCGGCAACAACGCCGGCCACACCCTGGTCGTCGACGGCCGCAAGCTCGTCCTGCACGTCGTCCCCAGCGGCATCCTCAACCCCGAGGTCACCTGCGTGGTCGGCAACGGCGTCGTCGTCGACCCCGAGGTGCTCTGCCGCGAGCTGTCGGCCCTGCAGGCCTGGGGCGTGCCGCTGTCCGCCCAGCGCCTGGTCATCAGCGACCAGGCCCACCTGATCCTGCCCTACCACCGGACCCTGGACGACTGCCGCGAGACCGCGCTCGGCGGTCGCAAGATCGGCACCACCAAGAAGGGCATCGGCCCCGCCTACGAGGACAAGGTCGCCCGCCGCGGCGTGCGCATCTGCGACCTGCTCGACCAGGACGCCCTGCGCGAGCGCCTGCTCGCCGTCCTGCCCGAGAAGAACCGCCAGCTCGTCGAGTGGTACGGCGACGCCACCCACACCGTCGACGAGCTGCTCGACTGGGCGCGCCCCCTCGCCGCCCAGCTCCGGCCGCTGGTCGCCGACACCGTCGCCCTGCTGCACCAGGCCAACGCCGACGGCGCCCCCATCCTCTTCGAGGGCGCCCAGGGCACCTTCCTCGACGTCGACCACGGCACCTACCCCTTCGTCACCAGCTCCAACACCGTCGCCGGCCAGGCCTGCGCCGGCACCGGCGTCGGCCCCACCGACATCCACGCCGTCGTCGGCATCGCCAAGGCCTACACCACCCGCGTCGGCGCCGGCCCCTTCCCCACCGAGCTGGACGACGACCTGGGCGCCCACATCCGCCAGGTCGGCCAGGAGTACGGCGCCACCACCGGGCGCCCCCGCCGCTGCGGTTGGTTCGACGCCGCCCTGGTCAAGCACGGCGTGCGCCTCAACGGCACCACCCACCTGGCGCTCACCAAGCTCGACGTGCTCTCCGGCCTCGAGACGCTGCAGATCGCCGTCCGCTACGAGACCCGCGACACCCCGCCCGCCGGCGCCGAGGCCCTGGCCGCCGTGCGGCCCGTCTACGAGACCCTGCCCGGCTGGAGCGAGGACATCTCCGGCTGCCGCACCTGGGACAGCCTGCCCGCCACCTGCCGCGCCTACGTGCAGCGCATCGAGGCCCTGGTCGGCGTGCCCGTCGGCCTGGTCAGCGTCGGCCCCGGCCGCGACGAGATCCTCACCCGCGACCCGCTGTTCGCCCCCGCCGGCTGAGCCCCGGTTTGCTCCCCGGCGCGGCGGTCGTTACCCTAGCCCGTGCTGAGGGTCGCTAGCTCAGCAGGTAGAGCACCGGACTTTTAATCCGAGGGTCACAGGTTCGAGCCCTGTGCGACCCACCCGGACCCGGCCTGGTCAGACAGCGCAGACAGACAAGACCCCTTCGTCTAACGGTCAGGACACCGGGTTTTCATCCCGGCAACACGGGTTCGATTCCCGTAGGGGTCACTCTGTGCGGGGGAGGGCGAGAGGAGCGGGCTGCGGTGCGGTAGGCTGGCGCCGTGTCCACGGAAGACCAGACCCGCAAGACCTTGATCGACGTTGCCCTACGCCTCGCGGGCTGGCGCCTGGATGACCCGACCCATGTGGTCGAGGAGTACCGCATCGATCGGGTCGATGCCGGCACTGCGCCAAGCCTTACGGCCGAGGTTGGCAAACACGCGGACTGGGGCCACCTGCAGGCCGACTACGCCCTGCTCTCCCGCGGGCGCGTCCTGGCCGTCGTCGAGGCCAAGAAGACAGCCAAGGCCGCCGAGCTGGGCCAGGAGCAGGCGCTCACCTACGCCCGCAACATCGAGCAGCTCCAAGGCGGCCACCCGCCCTTCGTGCTCTACACCAACGGCCACGACATCTACCTGTGGGAGGTGGACCACTACCCGCCCATCAAGGTTGCGGGCTTCCCCTCGCCGCTGGACCTGGAGTGGTTGGATCAGCGCCGCCAGACCCGCAGCCCGCTCTCCGCCGAGCTGATCGACACATCCATCGCCGGGCGCGACTACCAGATCGCCGCGATTCGCTCGATCCTGGAAGGCGTCGAGGCGAAGCGTCGCCACTTCCTGCTGGTCATGGCCACAGGCACTGGCAAGACGCGAACGGCCATGGGCCTCATCGACGTGCTGCTGCGCGCCCGCTGGGCCAAGCGTGTGCTCTTCCTGGTCGACCGGATCGCCCTGCGCGACCAGGCCATCGAAGCCTTCCGCGAACACCTGCCTGACAGCCCCCACTGGCCCCGCATCGAGGGCACGCGCGTGGAGCAGTCATGGGACGGAAACCGGCGGCTGTACTGCGCGACGTACCCGACGATGCTCAACCTCATCCAGGGGGCGACGACCCCTGACACCTGGATCTCGCCCCACTTCTTCGACCTGATCATCGCCGACGAGAGCCACCGCTCGCTCTTCGCGGCCTACAAGCAGGTCCTCCAGTGGTTCGCCGGCATCCGCGTCGGCCTCACGGCGACCCCCATCGCCCGGAGGGGCGCCCAGGAGGGGGACCCCTACCTGCCCGACCTGGACGCGGAGCTGCTCCGCGACACCTTCCAGCTCTTCCACTGCCCGGTCGGCGACCCCACCTACGCCTACACCTACCAGCAGGCGGTCGAACACGTCCCGCCCTACCTCTCGGACTTCGAGGTGCTGCGGGTCCGCAGCAAGTTCCAGCTCGAGGGCATCAGGGGCGGCGTGTTGCCGCCCGCGGTGCAGAAGCAGCTCGTCGCTGAGGGCAAGGACCTCTCCGAGATCGACTTCGAGGGGACCGACCTGGAGTACCGGGTCACCAACGCTGGCACCAACGCGCTCATCGTCCGCGAATTCATGGAGGAGAGCATCAAGGACCCGACGGGCACGCTGCCCGGGAAGTCCATCTTCTTCGCCATCTCGATGGGCCACGCCCGCCGGCTCGCCGCCCTGTTCGACAAGCTCTACCCCGAGCACGCCGGCAAGCTGGCGCGGGTGCTCGTGTCCGAGGATCGCTTCGTCTACGGCAAGGGCGGCCTGCTCGACCAGTTCAAGCACCAGGACATGCCGCGGGTCGCCATCTCGGTCGACATGCTCGACACCGGCGTGGACGTGCCCGAGGTCGTCAACCTGGTCTTCGCCAAGCCGGTCTACAGCTACACCAAGTTCTGGCAGATGATCGGCCGCGGCACCCGCGTGCTCGACCCCGGCAAGCTCAAGCCCTGGTGCCCGGCCAAGGACCGCTTCCTCATCATCGACTGCTGGGGCAACTTCGAGTTCTTCCAGATGCACCCCAAGGGCAAGGAGCCCGGCGAGCAGGTCGCCCTGCCGGTCCGCCTGTTCCGCGCCCGCCTGGACCAGCTCGAAGCCGCGCTCGCCGCCGGGCGTGAGGACGCCGCCGCCCACGCCGTCGCGGGCCTGCGGGCCGACCTCGCCGCGCTGCCCCGCAACAACGCGGTCGTCGCCGAGGCCGCGGCCACCCTGGAGCGCGTGGGCGCCGACACCTTCTGGCAGCACCTGGGACCGGCCGACCTGGGCCTGCTCCGCAGCGTGGTGGCGCCGGTCCTGCGGGTCCGCTCGGGCGTCGAGTCCAAAGCCATGCGCTTCGAGACCGAGGTGGTCGACCTCGGCACGGCGCTGGTGGTCGACAACGGCGAGGCGGTTGAGCTGCTCCGCGAGAGCGTGCTGGAGCAGGTCCGCGAGCTACCACTGAGCGTCAACGTCGTCGCAGCCGAGCAGGCTCTCATCCAGGCGGTGCAGGGCTCGGACTGGTGGGAGGCCCCGAGCCCGGCCGACCTCGCCGATCTCGCCGGGCGGCTCGCCCCCTTGATGCGCTACCGCCAGCAGCCCCGCGACCCGATGATGTCGCTGGACCTCGCCGACCTGCGCGTGGTCAAGGAGAAGCTGGACTTCGGCACCGAGCACGCCGGGCTCACCACCTCGGCCTATCGGGAGCGCGTCGAGGCCTACGTGCGGGCCCTGGTCGAGGAGAACGAGGTCATGCGCCGCATCGCCGAGGGCGCGGAGCCCGGCGAGGACGAGCTGCAGGCCCTCGCCGCGCTGCTCGCGGGCCAGGACCCGGCCATCACCGAGGACGTGCTGCGGAAGGTCTACGACGTGCGGAGCGCCCGGCTCGTGCGCCTGCTTCGGCACGTCCTGGGCCTGGAGCGCCTGCCCTCGTGGCCCGAGGCGGTGACCGTAGCCTTCGACGAGTTCATCGCCGCCCACACCACGCTCACCGAGCTGCAGATCCGCTTCCTCCAGACACTGCGGACCTTCCTGCTCCAGAACCGGCGGCTGGAGCGCAAGGACCTGCTCGACGCGCCCTTCACCCAGCTCCACCCACGGGGCATCCGGGGCGTGTTCCGCGGCGGCGAGCTGGAGGAGGTGCTGGCGCTGGCCGAGGGGCTGGTGGCGTAATGCGTAGCCCGGGCCAGAAATGAGGTAACGATAGCGCATCATTACCTCTTTACCCGGAGCCAGTACGCGATTACGCTCACCGGGTCCCAGCCTCGGATCGACCCGCCATGCACAGCTTCCACCGCGACTTCCTCGCCCGCCTGAGCTTCACGACCGACCAGGTCGCGGCGCTCAGCGCGCTCGGCGAGGCTCGCGGCCGGCAGGAGCTGTTCGTCCACCAGCAACCCGAGCGCCTGGAGTCCCTGCGCCAGGTCGCGGTGATCGAGTCCACCGAGTCCAGCAACCGGATCGAGGGCATCACGGCCCCGCGGCACCGCATCGAGGCGCTGGTGTTGAAACCCACGATTCCCTGCGACCGCTCCGAGCAGGAGATCGCCGGGTACCGCGACGCGCTCTCGCTCATCCACGAGTCGTACGCGCACATGCCGTTCTCGGTCAACGTGCTGCTGCAGCTCCACGGGATGCTGTACCGGTACCACCACGCCGCCGCGGGTTCGGGCTTCGCGGGCCGCTTCAAGATGACGGACAACCAGATCGTCGAGCGGCGGCCCGACGGCACCTCCCGCGTCCGCTTCCAGCCCACGCCGGCGGTCCTCACCCCGCAGGCGATGGCCGAGCTTGTCGAGGGCTACCGCCTCGCGGCCCAGCCCCCGGCGCTCCAGCCCCTGGTCGGCGTGCCCCTGGCCATCCTCGACTTCCTGTGCGTCCACCCCTTCAGCGACGGCAACGGCCGGGTCGCCCGGCTCGCCACGCTGCTGCTGCTCTACCAGCACGGCTACACCGTCGGCCGGTACATCAGCCTGGAGCGCATCTTCGAGGAGTCCAAGGAGTCCTACTACGACACCCTGGAGCGCAGCTCCCAGGGCTGGCACGAGGGCGCCCACGACCCGCACCCCTGGCTCGGCTACTTCTGGGGCGCCATGCAGCGCGCCTACAGCGAGTTCGAGGACCGCGTCGGCGTGCTGTCGGGCGGCCGAGGCAGCAAGAGCGAGCTGGTACGCGACGCCATCCTGCGGCGCATCGGCCCCTTCGCCATCTCCGACATCGAGCGCGACTGCCCCGGCGTGAGCCGCGAGCTGGTGCGCCTGGTGCTGCGGCAGATGCGGGACGAGGGGGAGCTGGTGCTCGATGGGCGGGGGCGCGGGGCCAGATGGCGCGCAATGGAGAGACCGAATGGCTAGGCAAGGCACAGGCGTGAGTGAGCAGCACACCGCCAGCTTCCGGAGGTGGGAGGATGCACAAGTCCTTCTAAAGGGGAGCCGGTGGCAAGGTGCGATGTACATGGCCGGCTACGCCATCGAATGCGCTCTGAAGGCCACTCTCATGCGAGAGTGGCATGTCCTCACGCTGACTGAGCTCCAAGACGTTCTCCGCGACAAGCACGGCCTGGACCGGAGCATGTACACGCACGACATCGAGATGTTGTTCAGTCTGACCCGCATTGGGAAATCTGCACTCGATTCACGCGAGCCCAGCGCCCAGCAGCGGCAGCTCGTCCGCTGGTTCAGGGCATGCAATCGGTGGAGCGTCGGCTGGCGGTATAGCGGCGCAACGGGTGACCAAGCCACCTGCGCAGCCATGCTCTCTGCCGCCGAGCCTTTCATCAGCCACATTCGCAGCAGCACCTAGGAGGTCCCATGCCTGCAGACGCAACCCTCAAGGCGAAGATCGAGAACGCCCTCCGCGACCGTTTTCCCAAGGGCCGCGTGGGCGTCTTCGATGGCTACCTGGTCAACGTCCACGTCATCGTGGTCGACGAGGCCTTCCGCGGTCATTCCGACACGCAGCGACAGGACCTCCTTTGGGAGGTCCTCGAAGGCAGCTTGACACCCGGGGAAGTGGTGAAGGTCTCGCTCGCCCTCGGATTCACCGAGGATGAGCCCGAGTCGCAGGCCGCCCTTTCGCAGCACGGCGCCGCCTGACCCATGCTCAACCAGGCCATGCGCGCCAAGATCGACGCCCTCTGGGACCGCTTCTGGTCCGGGGGCATCGCCAACCCGCTCTCGGCGATGGAGCAGATCTCCTACCTGCTCTTCATGCGCCGCCTCGACGACGAGGACGCCAAGCGCCAGGAGGACGCCGAGTTCCTGAGCACGCCCTACACTTCGCTCTTCGCCGGCGACTTCGAGTGGGTGCCCGGCCAGAAGGTCCCCGCCGAGGACCTGCGCTGGAGCCGCTTCCGCCACCTCCGCGGCGAGGAGATGCTCTCCCACGTCCGCGACAAGGTCTTCCCCTTCATCAAGGCGCTGCGTGGCGAGGACCAGCCCTTCGCCCGGTCGATGAAGGACGCCGTCTTCATCATCCCCAAGGCCTCGTTGCTGGTCGAGGCGGTCGGCATCATCGACGACATCTACAAGGAGATCGAGCGCGAGCGGCAGGAGGGCCAGACCTTCCACGACACCCAGGGCGACCTCTACGAGGTGCTGCTGTCCGAGATCGCCACCGCCGGCAAGAACGGCCAGTTCCGCACCCCGCGGCACGTCATCCAGATGATCGTCGAGCTGGTCGACCCCAAGCTGGGCGAGCAGGTCTGCGACCCGGCCTGCGGCACTGGGGGCTTCCTGCTGGGCGCCTACCAGCACATCCTCAAGACCCACACCGGCCCCGACGCCCGCTGGACCGACGCCGATGGCTTCGAGCGCGGCATCGGCGACCGCCTGACCGACGACCGGCAGTGGAAGGCGCTCCGCGAGCGCACGTTCTTCGGCTGCGACTTCGACACGACCATGGTCCGCATCGGGCTGATGAACCTGCTGCTGCACGGCATCGACCACCCGACCCTTCGCTACGCCGACACCCTGTCCAAGCGCTTCGACGAGGCCGACCGCTACGACGTCGTACTGGCCAACCCGCCCTTCAAGGGCAGCATCGACAAGCAGGACGTCTCCGAGCGCCTGCGCCTGGCCACCGGAAAGACGGAGCTGCTCTTCGTCGAGCTGATCCTCGACCTGCTGCGGATCGGCGGCCGGGCCGGCGTCATCGTGCCCGACGGCGTGCTCTTCGGCTCCTCCAACGCCCACCAGGCCCTGCGCGAGCGGCTGCTGTCTGAAGCCGAGCTGCAGGGCGTGGTGTCCATGCCCTCGGGCGTCTTCAAGCCCTACGCCGGGGTGAGCACCGCGGTGCTCGTGTTCGTGAAGGGCGGCCGCACTCACAGGGTGTGGTTCTACGACATGCAGGCGGACGGCTACTCGCTGGACGACAAGCGCGACAAGCTCGACGGGTCCGACATCCCCGATGTGATCCGCCGCTGGCGGGAGCGCGATCCCAGGAAGGACACCGACCGCACGGCGAAGGCCTTCTTCGTGCCGGTCGATGAGATCCGGAAGAACAAGTTCGACCTGTCGATCAACCGCTACAAGGAGGTCGGCTACGAGGTGGTGGAGCACGAGGCGCCGAAGGTGATCCTGGGGCGTCTGCGGGCGTTGGAGAAGGAGATCCAAGACGGGCTGGACCGGCTGGAGGGGATGCTGGGATGAGCGCGAATCTCGTTCCACTCGGCCGCGTCGTGCGGAGCATGCGCAACGGCCTCTCCCCATCGCGGCGCGGCGAGGTCCTGGGCGAGGTGCTGACCCTCAGCGCCGTCACCCAAGGCGCCTTCGACCCGGCGCACCGGAAGCCCGCCACCTTCGACAAGGAGCCGAGCGACGACCAACTCGCGCGGCCTGGCATGTTCCTGATGTGCCGGGGCAACGGCAACCTCAACCTGGTGGGGAGCGGCGTTGTCGTGCCCCAGAACGCCGAGCCCGTCGTCTACCCAGACACCGTGATCGGGGCGGTCCTCGACCCCGGCAAGGTCGATGTTGGCTACCTCGCCCACGCATGGACGACGGCGGCCGTGCGAGCGCAGATCGAGTCGGGTGCCAGGACGACGAACGGGACGCACAAGGTGAACCAGCAGGTGCTTGAGGCGATCAAGGTCCCCCTCCCACCCCTCCCCGAGCAGCGCCGCATCGCCGCCATCCTCGACGAGGCCGACGCACTGCGCCGCACGCGCCGCGAGGCGCTGGGCCTGCTGGACGAGCTGCTGCGGTCGACGTTCCTGGAGATGTTCGGCGACCCGGTGACGAACCCGCGGGGGTGGCCGGTCGTGCAGGCGGTCACAACCTTCTCGACTCCACCGCGCATTGGCACGACGCGCCCAGCTCACGATGAAGGCGACGTCAGGGTCGTCCGGGTTGGCGAAGTGGGCGGCGCGCAGGTTGCGCTGGAGCGGTGCGGCAAGGTCTCGCTTCCAGCACGAGAGGCGGACCGCTATCGCTGCAAGCCAGGTGACTTCTTGTTGGCGCGAGCGATCGGGAGCGAACACCTCCTGGGAAAGGGCTCGCTCATGCAGGATGTCGACGAAACAGTGGTCTTCGACTCCCACGTCATGCGCCTTCGGTTCGACCGACGCGTAATGGAACCGGTCTTCTTCCAGGAGTGGATGTTGACAGAGGGTGGGCGCAGGCGCTTCCTCAAGCGAGCCGGCCGCACGGCGGTGCAGTTCAACGTAAACGCCGAGCAGATCGGCGCTGTGCAGATTCCCCTCCCGCCGATACCGCTACAGAACGCGTTCAGTCGTCTGGCAGGAGAAGTCGCGATGGCTCGAGGTCGCCAGGCATCCGGGGTCCAACAGGCCGACGAGTTCTTCGCCTCCCTCCTCCACCGCGCCTTCTTGGGTGAGCTGTGACCGACCCGAAGCCGGCGTTGCGGAGCATCCTCCCCGAGTACCAGGCCCCGTTCGGAACGCTCGTCATCAAGGCGGTGAAGGCGATGGTTCCTGGACACGAGCCGCTTCTCGCCAACATCCGCTCGTCGTCCGTCGATCACCTGGCAGACGAGTCGATCGCCGAAGCGCACGGTGGCGTGATGGGCGGCACCGCGATGAGCGCCCGCATGAAGGTCCAGATCGAGGCCATCGTCCAGACGGACCTGGACGCCTGGTACAACATGCTCTGGAGCGCGGCCGAGCAGTTCGCCGGCCACCAGATGCGGTACCTGCTGGCCTCCGTCGAGGCCGCCACGCAACGCGCCGGCAACGCCGTCAATCTGAAGGGGGGACCCTTCACGTACGACGCGATGCTCGACCTTCTGGAGCGGACTGAGTTCGAGGTGGACGACGACGGGCAGCCAATCGGCCTCTCGATGGTCGTGGCTCCGTCGATGGCCGAGCAGATCGGCAAGCTGGGTCCCATGACGCCGGAGCAGGAGGAGCGCCACAAGCAGATCATCGCCGAAAAGCGGAGGGCACAAGATGTGTGGAGTCCAGAAACTCTGGCGGGAATCGTGCGGAAATTCTGGCGGGTGGCACCGAGGGTAACCGACTGACGGTTCGGCCCCCAAGGCATGGTGATTCGTGGCGTCACGGGCGCGCTATGGACAGCGGGACGGGCTGGGGCCCCATGGACGGCCCATGGCCGGATCGGCCCTGCGGGCCTGCTTCGCTTCGCTCCGCTACCGCCCACAGGCCGCCCACAGGTCCCGATGGACAACCCCTTCTGGGTTGCCCACAGCCCTGCCGCCTGCGGCGGCCCCCCTGCCCACAGCGCCTGCGACGGAGGCGACTTTCTGGATTCCTGGATCACGTCTCGCCCTGGGCGGCGAAGGGGTCGTCGTCGATGCCGCGCCGTCGCCAGGACTTGCCGCCGAGGTGGATGTGCAGGCCCCGTTCGAGCACGCGGTCGAGGAGGGCCTCGGCGAGCTGGTGGTCGTGGAGGACCTCGCCCCACTCGCGCAGCTTCTCCTTG
>JAKLKF010000187.1 GCA_023150805.1 Myxococcota bacterium | reverse complement strand
CCGTGGACCTGCTCCCCCTCGCCCCGCCCGCGCCCGGCGACGACCCGGGCGCGGCGGCGCTGGACACCGACCCCCTCGTCGCAGCCCCCCTCCTTGCAGCCCCCCTCCTCACAGCCCTGCGCGCCGAGCGCGACGCCGCGGCCCGCTCCCTCGCCGCCGCGCGCCGCGCCGCCCTGCCCGACCTGGCGGTGGAGGGCGGCGCCCGCTGGGACGGCGACCCCCGGGGCGGCACCCGCGCGACCGGCTTCGAGCTGGGCGCCGGCTTGGAGCTGCCCCTCTTCGATCGGCAGCGCGCCGAAATCGCCGCCGCCCGCGCGCGCCTGGCCGAGGCCGAGGCCCTGCTGGCCCGGCACCAGGCGGAGCGGGCCCGCCGGGTCGCGGCCGCCGTGGAGGCCACGCGGCAGCTCGGTCCCCCGACCGGGTCCGTCGACGCCGAGGCGGTGTGGGCGGGCGCCCGGGCCCGCTACCGCCAGGGCGAGGCGTCGATCGACGACCTGCTGCAGGCCGCCGCCGACGTGGCCGCCGCCGGGGCCGCCCAGGCCGAGCGCGAGGCCCTCCGCCGCCGCGCCGCCCTGGACCTGTCCTGCGCGACCGGCGCCTTCCCCGAGCCCGAGCTCCAGTCCCTCTACGAGGAGAGCGCCCGATGACGCCCCGCGCACCCATCCACCTGCTGGGGCTGCTCCTGGCGACGGCCTGCGGCCACGGCGCCGAAGACCACGGCGCCGGCGATCACGGCCACACGCACGGCCCGGGCGGTGGCCACCTGGTCGCCGACGACCACGGCGAGGAGGAGGGGCCGACCCTGGCCATCACCCGCTGGACGAACGGCCACGAGCTGTTCGTCGAGCTGGACGTCCCGGTGGCCGGCCGCGCCTTCGCCTACCACGCACACGTCACGCGCCTGGTCGACAACCACGCGGCGACCTCGGGCACCCTCACCATGCGCTTCGAGCAGGACGGCGTACCGGTCGAGGCGCACAGCGACCCGGCCGTCGCGCGCCCCGGCATCTTCGCCGCGCAGGCAAAGGCGCCGAAGACACCCGGCCGCTACCAGCTCGTCTTCGCCTACCTCGACGGCGAGGAGCGGGCGGAGTGGCCCGGCGGGGAGGTGGAGGTCGGCGACGGCGCCCCGGTGGTCCACGCCGGCGAGGCCGAGGGGGAGATCACCTTCCTCAAGGAGGCCCAGTGGCAGGTCCCCTTCGCGGTGGCGCCGGTCCAGGAGCGCCCGATGGCCCCGGTGCTGGAGGCCACCGGCGTCGTCCGGCCCGCCCCCGCCAGCACCGCGATCGTCGCGGCGCCGGTCGAGGGCCTGGTCGCCTGGGCCGAGGACCTGCCGGTGGTCGGTCGGCGGGTGCGCCGCGGCGAGCGCCTGGCGACCCTGATCCCCGCGGGGGCCGCCGAGCACTGGGCCACCTCGCAGGCCGAGGTCGCCACCGCCCGCGTCGATCGGGACCTGGCCCAGGCCGACCTGCGCCGGGTCGAGGGCCTGGCCCCCGACGCGCTGGTCTCGGAGCGCCGCCTGGAGGAGGCGCGCGCCGCGCTGGCCCGCGCCGAGGCGCGCAGCCAGGCCGCCCAGCGCCGGGTCGCGGCCTTGACCAGCGGCGGCGCGGGCGCCGTGCCCATCCTGGCGCCCGCCGACGGGCTGGTGGTCTCGGTCGGCGCCGCGCACGGCCAGGCCGTGGCCGCCGGCACCGCGCTGGTCGGCGTGGCCACGGGGGACGACGTGCTGATCGAGGCCCGCGTGCAGGCCCGGGATGCGCGCCTCTCGCCGGTGCAGAGCGCGGCCGTGCGGCGCGGGGACTGGGCCGCGCCCCGGGACCTGCTCGCCGCGGGCGCCACGGTGCTGACCGAGGCGCTGGTCTTCGACGCGCAGACGCTGTCGGCGCCGCTGTCGGTGCTGGTCCCCGGCGGCCTGGGCCTGCGCCCCGGCGACCTGGTCGAGCTGCACCTGGGGGCGGGCGACGCGACCCCTCGCCTGGCCGTGCCCCGGACCGCGGTGGTCGAGATCAACGGCCAGGACGTGGTCTTCGTCCAGCAGACCGGCGAGTCCTTCGCGCGGCGGCGCGTCCGCCTGGGCGCGCGGGACACCACCCACGTCGAGGTCCTGCAAGGCCTCGAGCTCGGCGAGATGGTGGTCGCCGAGGGGGGCTTCGACGTGCACGTCGCCTCCCTCTCCGGCGCCCTCGAGTCCCACCGGCACTAGGGGCAGAACCCATGTGGAACGCCCTCATCCGTTGGTCGCTGGGCAACCGCGCCATCGTGCTCGCCCTGGCCGCCCTGCTCCTGGTGGCGGGCGCCTGGACCGCCGCCCGCCTGCCCGTCGACGTGCTGCCCGACGTCAACGCGCCCACGGTGACGGTGGTCACCGAGGCCCACGGCATGGCGCCCGACGAGGTGGAGACCCTGGTCACCCTGCCCATCGAGACCGCGCTGAACGGCGCGCCCTCGCTGCGTCGGCTGCGCTCCTCCTCGGGCATCGGCATCAGCGTGGTCTGGGCCGAGTTCGAGTGGGAGGCGGACCCCTACATGGCCCGCCAGGTGATCACCGAGCGCCTGCAGGTCGCCCGCGGGGTCCTGCCGCCCGACCTGCCCGCGCCCGTGCTGGCGCCGATGTCGAGCATCATGGGGGAGATCCTCTTCCTGGGCCTGTCCGGCGAGCAGGGGGTCGACCCGATGGACCTGCGCGACTTCGCCGAGTGGGAGCTGCGGCGGCGGCTGCTGGGCATCCCCGGCGTGGCCCAGGTCACCCCCATCGGCGGGGAGCTGCGCCAGGTCCACGTCGTGCTGGACCCGGCGGCGATGCAGGCCACGCGCATCGGCCACCGGCAGGTCCTCGACGCGCTGGAGGGCGCGAACGACAACGCGCCGGGCGGCTTCATCGTGAGCGGCCACAGCGAGTACCTGGTGCGCGGCGTGGGCCGCGCCGCCACGCTCGAAGAGCTGGGGCAGGTCGTGGTGGGGCGGGTGGAGGGCCAGCCGGTGGTGCTGGGCCAGGTGGCGCGGGTCGAGGTCGGCCCGGCGCTGTCGCGGGGCACGGCCGCGGTGGACGGCCGGCCCGCCGTCGTGCTGGCCGTGCAGAAGCAGCCCGAGGCCAACACGCTGGGCCTGACGGAGCAGATCGACGTGGCGCTCGACGACGTGGAGCGCGCCCTGCCCCCGGGCATGGTCCTGCACCGCGCCGGCTTCCGCCAGGCCCGCTTCATCGAGACCGCCATCGGCAACGTGCAGCGGCACCTGCTGGAGAGCGCCCTCCTCGTGCTCGCGCTGCTGACCCTGTTCCTGGCCAACTGGCGCACCACCTTCATCTCGCTGATGGCCCTGCCCCTGTCCCTGCTGGCGGGCGTGTTGACCCTGTCGGCACTGGGGACCGGCTTCAACACCATGACGCTGGGCGGCCTGGCCATCGCGATCGGCGCCCTGGTCGACGACGCCATCATCGACGTGGAGAACGTGTACCGCAGGCTGCGGCAGCGGGCCGGACAGGTGCCAGCGCAGCGCCCGACGGTGCTGGAGACCGTCTACGCCGCCTCCGTCGAGATCCGCGGCTCCATCGTCTACGCCACGGCCATCATCGTCGTGGTCTTCCTGCCGCTGTTCTTCTTCTCGGGCCTGGAGGGGCGCCTGCTCGCCCCGCTGGGCACCGCCTACGTCGCCAGCCTGGTCGCCTCGCTGGTGGTCGCCGTCACCGTGACCCCGGTGCTGTGCAGCCTGTTGCTGGCGGACGTGCCGCCCCCCGAGGAGGAGCGGGACTCCTGGGTGGTGCGCAGGCTGCGCGCCGCCTACCGACCCACCCTGCAAGGTGCCCTGGCGCGCCCGCGGACGGTCCTGCTGGCCTCCCTGCTGGGCACCCTGCTCGCGGGCGGGGGCCTGCTCTCCTTCGGCCGATCCTTCCTGCCCTCCTTCAACGAGGGCGCCTTCACCCTGGCCGCCGCGACCGCGCCGGGCACCCCCCTGGCGGACTCCGACGCGATGGTGCGGCGGCTGGAGCAGCGGGTCATGGCCCTGGACATCGTGGAGGCCGCCGTCCGGCGCACCGGCCGGGCCGAGCGCGACGAGCACGCCCAGGACGTGCAGTTCAGCGAGCTGGAGATCACGGTCCGGCCCGACGTGGACGCCGCCGCAGCCGCCGTCGCCCTGCGGGAGGCCGCCGCGGTGCCCGGCCTGGTGGTCAGCGTCGGCCAGCCCATCGGCCACCGCATCGAGCACATGCTGTCGGGGGTCAAGACCTCGCTGGCCATCAAGGTCTTCGGCGACGACCTGGGCGAGCTGCGCCGCGCCGCGCAGGACGTGCAGGCCGCGATCGCCGGGGTGGAGGGCCTGGTCGACCTGTCCGTGGAGCAGCAGACCGAGGTGCCCCAGGTGGTGGTGCGCCCGCTGCACGGCCCCCTGGCCACGCTGGGCCTGTCCCCCGGCGAGCTGGCCGAGTGGGTGGAGACGGCGATGATGGGCCACCCGGTCGGCCAGTGGTGGCAGGGGGGCCGCGCCTGGGAGCTGGTGGTGCGCTACCCCGACCAACACCGCGCCGACCTGGCTGCCCTGGCCGACAGCCCCATCGACGCCGACGGGCAGCGCTTCACGGCCCTGTCCCAGGTGGCGCGGATCGAGCGCACGCTCGGCCCCAACCTGATCCAGCGGGAGAACGCCAAGCGCCGCATCGTGGTGATGGCCAACGTCGAGGGCCGGGACATCCACGGCGTGGTGCAGGACATCCGCGCGGCCCTGCCCCCGCTGCCGCCGGGCGTGTACGTCGAGCTGGGCGGCCAGGCCGAGAGCGAGCAGAAGGCCACGCGCACCATCGCCGGCCTGTCCGCGGTCGCGATCGCCATCATGTCGGGCCTGCTCTGGGCGGTGCTGCGGTCGGGGCGGGACGCCTTGCTGGTGCTGGTCAACCTGCCGCTGGCCCTCATCGGCGGGGTGGTGGTCGTCGCCTTCGGCGGCGGCGTGCTCTCCGTCGCCTCCCTCGTCGGCTTCATCACCCTCTTCGGCATCGCCACCCGCAACGGCATCCTGCTCGTGACCCACTACCAGCACCTGGTGCAGCACGAGGGCGCGACCCTGGCCGAGGCGGTGGTCCGCGGCAGCGAGGAGCGGCTGGTGCCCGTGATGATGACGGCGCTGGCGACCGCCCTGGCCCTGGTGCCCATCGCCCTGGCGGCCGGCGAGCCCGGAAACGAGATCCAGGCGCCCATGGCGGCGGTCATCCTGGGTGGCCTGGCCTCGTCGACCCTGCTGGTGCTGGTGGTGCTCCCGGTGCTCTACGTCCGCTACGGTCGCCCGCCCCACGCCGCGGAGCCGGCGTGAACGCCCCCGCACGGCCGGACCATGGCCAAGGGCGCTGACCCCGGCCGGGCGGCCGCCCTGCTGCCGGTGGGCTGGTGCCTGCTGGCCGCCGCACTCTTCGGCGGCTCCACCCCCGCCTCCAAGCTGCTGCTCGACGGCGCCGTCGGCCCGCTCCTGCTGGCCGGCCTGCTCTACCTGGGGGCGGGGCTGGGCACGCTGCCCTTCGCCTGGAGCGGAGGCTCGGCCCGGCGTCGCCGCGACCCGGCGAACCTGCGCCGCCTGGCGGGCGCGGTGCTCTTCGGCGGAGTGCTGGGCCCGGTCGCGCTGCTGGTCGGCCTGCGCAGCGCGCCCTCGGCCAGCGTCTCGTTGTGGCTCAACCTGGAGACCACGGCGACCGCGCTGCTGGCCTGGGCCTTCTTCCGGGAGCACATCGGGCCGCGGGCAGCCCTGGCCAACGCCATGGTCCTGGCGGCCGGCCTGCTGCTGGCCTCGCCCGGCGGCTTCTCCTTCGCGCCCGGCGCCCTGCTGGTCGCCCTGGCCTGCCTGTGCTGGGGCCTGGACAACAACCTGACGGCGGTCATCGACGGCTACACCCCCGCCCAGACGACGCTGGCCAAGGGGCTGGTCGCCGGCAGCCTGAACCTGGGCCTGGGCCTGTGGCTGGAGGGGCCGCCCGCCTCGGCGTGGACCGTCCTGGCCGGCCTGCTGGTCGGCGCCTTGTCCTACGGCGCCTCGATCGTGCTGTACATCCGCGGCGCCCAGCAGCTCGGCGCGACCCGCTCCCAGATGTGGTTCGCCACGGCACCGCTCTTCGGCGTCGGGGCGGCCTGGCTCTTCCTGGGGGAGCCCGTCCTGGGCGTGCAGCTCGCGGCGGCGGCCGTGATGGCCCTGGCCCTGGCCCTGGTCCTGGGGCACCGCCACGATCACGCCCACGTCCACCCGGCGGTGCGCCACACCCACGCCCACCGCCACGACGACGACCACCACGACCACACGCACCCGGACCTGCCGGCCGACGCCTGGCACACCCACGAGCACGCCCACGAGGCGCGGGAGCACCGCCACCCTCACGCGCCGGACCTGCACCACCGCCACGCCCACCGCTGAGGGGCGGGCGGGCTGCGCTCAGCCCGCGGTGTCCAGCTCGTCGGGGAAGCAGATCTTCCGGTTGTCGCTCCCGCCGCCGGTGCTGCGGCAGGTCATCCCCTCGGGGCAGGCGTCCTCGCCGTCCTCCTCTCCCTCGCAGGACGGGAAGCACCACAGGCCGGTCTCGTCCTCGAAGCTGGCGCAGACGAAGTCCCGGTCCTCGTCGCCGTCCCCGCTGCAGTCGGCGTCCGCGGCGCAGGCCCAGGTGCAGAAGCCGTCCTCCCCCTTGTCCAGGCAGGTGCCCTCGGCGTCCTCGGGCACGAGCTCGGCGCAGTCGTCGGCCTCCTCGCAGGTGGCGTAGAGGTCGGGATCCCGCCCGCAGGCCGGGGCGAGCAGGGCGGCGATCAGCGACATGAGGGCGAGGGTGGGCACGTGGACCTCCGGGCGAGGGGGAGCGACGCGGCCGGACCCGCGCCGCCGGGCAGCCTGGGGATCATAGCGGGGCGAGGAGGGCACACGGCCGACCCGGGCGCCGCCGGGCTGGCCGCGCGCACCCTCCGGTGGCATGCTGACCCCATGTCCCTCGCCGCCCGTGCCAAGACCACCGAAGCCGAGTACCTCGCCTGGGACCTGGCCCACGAGGGCAGGTGGGAGTTCGTCAACGGCGAGATCCTCGCGATGGCCGGCGCCGGCGAGGCCCACGATCGAATCGTCTCGAACCTGCACGGCATCCTGTACCAGCGCCTCCGCGGTGGCCCCTGCCGCGTCCACAGCGCCGACATGCGCGTCCTGGTCGACGAGACGGGGCTGTTTGCCTACCCCGACCTGTCCGTCGTCTGCGGCGCGCCCGAGCTGGCGCCGACCCGGCCGCCCTCGCTGAAGAACCCCACCGTGCTGGTCGAGGTCCTCTCCGCCAGCACCGAGGCCTGGGATCGCGCCGGCAAGCTCCAGCACTACCGCCACCGCGCGTCGGTCTCGACCATCCTCCTGGTCGACTCGCGCAGCCGCCGGATCGAGCGCTACGTCCGCAACGGAGATGGGAGCTGGACGCTCACCGATCACGAAGAGGGCGAGGTGGCGCTGGAGGTGCTCGGCCTGGCTCTGCAGATGGACGAGCTGTACGACGGCGTGGACGAGGCCTGGGCGCGCGAGGCGGCGCTGGAGGCGGCCACCGAGGGGGGGCCCTGAACCGGGCCGACGCTCAGCCCGAGAGCAGGGTCCACGCCACGCCGAGCACCGCGGCGCCGAGCAGGGTCCTGATCATCCCGAGGTGCAGGCGGAAGGTGGCGAGGAAGGCCAGGGCGGCGATGCCCACGGCCGGAAGGTCGATCGTGGCCGGGTCGGGGAGCTGCAGGCGGAAGCCCAGGGGCCCCTGCCACAACTCGACGCGACCAAAGGCCACGTGCAGGGCGAACCAGATCGCCAGGTTGAGGACCACGCCGACCACCGCCGCGGTGATCGTGGACAGTGCCGCCGTGAGCCGGCGGTTGCCCCGCAGCCACTCGATGTAAGGGGCCCCGGTGAAGATCCACAGGAAGCACGGGGCGAAGGTCACCCAGGTGGTGAGCACGGAGCCGAGGACGCCGGCAGCGAGTGGCGACAGGGCCCCGGGTTCCCGGAAGGCCGCCAGGAAGCCTACGAACTGCACCACCTGGATCAGCGGCCCCGGCGTGGTCTCGGCCATGCCCAGGCCGTCGAGCATCTCGCCGGCGGAGAGCCAGCCGTGGTGCTCGACCGCCTGCTGGGCGACGTAGGCCAGCACGGAGTAGGCGCCGCCGAAGGTGACGGTGGCCACGGCGCTGAAGAAGCGGCCGAGCTGGGAGAAGACGTGGTCCGTGCCGAGGGCCAGGTGAATGGCCACGACCGGGGTCCCCCACAGGACCAGCCAGGTGCCGGCCGTGCGGAGGGTCGAGCGCGTGGACGGGCGCGCCGCCGCGACCCCGTCGAGCTGGTGATCCAGCAGCCCCCCGCCGCTGCCGCCGCCGGGGGCGGCGTGCCCCTTCACCACCTCGAACAGGTCGGGCCGGAAGCGGTCCCCGACGGCGCCCACCAGGCCGGCGCCCAGCACGAGGAGCGGGAAGGGCAGGCCGAAGAAGAAGATGCCGACGAAGCTGGCCACCGCGACCGCGACCATGGCGCCGTTCTTGAGCACCCGCTTGCCGATGCGCTGCACCGCCTCGACGACCACCGCCAGGACGGCGGCCTTGAGCCCGAAGAACAGGCCGGCGACCGGGTCCAGGTGACCGAAGCTGGTGTAGAGCAGGCTGAGCGCCAGGATGGACAGGAAGCCCGGCAGCACGAAGAGCCAGCCGGCCACCAGGCCGCCGCGGGTGCCGTGCAGCAGCCAGCCGACGTAGGTCGCGAGCTGCTGCGCCTCGGGGCCGGGCAGCAGCATGCAGTAGTTGAGCGCGTGCAGGAAGCGCGCCTCGCCGATCCAGCGCTTCTCGTCGACCAGGATGCGGTGCATCACGGCGATCTGGCCGGCCGGCCCGCCGAAGGAGAGCGCGGCCACGCGCAGCCAGACCGCGGTGGCTTCGCGGAGGGTGGGGGGGCTTGGGTTCACGGGGCTCCGGGGAAGTGCCTCACCTGAATCACTGTGATAGCGCAGTTGCGCTATGCCCCGCAAGCCCGACCGCTGGCTCCTCCTCGTCCACCAGCTCCCGGCCAAGCCCGACTACCTGCGGGTCAAGATCGGGCGCAGGCTGGCGCGCCTGGGCGCCGTCGCCCTCAAGAACAGCGTGTACCTGTTGCCCGATGACCCCGAGCGGATCGAGGACCTGCAGTGGCTGCTGCAGGAGATCCGCCAGGGAGGGGGGGAGGGCACGCTGGCCTCGGCCCGCCTGCTCGGAGGCCTGGACGATGCGCGGGCCGAGGAGCTGTTCCGCGCCGCCCGGGACGCCGACTGTGCGCCCCTGATCGCCGAGGGGCGGGCCCTGCTGGAGAGTGGTGCGCCCACCGCCGACGACCTGGCGCGCCTGCGCCGCCGCCACGACGAGCTGGCGGCGATCGACTTCTTCGACTGCACGGGGCGGGTCGAGCTGGATGGGGTGCTCCGCGCCCTGGCCGCGCGCCTGGAACCCGCTGCGCAGGCGCCACCCGGAGGGAGGATGGAGATCGGAAAGACCTGGGTGACCCGCAGGGGCATCAAGGTGGATCGCATGGCCTGCGCCTGGCTCATCCGACGCTTCATCGATCCCCAGGCCCGCTTCAAGTTCGTGGAGGCCCGGGGCTACCTGCCGGAGCCCGGTGAGCTGCGCTTCGACATGTTCGACGCCGAGTACACACACGAGGGGGATGCCTGCACCTTCGAGGTGCTCATCCGTCGCTTCGGGCTGCGGGACCCGGCGCTCGACTCCCTGGCCGAGCTGGTCCACGACATCGATCTCAAGGACGGGAAGTTCGGACGGGCCGAGGCCGCAGGCGTGGCGATGATGATCGACGCGATCGCCGCGGCCCACCCTGGCGACGAGGTGCGGCTGGCGCGGGCGTCGGTGCTGTGGGATGAGCTGTATGGGCTCGCGGCGAGGGCACGGGTCTGAGGCGCTGCAATCGGCGCCGCCGATGCGGAGCTTTGACACCGCGTCCCCGCTGGTGCTAACGTTGAGTTGGTTCCTCCCCGGCGCCCTCCCCGGCGCCCTCCCCGGCGCCCTCCCCGTCCCGTACGAGGCGCGCCATGCGGATGTCCAAGACGACCGTGGTCCTGTTCGAAGGCAACTTCTTCAGCAACACCGACGGCACGGCACGCCGCTACTGGCTATCCAGCTTTGGCGAGACCGCGCGAAAGGCGGTGGGTGGCGCCGCACAGGTGCGCGTGTCGCTGGAGATGCCGCAGCGCACCCCCAACGCGAAGCTGAAGCTGTACCTGTTCGAGACCGGCCTGTCGCGTCTGCCGTCCGCGCTCGACCCGAGCTACCAGGCCTTCTTCACCAGCGCCGACCTCACGACCGCCTTTCCGCAGCCATTCAACATCGAGGGCCCCTTCGCCGACAACGTCGACCTGGCCCTGGACGTGTCGGCCAGCTCGGGTACCCAGTTGGAGCAGGCGACGGTGCGGATCGTCGGCACGCTCTTCACGTACGCGTGAGCGCGGAGGTGGCGGGCCCCCAGGGGACCCCTGTCGCTGACCGCCAAGGGCGGCTCGAAGGCGAGCGGGCGCGCGCCCGTGCTGACCAGGTCGAGCAGGCACGGACCTTCCGCCACCTGGTACGGAAGGCGCAGCAGCAGGGCCCGGGGCGAACATTGAAGTCCGGCGACGTGCTGCGGCGCAGCTACTCGCCGGCCGTCGTGGACCTGCCCGTCGACCCGCTGGCCGCGGCGGGGGCGGGGTCAGGCGCGCCGGTCTCGCAGGTCGATCCGCTGGACCTGCCCTGGGAGCAGATCGAGCACGCGATCGCGGCCTTCCGACGGCCGCTCGAACCGGACCTGGAGCCGGTCGGCGGAGCCGAGGTAGTGGGCACCGACCAGGCCGGGATGGCGATCGGGTCGCTGAAGCTGTTCTCCTACGAGGACGTGGGGAAGGACCGCTTCGGCGCGGCGACCGACCA
>JAKLKF010000186.1 GCA_023150805.1 Myxococcota bacterium | reverse complement strand
GCCTTCGCCCGCAACCTGCACCAGGAGGCCGGCGCCGCCCTCTGCGTGCACGTGGACGGTCGGATCGTGGCCGACCTGTGGGGTGGGCAGGCCGCGCCCGGGCGCCCATGGCAGGCGGACACCCTGGTCACCACCTTCAGCGCCACCAAGGGGGTGGCCGCCACGGCCATGCTCTGCCTGCACGACCGCGGCCTGCTGGACCTGGACGCGCCGGTGGCGGACGGCTGGCCCGAGTTCGCCCAGGCCGGAAAGGCCGCCATCACCGTGCGCCAGCTCCTGGAGCACAAGGCGGGCCTGGCCTGGGTGGACACGCCGCTGACCCTGGAGATCCTGGCCGACCTGCCCCGACTGTCCACCGTCCTGGCCGCCCAGGCCCCCGTACTCCCCATCGGACAGCAGGCCTACGCTGCCACCGCCTGGGGCCAGTACGTCGGCGTGCTGTTCTGGAAGCTCACGGGCCAGACGCTCGGCGCCTGGCTCTCGCGGCAGGTGCTGGAGCCCCTGTCCGCCGACGTGCACCTGGGCCTGCCGGAGCTGCACGCCGACCGCCTTGCGCGCCTGGACCTGCCCGGCCGCGAGGTGCTGCTCAAGGTCCTGCCGCACCTCGTCGCCGGCCGCGACCACGACGGCCGCATCTACCGCGACGCCGTGCGCCCCCGCTCCCCCACCGCCCGCTCGGTCGCCAACCCGCCCGCCACCGGCCGCCACCAGCTCTCCAACCTGCACGACCCCAAGGTGCTCGCGACCGAGCTGCCCTGGGTCGGCGCCGTGGCCAGCGCCCGCGGCCTGTCCCGCCTGTACGCCGCCCTGGCCCGGGGCGGGGAGCTGGACGGCGTGCGCATCGTCCGTGAACAGACCGTCGCCGCCCTGGCCGCCCCCGCCGAGCTGGTGATGGACCGGGTCCTGCACAAGCGCCTGACCTGGCGCCAGGGCTTCCTCAAGGAGGAGCCCGGCGTGTTCTCGCCGGACGCGGCCGGCTTCGGCCACCCGGGCGCCGGGGGGAGCCTGGGCTGGGCCGATCCCACCCGCAAGGTCGGCTTCGGCTACGTCATGAACCGCCTGGACCACCGCCTGCGCTCCCCCCGCACCCACCGCCTGTGCCAGGCCCTGTACGCCTGCCCGGGGCTGACTCCGTGACCCAGGCCGAGGCCCTGGGCCTGACCCTGCTCTTCGAGGTGCCGCTGGCCCTGCTGCTCGCCGCGCGCTGGCGCCCGCCCTGGGGCCCTTCGCCTGGAATGGCATCCGCCACCTGGACAGCCTGCCCTTCTGGGCCCGCGCCGCCCTGTTCGAGTCGGCCGTCGCGCTGGTCGAGGGTGCGATGTACGCCCGGCTGGTGCCCCTGGGGTGGAAGAGGGGACTGCTGGTGGGGGCGGTGGTGAACGCCTTCAGCTTCGGGCTGGGGCTGGTGCTCAGCCGGGCGGGGTGGGTGTGAGGGAGGGGAAAGTGGTCAGCCTGGACCGCAGGCGATCATCTTGTCGGGGAGCTTGTCTGGCGGACACTCGTCGTCCGCCCAGTGCTCGGGTTCGCAGTCGATCTCGTGGAAGATCATCCCTTCGTCGTGACACCACTCTCTTGCCTGCTGGAGCGTCTCATCTGAGGCATGGCCCCATGAGGCGCCAGGTAGATAGACTGAGCAGTCGTCCAGGAACGCGATTGGCCAACCGCTGCCGGACGCCGAGTAGTCCCAGCAAGCGATGACAAGGCTGTTCTCGTCCACCTCCACCCCGACATCGGCTTCCCCGCACACGTCCCATCGCCGCATTGCGTCCCGGTCGGCGCTACACGCGAGGCACAACAGCAGCGTCGTGCTGGCCGTCAGGCCGGCGGAGGTGCTCATCAAGGACCGCATGCCACCATCTTGTCGGGGAGCAGGCGTGGCGGGCACTCGTCGTCGTCCCAGTGTTCAGGTTCGCAGTCGATCTCGTGGAAGAAGAGCCCTTCGTCTTGGCACCACTCCCGCGTTTGCTTCAGGGCATCTTCGGTCGAGTAGGTCCAGTCAGCGCCCGCGGCATAACCAGAGCAATCCATGATCATGACGATTGGGCCGCCAGTGTATGATGCCTGGTAGTCCCAACATCCAATCAACAGGCTGTTCTCGTCCACCGCCGTTCCGATGTCCGCCTGCTCACACACCTCCCACCTTCGCAAGCTGTCTTTGGGAGATCCGCAGCCCATGATTACTGCCACCATCATTGATGCAATCGCGAGCATTGGTGTGCGGTTTGTCATGACAACACCGCTCCGCCCACCCGATCTGTGCTTGCACAGTCGCTGGACATTCCCCAGACAACATCGGCGAAGCCCTGAACCTGGAGGTACTCTTGTTGCTGGACCGCCCAAAAGGTCCCCCAACTTGGGTTGCAGCTCGATTGTCCAGAATTGAAGGACAGGTCCTTCCCAACGGTGCCGGGGTTGTAGTTGAATCTTCCGGTCGCGAGGTCCGGCACTGAGGGATCACCTGGGTCATCATGCGCCCACGGCAGCCCCAGCTTCGCCTCCAAGGCCGACTGGAACGCATAGCCCAGCACATACTGGCAACAGGCCTGCTGCCCGGTGGCCAACACCGATCCGCCCACGAAGATCCCGGCGGCGATTCCTCCGGCGAAGGCCAGCAGGTCCCAACCGGCTCCCAGGGGCCCGAGCAGGATATGACCTGCGAGCGACCCGACGAAGCCGCCGATGATGCCGCCAGCCACTGCCTCGTCCGAGGAGTCCACGCAGTGGTAGGAGTTGCCGAACTTGTGCCCGAGCTCATGGACCAACAGGCCCGCGACGTTGACAATCTCGGTCATCGCGCATCGCGCACACATCTCACCGACATAGTAGTAGCGCCACCACTCGCTGAGCGGATCGAGCTCCCGGAGGTACAGCGCGTAGTCGTACAGCCTCCAGGCCCACCACAGGTAGTAGTCGGCCAGCGCCGCGCGCCACTTCACGGCGTTCGCGCAGAGGCGCACCTTGCCACCTGAGGTGAAGGCCTCGTGAATCACCTTCACGCCCAGGGCCCCGGTCCCATCCTCGGGGAAGATGGCGCTCGGCCACGCATTCGCATCGACACTCACCAGCGTGGGGTCGTTCGTGCACCAGCCATTCCGCGACCGAAGCCACACCTTCCCCTCCGCCTCCAACTCGGCGATCTTGCTCCCACTCATCTTGCAGGCTGTCGCGAAGGTGGACAGGTCCGTGTGGTCGACCACCGCGCGGTAACCGTAGACGGCCCGGATCGCGTGCAGCAGGAAGCCGTGGTAGTAGCCCCAGCCATCGGCCCAGAACAGGCCCGGGGCCACGTCGTCCTCGTCGAAGTGGAGTGCCTGGTTGGCGGCCGACCAGTCGGCGGTCCCGCCCGGCACACAGCGGTCCAGCCAGTCGGAGAGGTAGGCCTCCTTCATCTCGCCCTTCGACCGCGTCGGCTCCCAGCCGGACGGCAACCGGGCGTAGAGCAGGCTGGCGACGCCGCTCGTGGCACCGGGCGCGAGGTTGATCTCGCAGATGTCCCCCAGAGTGGAGATCGCGTCAGGCGACACCTGGCGCGGCAGGCTTCCGCACTGGGGGAGCTCGCGGCTGGTGTCCTGCTCCGAGGGCAGCTCCCGCGGTCCATCCGACTCCGCAGGGTCTGGGACCTCAGGGTCCTTGGCGCCCAGCCGCGGCGTCGGACGGGTGGCGTCGAAGGGGTCGGCCCCCGTGTCGACGCCCTTCCGCGCGGCCGACCGGGACGAGGCCGCCTCCTTCACCACCCAGGCCCTGGCCTGCGCCAGCAGCTCTGCTGGCCCTCCGGGACGGGGGCGTTCGCCCCGGAAGTCGGCCGCCAGCCAGGAGCGGTCCGGCTCCCGCACCGGTGCGTCGGCGAACCACTCCTGGGGCAGATCCGCCACTACGTCCTGCCCGCACAACGCGCCGGCGAGCACGGTGTGCGCACGGTGCCCGGGGCCGATGTCCTTGGCCGAAGCCTGCCCGGACGGCGCCGTCTGAGGGCCCAACACGCGCGTCCGCCGCGGCGCCTGCTGCCGCTGTGCACGAGTGGCGAGCAACAGCCGCAGCTCATCGGGGGTCGGCCCGACGTGAGGGAGGGGGGGGGTTCGGGCCGAGGACGGGCCGCTGCACCCGCAACCGCAGCCGGCGGAGCCGCGGGCCACGGCAACCCCCAGGGTCACGACTTGAACTCGAAGGCGCCGACCGCCGTCACCACCGCGGACTCGATCGCCGTCCCGGAGCTGTTGCTCACGGCCAACCCGAGCTTGATGTGGATTCCGAACCAGCTCTTGTCCGAAAACGGTGGGTGGATGAGGTCACCATTCGCCGTGATGGGGTTGGCAAACAGGTCCACCGGCGTGGTCGACCAGGTCTTTCCGTCGATGCTGGTCCACATGACCAGCTTCCAGCGATGCGCCGCCGTCCGCGTCTGGGTCTGCGTGTGGGCGGTGATGCTGTCCAGGTGAGGCCCCCACCCGACGTACTGGGCGTTGTCCAGCTCGATGTACCGCCAGTTCTGCGACCCGTCACTGGTCAGCAGGTACTGCTGCGCGAAGGGGACGACCACGACCTTGTTCACGAATGCACGCATGGAACCTCCGTTGGCGAGGCCCCGTTGGCGAGGCCCCGTTGGCGAGGCCCCGTTGGCGAGGCCCCGTTGGCGAGGCCCCGTCGAGACGGTACCACGGGCGAAGGGCTGCAATCGAACCCGAATGTGAATTCTTCGGGATCCTTCGGCAGCGCCCCAGCCCCTCCTACCGCCCCGCGAGCGCCCGCCGCCGCAGCCCGGCCAGCATCCCGAAGCCCAGCAGCAGGCTGGCGCCGGTGGTCGCGTCGTCGTCGTCGCCGCAGCCGTCGTCGTCATCCTCCTCCTCGTCATCCCCGCCGTCGTCGTCGCCACCATCCTGGGTGCCGCCATCGGTGGTGCCGCCGTCGGCCACGTCGGCGAATGCGGGCGGGGCGAGGAAGAGCAGGGCGAGGGGCAGGGTCAGGGCGAGGGTGCGCATGGCGGTCTCCAGGAGGGGTGGGCGGCAGGATGCCACAGCGCACTCAGGCCGTCCATTCCGGCCCGCGCAGCACCGGCCCCACCACCGGACCCCGGACCCGGTCCCCTCGCACCAGGTCGATGCCCTCGTCGCCACCGTGCAGCTCCACCACGCCGAGCCCCTCGACGGCGAAACACCCGGGCCCCGCCGCCTGGATCCCCGCCCCCGGCGGTAGCAGGCGGTTGAGGTGGCGCAGCGCGTGCCAGGCGGGGCGGGGGTCTCCTCGCCGGTCGACCAGGCCGATGCGTGGGTAGTAGCCCCGGTCGTGGTCGACGAAGGCGTCGAGCTGGACCCGGGCCTGGGGAAAGGCCCGCGCGGCCAGCAGGGCCTCGACCACCCGTCGAGTCTGTGCACCGTCATCGGTGAAGGCCACCCCCTCGCCGCCGCGGGGCAGGATCACCTGGGCGACGGGCGTGCGATCCCCGGCAGCCCTCACGGCTGCGGCGACGCCCTCCCACGGCCCCACGCCGGGCGGCACCTGGAGGACCAGGCCCTCGCACACCGGCAGGTTCGAGAGTGCCGGGTCCCCCGGGGCGAAGCCGGGCACGGGGAAGTGGCTGAAGTAGGCGTCGTCGCGGGCCTCGGCCTTGCCGTGCACAGACAGCCAGCGCGGCACGGGCAGGGTCGGCAGCGGCCGGTCCAGCAGGTGGCGCGGCCAGACCAGCTCGACGGCCTGCACCACGTCCGCATGCCAGGCCAGCAGGTCGGCGGTCGCCTCGTCCACAGGCTCGGCCGTGAACAGGACGACCTTCAGCCCCAGGTGGGACAGCTCCAGCAGGCGGGCCCGGGGCTCGGGCCAGCGCAGATCGGACAGGGGCAGGCGCAGGGTCGTGGCCCCGAGCTGAACGGCGGCCAGCAGCGCGAGGTCATTGCGGGCCCGCTTGCGGCGGAAGGGGTCCAGGTTGTCACATGGCACGTCGGCGACGGCGTCCCAGGCGTGGCGCAGGGTCACCGCCAGGGGCAGCTCCGGCGGGGGCCCGCTGCCCGGCGCCAGGCCCGGCGCCCAGGCCCGCGGCGACGTCGCCCCCTCGCTGCGCACCCACTCGACCCGGTGGCCGTCTCCGTCCACGTGGACCAGGCACCAGCCCAGCCGCCCGGCGTCGTTGCGCCCGTGCTCGTCGCCCGGCCCCACCCGGGCCAGCTCGGCGAAGCCCGGTCGCACGAAGGCGGTCGACGGCAGCAGGTACCAGGCCGTGCCCCGGTGGTGGTGCAGGAAGGGGTGGTGCACGTGGCCGCAGAAGGCCGCCTCGACCCGGTGGCGCGCGAACAGCTCCAACAGGCGCCCTCGCGCCGGCTCGGCCAGGTTGTCGTAGTGCTCGTCCTCGTCGGGAGACAGCAGGAAGGGCGGGTAGTGCAGGAAAGCCATGATCCGGCCCTGGGCCGTGGACAGATCCCGCTCCAGCCAGGCCCACTGTTCATCTTCCAGGGGCAGGCCGCTGTTCAGCACGGGGGTGTCGATGCCGACCAGGTGCAGGGGGCCCTCGTCCCGCGACCACCAGGGGGGACCCCAGGCCGCCTGGAAGACCGCGTGCTTCTCGACGCTGACCGAGGGGGCCGGCGCCCAGGGGTGGGGCTTGTCGCCGACGTCGTGGTTGCCCGGCACCATGTACAGGGGCATCGACAGGCCGTCGTAGGTCTGCCGCGCCACCGCGAGCGCGCCGTGGTGGGCCTGCAGGCCGGGCACGGGGTGGGGCACGTCCCCCAGGTGGACGACGAAGGCCGGCTGCGCCGCCTGCACCGCGGCGACGACGACGGCGTTGCGGGCGTTGAAGGAGGCGTCCGAGGGGTAGCCGTGCTGGCGCTCGGCGCCGGGGCCCTCGGCGTGGAAGTGCGAGTCGGCCAGGACGGCGAAGGTCAGGCGAGAGGGGTTGCTCATGGGCCTCCGACATAGCATGACCGACCAGGCAGGCCGAAAGTGCGCCCGAGGGAGGGTAGGATGTGCAGCCCCCCTCGCGCGCCTGCATGACCTCCTCGCCCTCGCCCCTGCTGCCCTTCCTGCCCGCCGCCGTGGTCCGCGCCATGGCCGACCCGGCGCTGCGCCTGCCCTGGGCCCAGGAGCGGCAGGGCGCGGTGCTGCTGGCCGACATCGCGGGCTTCACGCCCCTGGCCGAGGCGCTGGCCCGCCGGGGGGCGCGCGGCGCCGAGGAGCTGACGGCCCTGCTCGACCAGGTGCTGGGCGCCATGGTCGACCGCATCGAGGCGGACGGCGGGTCGGTGATCAAGTTCGCCGGGGACGCCCTGATGGCCACCTGGTCGCGCGAGGACCTGGCCACCAGCGCCGCGCGGGCGGCGGCCTGCGCCGCGGCCCTGCACGAGGAGGTGCGCCAGGCCTCGCAGCGGGCGGGCGCCAGCCTGAGCCTGAGCGTGGGGGTCGCGGCCGGCGCCTACCGGATGCTGCTGCTCGAGGGCAGCCCGAGCCGGTGGGAGCACCTGCCCTCCGGCGCGCCCCTGGGCGAGGTCGCGGTCGCCGGCCGGCTGGCGGGCGCCGGGGAGACGGTCCTGTCGGCCTCCGCCTGGCGCCGGGTCCAGGACCGGGCGACCGGCACCCCGCGCGAGGCCGGCTGCGTGCGGCTCGAGCAGCCCCCCACCGTCCCGCCCGCGCTGCCCGCGGCACCCCTGCAGGCGCCACCCGCCGAGCGCCTGCTGCCCTTCACCTCGCCGGCCGTGCGCGGGCGCCTGTTCGACGGGAGCGCCGACTGGCTCAACGAGCTGCGGCGCATCACCGTCCTCTTCCTGCACCTGCCTGTCGCCCCGGACGAGGACCTGGCCCGCCTGCAGGAAGCCTTCGCGCTGCTCTGCCAGGCGATGGAACAGGTCGACGGCACGGTCGACAAGCTGACCATGGACGACAAGGGCCTGATCGCCGTGGCCGCGCTGGGCCTGCCGCCGCTGGCCCACGCCGACGACGCGGTCCGGGCGACCCGGGCGGCGATGGCCCTGCACGCGGCGCTGTCGGCCCGGGGCTGGCGCGCCAGCCTGGGCCTGGCCACCGGGCGGGTCTACTGCGGGGTCGTCGGCAGCCCCCGCCGGCGCGAGTACACGGTCATCGGCGACACGGTCAACCTGGCGGCCCGCTTGATGCAGCACGCCGCCGGCGGGGTGCTGTGCGACGAGGCGACCTCCCAGGCCTGCCGGGGCGCCCTGGCCTTCCTGCCGCCGCGCCGCCTGCGCCTGAAGGGCAAGACGGAGGAGGTGCCGGCCTACGCGCCGACCACCGCCAGCGCGCCGGCAGCCCCCCCAGCCGAGCCGGTGCACGGCCCGGAGCAGCAGGCCCTGCGGGGCGCGCTGGACGGGCTGGCCGCCGGTCGCGGTGGACTGTGGCAGATCGAGGGCGCCGCCGGCCAGGGCAAGTCCGTGTTGCTCCACCGGACCCTGGCCGAGGCCCGGGCCCGGGGACTGTCCACGCTGGTCGGCGCGGCCGAGGCCATCGACCAGGGCGCGCCCTACCGCGCCTGGCGCCCCGTGGTGGCCGCGCTGCTGGGCCTGGAGGCGCTGTCCACGGCCGAGGAGCGGGTCGATCGCCTGCGCCAGCGACTGTCCACGGATCCCTGGGCCCACGAGCGGAGCCCCCTGCTGGCCGAGGTGCTGGGCCTGCCCCTGCCCGACAACGCCCTGACCGCGGGCATGGCCGGCGAGGTCCGCGCCTTCAACACCCAGGACCTGCTGGTCCACCTGCTGCGCAGCGCGACCGCGGGCCCCACCGCGCGCCCCCTGCTCATCGCCCTCGACGACGTGCACTGGATGGACTCGGCCAGCTTCGGCCTGCTGCGCGAGGTCGTGCGCCAGGTGCCCGAGCTGCTGGTGATCCTCTCCGGGCGCCCCTTTCCGGGACCTCCGCCAGCCGCCGCGGTGGACCTGCTGCAGGCCGCTGGGAACCACCGCCTCGAGCTGTCCCCGCTGGGTCCCGACGGCACCGCCGCCCTGCTGGAGCGGACGCTCGGCGCGCCCCCCGCGCCGGACCTGGCCGCCGCGGTGCACGCCCGCGCCGAAGGCAACCCCTTCTTCACGACCGAGCTGCTGCGGGGGCTGCTGGACCAGGGCGCCGTGGAGATCATGGACGGACAGGCCCGCCTGGTGGGCGCCGACGACCGGGCGCTGGCCCTGCCCGAGACCGTCCAGGGCGCCATCCTGGCCCGCATCGACCGCCTGGACCCGGTGGGCCAGCTCATGATCAAGGTGGCCAGCGTCATCGGGCGCAGCTTCCCCTGGCCGCTGCTGCGCACCGTCCACCCCGTCGAGGCCCACCGCCCGGTGCTGCGCGACCGCTGCGAGGACCTGGTGCGCGCCGACCTGACGGAGACCGAGATCGAGGTGCCCGAGCCGACCTGGCGCTACCGGCACGAGACCACCCGGGAGGTCGCCTACGAGCTGCTGCTCTACTCCCAGCGGCGCCAGCTCCACGAGGCCGTCGCCCAGGCCCTGGAGCAGATCCCGCCCTCGGCCCGCCCGCTGGCCCGGCTGGCCTGGCACTGGGAGCAGGCCGAGCGCCCCGACGCCGCCCTGCCCTACCTGGAGGCCGCCGGCGACCAGGCGGTGCGAGAGGGCGCCTACCAGGAGGCGGTGCGTGCCTTCGACCGGATGCTGGAGCTGGTGGGCCCCGAGGCCACCGCGCGGCGGGCCCACGCCGAGCTGCAGCGGGGCGAGGCCCTGCTGGGCCTGGGCCAGCTGGTCGAGAGCCGGCAGGCGCTGGAGCGGGCCATCGCGCTGCTGGGCTTCCCGGTGCCGCGTGGGCCGGTCGCCTTGGGCCTGGCGCTCGGACGCAGCCTGCTGCGCCAGGTCGGGCGGCGCCTGCTCGGCCTGCGCACCCGCCCCCTGCCCGCCGCCGAGCAGGAGCGCCACCGCAAGGCCGCCCGCGCCAGCCTGCGCGTGATCGAGACCTGCTTCTTCCTGGCCGGGCCCGTCGAGACGACCTGGGCGGCCCTGCGCGCCCTGGAGATCGCCGAGGACGAGGGCCCCTCGCCCGAGCTGGCCCGGGCCTACGCCCTGTTCGGCTGGATCCTGTCGATGGCGCCCCTGTTCTCGGTGGCCGACCACTACCTGGCGCTGGCCAACGAGCTGGTCAAGCGCCCGGAGTGCCAGGCCGGCCTGCAGCCCGTGCGCTTCTTCACCGGCTTCACCCGCGCGGCGACCGGCCGCTGGGAGGAGGCCCGGGAGCACCTGACGGAGGCGATCCGGCTGGCGCAGGAGCTGGGGGACAAGCGCCGGTGGATCGAGGGCGTGTGCGGGATCTGCTCACCGATGCACTACCAGGGTGAGTACGAAGCCCGCGTCGAGCTGGGCAAGGGCGTGCTGTCGACCTCGGCCCGCCGCCAGGGCGACCGCCAGGCCGAGGCCTGGGGCATCATGGACCAGCTCGAGAGCCTGCTGCCGCTCAACGACCTCCCGCGCATCGCGCCCCTGTGCGACGAGCTGGAGCCATACCTGGACAGACCGATCGGACGCTCCGAGAAGGTGTGGGCCAACGGCCTGCTGGCGCTCGGGCGCCTGCGGCAGGGCCGGTGGGAGGAGGCGTTCTCGGCCGCCGAGCGCACCACCGCCGCCGCCGCCGCGATGGACCCGGTCGCGGTCTACGTCTACGAGGGCCACGGTGGCGCCTGCGAGGCGCTGCTCGGGCTGGTGCGGGTGGGCTGGACGGGGGTGCCCGCACCTCGCCTGGAGGCCGCGATGCAGCAGGCCCTGCGCGAGCTGCGACGCTACGCGCGGGTCTTCCCCTTCGCGCGGGCCCGGGCACTGTCCGTCCAGGGTCGCCTGCAGGCGCGGACCGGCGCCGCCGCGGCGCCCGGCACCCTGCGCAAGGCCGTGGACGCCGCCGTCGCGGTCCGCATGCCGCTGGAGGAGGCCATCGCGCGCCAGGCCCTGGCCGAGGTGACCGGCGACACCGCGGAGGGGGAGCGCGCCGCCGCGATCTTCGCGCGCCTGGGCGCGCGGGGGTGGACAGAGGCGGGCTGAGCGTACGGGCGAGAGGTGGG
>JAKLKF010000185.1 GCA_023150805.1 Myxococcota bacterium | reverse complement strand
CAGTGCACGACCGGGTCGTCCTCGTCGTCGCGGCGGCGGCCACCCCACAGGGGCTTGCCGACCTCGTCGTCCTTGCCGCCCTGGATGACCTCGAAGCGGGCCCGCTGCTTCGCCCGCTCGGCCTGGTGGGCCTGGACCCGGCGGTGGGTGAGCCAGTTGCGGATCCGCGCCGGCTTGAGCCAGCCGCGCCCGTACAGCCAGCCGGCCGCGATGCCGCCGAAGTGGCTGGTGCTGCTGGTGCCGTCGAAGCTCAGCGCCGTCAGCACCTGGATGCCCACCAGGATGAGCACGAAGGTCTTCACCTTCATCTCGCCCAGGAACATGAAGTTCAGGCGCTGCTCCCACTGGGCGGCGCCCCAGCAGATGGTGACGCCGAGCACCGCGCCGCTGGCGCCCAGGTGGGCGCCGGTCCACAGGTGGTAGAGGCTGCTCTCCGGACCCAGGGGCAGCACCGCGACGCCGGCCAGGATGGTGAGCAGCACGCCGCCCAGCGCGCTGGCGGCGTAGGCCTTGTACAGGCCGCGGGTGCCCCACCAGCTCTCCAGCGGGCCGCCGAACCACCACAGCATCAGCATGTTGAACAGCAGGTGGCCCACGTCGGTGGGGGCGTGGATCAGCACGCTGGTGACCGGCTGCCAGATCCGCCCGCGCAGCAGGACGTCGCGCGGCACCAGGGCCAGCTCGTCGCGCGCGAAGTCCACGCCCACGCGCAGGGCGACCAGGTAGAGCACGTAGGCCACGACGTGCAGGATCACCAGGCGGATCACGCCCTGCCCGGCCTTGGGGAAGGAGAACCCGCCCACGTTGCCCATCCGCTGCCGCACCGGCTGCTCCTGCGAGGCCGGTCCCGGCCCCGATCAGGGCCTAACGCGGGCCGGCGCCCCGGCGGAGGACCGCCCTGGATAGGGCGCGGCCATGGCCCTGTGGCTCCTGCTCCTCGCCCTGCTCTCGACCGTCGGACGGGCCCACCCCTTCGGCTCGGAGCTGAACGGGCACAAGCTGGAGGTGCGGCTGGACCGCGGGCGGATCCAGGTGGACTACCTCGCCGAGATCAGCACCACCGACCACCTGCGGGACCTGCGCGGCTGGCTGCGCGCCCAGCCCGACCCGGGGCCGGCGGCCGAGGCGCGCTACCTGGCCCTGGTCAGCGAGGAGCTGCGCACCGGCCTGACGGTGCTGGCCGACGGGCAGCCGGTGGCGCTGCGCGCCCTGCCGGTGGAGGAGCCGGACGGCCGGGGGGACAGCCGCTTCGTCACCTTCCGCCTGTCGCTGGAGGGCCCGCTGCCCGAGGGCGCCCGGCAGCTCAACCTGGTCAACGACAACCTGCCGGACAAGCCCGGGCTGTTCAACACCCGCCTGCTGGTGAGCGACGCCGTCATCGTCGACGCCTGCAGCCTGTTCGAGGTGGAGGACGGGCGGGTGCGCGACGACCGGTCCGAGCGCTGGACGGGCGACCGCGAGGGGCGCGAGCTGCGGGTCGGCTTCCGCGTGCGCGGAGAGACGGGCGCGGCCGTGCAGCGGGGCTTCCGGCGGCTGGCCGCCGGGGGGCCGGTCGACGCCTACGTCGACGGCAAGGCCCACCTCTCCTCGGTCGAGCGGGACCCGCTGCTGGAGCTGGTGCGCGGCGAGCCGGGCCCCGCCAGCGTCGCCGTGGGCCTGCTGACCGCGGTGGTGCTGGGCGTGCTCCACGGGCTCTCGCCGGGGCACGGCAAGGCGCTGGTCGCCGCCTGGCTGGTGGGCCAGCGGCGCTCGCCCTGGCAGGCGGTGTGGCTCGGGCTGATCGTGACCGCCACCCACACCGCCTCGGTCTACCTGCTGGGCCTGCTGGCCCTGGTCCTGGCCGGGTCCTTCGCGCCGGAGCGGGTGCTGCCCTGGCTGGAGCTCGCCAGCGGGGTGCTGGTGGTGGGGGTGGGCGCCGGCCTGCTGCGCAGCCGCTGGCGGGGCCTCCGGGCCGCGCGGGTCCACGACCACGGGCACGCGCACGGGCACGCCCACGGGCACGGGCACGCCCACGGGCACGACCACGACCACGGGCACGGGCACGACCACGGGCACGACCACGGGCACGCGCACGGGCACGCCGCGCTGGACGAGGAGGCGCACGCCCGGGCCCACGCCCGCGACCTGGAGAGAGGGGGCGAGGGCTGGCGCGGGCTGCTCGCCCTGGGGGTCAGCGGGGGCCTGGCGCCCTGCCCCTCGGCCCTGGTGCTGCTGCTCACCGCGATCGGGCTGCAGCGTATCGGCCTGGGCCTGGTGCTGGTCTTCGCCTTCTCGGTGGGCCTCGCCTTGCTGGTGACCGGGCTGGGGCTGCTGGTCCTGGCGCTGGGCGACCGCCTGCGGGACGCCCGCCCCACCGCCGGCGCGGCGCGCATCCTCCCGGTCCTGAGCGCGGTCGTCGTCACGGTGCTGGGCGCGGCGCTCACCTGGAAGGGGCTCCAGAGCGTGCTGGCGACCTGGACGGCCTGAACTCCTTGACAGGGGAACGGCTGTTCAGTAACCTGCCCTCGTCACCCGGAGTCCCCATGGAAGACCTCCCTCCACGCCAGGCCGACGTGCTCCGCTTCATCCAGAAGACGGTGGAGCAGCGCGGCTACCCGCCCTCCTACCGCGAGATCGCCGACGCCCTGGGGGTCACCTCCACCAACGGCGTCGCCGACCACGTCAAGGCGCTCGTCAAGAAGGGCTACCTCAAGAAGCCCGACGACGGCACGGCGCGCAGCCTGCAGCTCACGGCCCTCGGCTCCGCCGTCACGGACGCGCCCATGCTCTCGGTGCCCATCCTGGGCAACGTCGCGGCCGGCTCCCCGATCCTCGCGGACGAGAACCTGGAGGGCGCGCTCCAGCTCGGGCGCGACATGGTCCCCGGGGACGGCCCCACCTTCGCCCTGCGCGTCCGCGGCGAGTCGATGATCGAGGAGGGCATCCACGACGGGGACTACGTGATCGTGCGCCAGCAGCAGACGGCGCGAAACGGCGACATGGTCGTGGCGCTCATCGACGACGAGGCCACGGTGAAGTTCTTCTTCCGGGAGGGCAAGCGCATCCGGCTGCAGCCCGCCCACCCGACCATGGCGCCCATCTTCGTCGACGCCACCCAGCAGGCGGCGATCCAGGGCAAGGTGGTCGCGGTCTTCCGCACCTACTGAGCCAGCCCTCGGGGGCACCGGGCCGGTCGGCGCCCGTGCTACGGAGGGGGCGTGGCAGCTCCCTCCTCCCCAGCTCCGCGCCGCGCTGGCCTCTGGTCGGAGGTGGCGCTCGCCCTCGCGCTGATCACGCTGGCGACCCTGGTGCTCAACGCGGGCGTGTTCTGGCTGCTGCTCAAGCAGACCGAGGAGGAGCGGCGGACCGACCTGGCCCTGTCCCTGAGCGCGGCGCTCACCGCCCAGCTCGAGGTCGAGGCCGGGCGGGGCACGGAGCGGGACGCCGGCTACCGGCGGGTGCTGTCGGCCTACCAGGGCACGGCGCTCGACGTGCACGAGCTGTACGTGACCGACGCCGGCATGAAGACCATCGCCGCGGTGGCGGGCGAGGCACCCACGGTGGCGGACACCGGCCTGCGCGCGGCGCTGTACGGCAGCCAGCAGTTCATCGACATCACCGGGCCGCTGGTCGGTGCGCGCTTCGTCCAGGTGACCTCGCCCGTGGCGCCGCGGGGGCGGCCGGTCGCGGCCCTGCGGGTGAGCGTGCCGCTGAAGGCGCCCGCGGTTCCCGGCGGCGTCGTGGGCTTCGCCCTGTTCTACGTCGGCGGCAGCTTCGGGCTGGTCAGCCTCTTCGGCTACACCCTGTTCCGCCGCAGCCTGGTCCAGCCCGTGCAGTCGCTGGTCCAGGGCACGGCGCGGATCGCTGGCGGCGACTTCGGGCACCAGGTCCGCCTGGACGCCGCCCGCGAGCTGGAGGGCCTGCGGGACGCGCTCAACGCCATGAGCACCTCGCTGGCCGACTACCAGGCCCGCACCGGCGAGCAGCTCTCGCGGCTGGAGCGGGCGAACCGCGACCTGCGCACCGCCCAGGAGGCGCTGATCCGCTCGGAGAAGCTGGCCAGCGTCGGGCGCCTGGCCGCGGGCCTGGCCCACGAGGTCGGAAACCCCCTGGCCGCCGTGCTCGGCTACGTCGACCTGATGACCCAGGGGCTGGGGGATCCGGCGCTGGAGCAGGACCTGGCCCGCCGCGCGCGCAGCGAGCTGGAGCGCATCCACCGCATCATCCGCGACCTGCTGGACTTCGCCCGGCAGGGCAGCGGGCAGGTGGAGGACGTGGCGGTGGGCCCCGCCCTGGAGGAGGCCTGGGCCACGGTGGCGCCCATGCCGGCGCTCAAGGGGGTGCAGGTCTCGGTCGAGGTCGAGGCGGAGCTGCCCGCCGTGCGCATCGAGCGCGACAAGCTGCACCAGGTGCTCGTGAACCTGCTGTTGAACGCGGCGGACGCCCTGGTGGGCCAGGCGCGGCCGCGGGTCTGGCTGCGGGCCCGCAGGCAGCAGGGCGCGGCGGGGCCGGACGTGGAGGTGGCCTGCCTGGACAACGGGACCGGCTTCGACCCGGTGGCGCTGGACCGGGCCTTCGAGCCCTTCTTCACCACCAAGGAGGTCGGCGCCGGCACCGGGCTGGGGTTGGCGACCTGCCTGCAGGTGGTGGAGGCGGCGGGCGGCCGCATCGAGGTGCAGAACCTGCCCGAAGGGGGCGCCTGCGTGCGCCTCTGCCTGCCGGCGGCGCCGTGACCGGCGCGGACCGGCCCGAGAGGGGCCCGGCGCGCGGCGGTGCGCACCTGCTGGCCTGGCTGGCCCTGGGGCTGGCGCTGCGCGGGCTGCGGGTGATCGCGCGGTGGGACGAGCTGACCCTGGCCTATGCCGCCTACGCCGAGCCGGTGGCCGAGGCGATCGAGCGGGGCCAGCTCCTGCGGGCCGCGACCACCTGGGTCGGGCTGCACCCGCCGCTGCACCCGCTGCTGATGGGGTGCAGCGAGCTGCTCGCGCCGGTGCCGCTGCTGTGGCTGGCCGGGAGCGCGGCCCTGTCGCTCTCGGCCGTGGCCCTGGCCGGGCGGGTCGGGGGGCCGCTGGCGGCGGCCGTGCTGGCGACCTCGCCCCTGCAGCTCGCCGACGCGGCCGAGGTGAACAACTACCCCCTCGCGACCTTCGCCCTCGCCCTGGTCCTGGCGACCGCGCGGGCCCCCTGGCCGGCCCTGGCCCTGGTGGCGACCGTGGCCTGCTGGAGCCACGTGCTGGCCGGAGCGGGCGCCGCCGGGGTGGTGCTGTGGCGGGCGGTCCAGCCGGGGCCGGCCGGCGCGCGGGGCCGGCTGCTGCTGGCCTGCGCGCTGGGGGCGGCTCCGGTGGTGGTGGGCGGGCTGCGTCGCGCGGGGGAGCCGGGCACCTTCACCCAGGGGGCGGGCGAGCTGGGCGACTGGCTGGCCATGGTCGCCAGCGCGCTGGGGGTCGAGGGGCTGTTGCTGGCGCCCCTGGTGGCGCTGGGGCTGCTGTGGCTGCGCGGCCCGGCCCTGGCGGCCTTCGCGCCGGTGGCCCTGGTCCTGGGGTTGGCCCTGTGGACCGGGGCGGCCGCCCCGCACCAGCGGCCCTACCTGGGCCTGCTCGGGCCGCCGGCGGCGGTGGCGGTGGGCCAGCTCGTGGGCCGGCTGCCGGGGCGCGGCGTGCGCCTGGCCTTCGCCGCGGTGGTGCTGGTGCTGTGCGGGGGGCGTGCCGCGCGGTGGCTCCCCGCGCAGGTCGAGGACCTCGCCGCGATCCGGGCGGACCTGGGCCGGGAGCGGGCGCTCGATCGCGCGCTGGCCCTGGCGGCCCCGGGGGACAGCCTGTGGGTGGTGGTGCCCGCCCTGCAGCCCGACGACGACAAGTCGGCGACGGGTCCGTTGATGTGGCGCCTGCCGCCCTGGACCCCCATGCCCGTCGCCCGGCCGGTCGCCTTCGAGTACGGCGACTACCGCTATGGCCAGCCCCGCGCCTTCCGCGGCCTGACCGTGCACACCAGCACCGAGCTGTCCGAGGTGGCCCTGGACCACGTCGCCTCGGCGGCCCTGGCGCGCGGCCGGATCTTCGTCATCCTGGCCGACCACGGCCCCGCCGCCGGGCTGCGCGCCCGGGTCGAGCGGGCGCTGCGGCCCTACGCCCCCGCGGCGCAGGAGGTCGGCCAGGACCTGGGCCTGGGCACGGACCTGCTCTACGTGATCGACGGCCCCCCGCCGACGGAGGGGCGATGACGCCGGCGGAGGACCCGCTGACCCCCTTGCAGACGGGGTGGCCGGCGATGGCGTGCGCCCTGGTGCTGCTCCTGGGCCTGGGGCTGGCCGGGCGCAGCCTGTGGCCGCGTCGGTCGACCTCGCTGGCCCTGCTGGCGGTCGCGGTCGTCGCGCTGCTCGTCCGCCTGGGCCTGCTGCCGGCGCTCGATCGCCACGTCTACGACGGCCACGAGGCCGACTACTGGGACCTGTTCCGCGGCGAGCGGCAGCCGACCCGCGGCGGCACCGTGCTGTACCCGGCGATGCAGTGGGGCTGGTGGCTGCTGGGGCGCGTGCTGCCCGCGGAGCCGGCGGTGCCCGTGGTCCTGATGGCGCTGTGGGGATCGGCCTCGGCGGCGGTGCTGGGCGCCGCGGTCGCGCGCCTGTCGGTGCCGCTGGCCGGGGTGCTGGCCGCCGGGCTGGTCGCGCTGCACCCGGTGCACGCGGCCTGGTCCTCGTCGGCCTACAACGTGATCCTGCCCTGGGGCCTGGGGGCCCTGGCCCTGCTGGCGACGGCCAGCCTGGTCCGGCCGGTGGCGCCGCTGCGCCCGCGGCAGGCCGCCGGCCTGGGCCTGGTGCTGGGCGCGGCGCTCGCCCTGGTGGTGGCGACGCGGCTGGAGGCCGTCGCCTGGGCGGGCCCCTGTGGCCTGCTCCTGCTGGCGACGCGGGGGGCAGGCGCCTCGCCCTGGCGGGAGCGAGCGCCGGCCCTGCCCGGCCTGGCCCTCGGCCTCGCCCTGGCCGGCTTCGCCGCCTGGCCCCTGCTCTTCCCCGGCGAGGTGCCCGGCGCGGGCGAGCGCGCCCTGGCCTTCCGCACCAACTGGGACCTGCTGCGGCCCTACGAGCCCTTCGACACCCTGCCCGCGCTGGCCCTGGTGGTCCTGGGCGCGGTGCTGGCCGCGCGCCGCTGGCCGCTGCCCACCGCCGCCCTGGCGGCGCTGGCCGTGGGCAACCACCTCCTGCTCTCGACCTTCGACGACTACGGCGACCGGCACGCGCTGACCGGCCTGGCGGGGCTCGCCTGGGCGGTCGGCGCCGGCGCGCTCGCCTCCACCGGCCAGGCCCGCCGCCTGGGCGCCGCGCTGGCCGCGGCGGGCCTGCTGGTCACCGCCTCGGGCCTGCCGGCGATGCGCGCGGCCTTCTACGCCGACGACCACGCCTTCCTCTCCACCCTGGAGGCGCCGCCCTGGGCGGACCTGCCCGTCTACGGCCTGGACCGGGTGCCCACCGCCGTCGCCCCGCCCGGCCAGTGCGGCCTGGTCGCCGAGGACCCCCGCGTGGCGCGCGATCCACCGCTGTCGCACTTCAACCTGCTCGACCCGGTCGAGGCCCAGGCGCTGCGCGGCCCCGACGGCTGCCTGCGCTGGTGCGCCGACCTGCAGGACTGGCGCTGGTCCAGCCGAGGGGTCCGCGACCGGGCGCGTCGGCTGCACCACCTCTACGAGACCCGCCCGGTGGCGGTCGTGCGGGACCAGGACAGCGGCTACGCCTGCCAGGTGTGGCAGGTCGGCCGCCGCAGGCGCTGAGGTGCCCGCCGCAGGCGCTGAGGTGCCCGCCGCAGGCGCTGAGGTGCCCGCCTCGCTGTCCTGGACCCGGCCTGGCCCGTGTGGGCGCGGGTGGCCCACCGTCGGGGCATGCTCGGGAACCCGCCGCAGGGTAGCCCTGTCAGGGTAGGCCCTCCTGCGTCGCCCGATCGGCGCAGCCCCTTCGCACCGCTCCTCCCCGAGAGCCATGCCGCCGGAGCCCTCCGCGCTGCCCCCGACCCCGCCGGCCCCGCCGGAGGGCGCGGGCGCGTCCGGCCCGGTCGCCTCGTCGCCCGCGGCCGACCTGGCGGGCCTGCGCGCCGTCCTCGACCGCCTGGCCCGGCGGGAGCGCCTGCTGCTGCTGGCCCGGGCGGCCCTGCAGGTGGTGGCCGCCCTGGCCCTGTCGGGGCTGCTGGCCGCCGCGCTGGTCAGCGAGGGCGTGTCGCGGGACCCCGCGCTGGCCATCCTGCTGGTCCTGGGCAGCCTGGGCCTGCTGCTGGCCCTGGCCTGGCCCCTGGCGCCCGGCTGGCGCGCCGCCGGGGACCTGCTGCGCCAGGCCCGCCGCGTCGAGGTGGTGCAGCCCGAGCTGCGCTCGCGGCTGGTCACGGCGGTCGACCGCGCCCTGCTGGCCGGCCCGCCTCCGCCCGGCACGGTGCCGATCCCGACCTCGCCCGTGCTGCTGGCCCGCGCCGCCTCCCGCGCCCTGGCCCTGGCCGCCCCGGTGCCGCCCGCGACCGTGCACCCCGACCGGCCCGTGCGCCTGGCCCTGCTCGGCGCGCTCGTGGCGCTGGGGCTGGCGACCCTCTCGGGCCTGGTGCTGCCCGTCGGGCCGCTGGACGCCCTGGCCGCCCTGGCCACCGGCAAGGTCGCGGCCGCGCGGCTGGCCGAGGCCCAGGAGGTCCACGACGAGCGGGCGCTGGTGGGCGACATCGTGCTCCGCTACGTCTTCCCCGAGTACACGGGCATGGAGCCGGTCGAGGTCGTCAACTCGGACGGGACCATCCACGCCCCGCCCGGCACCGTGGTCCAGATCCGCGCCCGCACCGCCCGCGCCTTCGACGCCGCGGCCCTGCAGGTGGACGGCGGCGACCCCGACGACGCCCTGCTCGCCGACGGCCGGGACCTGTCGGGCAGCCTGGTGGTGGCCGGGGCCGGCACCTGGCGCTTCCTGCTCTTCACGGGCGACCAGGTCCTGCGCAGCGCCGACTACCAGATCATCGTCGAGGCCGACGCCGCGCCGGTCGTCACGGCGCTGCACGCCGGGGGGCCCGCCGCCGTCGACGCGCCGCTCGACCTGGCCTGGCAGGCCGACGACGACTTCGGCCTGCAGGTGGTGCGGCTGGAGATCGAGCAGGACGGCCAGGTCCGCCAGGTCGAGCTGCGCCGGCCGCTGGAGGCGCCGCGGCACCTGGAGGGCACCGCGACCCAGTCCCCGCGCGCCCTGGGCCTGAAGCCCGGCGACAAGGTGCGGGTGCGGGTCGTCGCCCAGGACAACGACCTGCTGGCCCGCAGCCCCCCCACCGACCCGGCCCTGGCCGGGGACGAGGTGGGAAAGCTGGGGCTCTCGCCCTGGATCGAGCTGGAGATCTCGGGCCCGTCGGCCGCTGGCCGCCGCCTGACCCGCTACTACCAGGAGCTGCGCGACGCCCTGGTGCTGGTGCTGGCCGACTTCCTGGTCGAGTCCGACGAGCTTCCTGTCGCCAACGACCCGGCGGCGATGCAGCGCTGGGTCGAGGTGGCGCGCGACCGCTTCGGTCCCACCCAGGCCGTCTACGAGCGGCAGTGGGGGCAGGAGGAGCCCTCCTCGGCCGACGGCGAGATGGTGCGGCAGGTGCTCGACGACGCGGCCGTGCTCTTCCGCTTCACGCTGACCACCTTCGACCCGAACACCACCCGCCGCGTCACCATGGGCGACCTCGCCACCTTCGACGAGCGGCACGACGCGGTGATCGAGAGCGTGGAGGTGGCGATCGGCCTGCTCGACGCGCTCCTGCAGCGCGACGCGCTGAACGAGGTCGCCCAGGCCGCCGAGGCCGTGGCCGAGGAGGCCCGCGAGCTGGCGGAGATCGCCCCCGACGCCGAGGCCTCCGAGCTGCTGGCGCGCCTGGACCAGCTCGAGCGGCTGATGGGCGCGCTGGCCCGGTCCTCGGCCCGCCTGGCCGAGGGGCAGCTCCAGGAGTTCCTCAACAGCCGCCTGGACTCGGCCGGTACGCTGATGGACGAGATCCGCAAGGCCATCGCCGAGGGGCGGCTGGACGAGGCGCGGGCGATGCTCGAGCAGCTCGCCACCCAGCTCGAGCAGATGTCCCAGGGCATCCAGCAGCAGCTCGCCGAGGGGCAGCAGCAGGAGGACCAGCTCGGCGAGGCGATGGAGAAGACCCTGGAGGAGCTGGCGGCGCTCGAGGAGCAGCAGGAGCAGCTCGCCCAGGAGCTGTCCCAGGCGCGGCAGGAGCAGGGCGGCGACTTCCAGCAGCAGGTCGAGGCCTGGAACCGCCTGGACGAGCTGGCCACCCAGGCGGTCCGGCAGGCCGCCGGCGCGGTGGACGAGGTGGCCGACGGCCGCGGTTGGCGCGTGGACAGCGTGCGGCGGCTGGAGAGCGCCCGCGCCGAGGTCGACGCGCTGCGCACGGCGATCACGGCCCGGGACGTGCCCGAGGCCCGCGAGCGGGTCGAGGCGGCCGCCTGGCGGCAAGAGCAGGCTGCGCGCGCGACCCTGGCGGAGTCCAGCCGGCCCCGCGGCGCGGGCGAGGCGATCCCCGGCGGGGTGCGGCCGGCTGGCGAGCACCTGCGCGAGCTGGGGCGGACCCTGGACGAGATCCGCCAGCTCCTGCAGCAGGTGGAGCAGCAGGAGGAGCAGGTCAGCCCCCAGGCAGCCCAGCAGGCGCGCGAGCTGTCCCAGCGCCAGCAGCAGCTCCAGGACGAGCAGCAGCGGCTCCAGCGCCAGGTGCAGGAGGTCGAGCGCCAGATGCCGACCGGCCAAGGCAAGGCGACCGAGGCGATGCAGCGGGCGGGCGACGCGATGCAGCAGGCCGACGACGCCCTGCAGCGGGGCCGCCCCTCGCCGGGCGAGGGCCACATGCGCGAGGCCTCCGAGCAGGTGGGCGCGGCCCGCGAGGAGCTGGAGCGCTTGCAGCAGCAGATGCAGCAGATGCAGCAGATGCAGCAGCAGATGGGCGGCCAGGGCGACCAGGGCGGCCGGGAGGGGCAGGACGGGCAGGACAGCCCCGAGCCCCGGTCGCGGATCGAGCTGCCCGACCCCGAGCAGTTCCACACCCCCGAGGAGTACCGCCGCGCCCTGCTG
>JAKLKF010000184.1 GCA_023150805.1 Myxococcota bacterium | reverse complement strand
AGGCCGGAAAAGATCCACGAGGGGAACATGGAAAACAAAGGGGGAAGTCCGGCTTTTTCGTTTCCGGGTGGGAACTACCTGACCGACTCGACCTCGATCTTCGTCGAGCTGAACCCCAGCTACACCCTGCCCGACGACCCGGTCGAGGGCTCGTTCTACATGGAGGTGGTGCCCGGCGTGAGCACCGCCGTCAACGACACGCACTTCTTCGCCGCGGGCGTGCACGTGCCGGTGACCGGCTTCGACGCCAGCCTGATCTACCTGGGCGGCTGGTACTCCATCGCCTTCGGCGGGGAGTAGGCGCCGGCCCCGGGGAGACAGTCCCCCCCGGGGTGCGCCCCGTCGCTCAGCTCGCCTTGATCTCGGTCCAGATCTGGTCCCACAGCTCGGTCGCGCGGGCCAGGTCGCCCTGGTACTCCAGGCGGGACAGCTCCTCGCCCGAGGGGTAGGGCACCGGCTGGGCCAGCATGGCCATCGCGGGCTCGACCGGCGTGCCGTAGCCCGTGAAGTTGCTGATGCTGGCGGCGACCTCGGGCCGCAGGATGTAGTTCATGAACTCGTGGGCGGCGCGCTTGTGCGGCGCGCTCTTGGGGATGACCAGCGAGTCCGTCCAGATCGTGCTGCCCTCCTTGGGCACCAGGTACTCGATCTCGGCCTGCTCGGCCTTGGCCTGCATGGTGTCGCCGTTCCACAGCTGGGCGATCCACACGTCGCCGCTGACGAGCTGCCCCTTGACCGGCGCGGAGATGAAGGCCTTGAGGTTGCCCTTGGCGGCGATGGCGTCGGCCTTGGCCGCCTGCAGCTCGGCATCGACCGTGGAGTTCAGCGACTTGCCGCGGTAGCGCAGCCAGGCGCCGATGACGTCGCGCATGTCGTCCATCATCGTCATCTTGTTCTTGAGCGCGGGGTCGAGGAACACGCCCCAGGAGTCCGGCGGGGTCGGGACCTTGTCCTTGCGCCAGGCGATGCCCGTGGTGCCCCACTGCCAGGGCACGCCGAACAGGTTGCCCTTGTCGAAGACCGGGTCCTTGAACAGACCGGCGACGTTGCCCCAGTTGGGGATGTACCTGCCCTTGGACAGGGGCTGCAGCAGGTCCATCGCCGCCAGGACGGTGACGATGTAGCCCGTGGGGACGACGATGTCGTAGCCGCCGGCGCCCACCTGGAGCTTGGCCACCATCTCCTCGTTGGACTCGTAGGTGTCGTACACGACCTTGATGCCCGACTCCTTCTCGAAGTTGGCGACCGTGTCCTCGGCGATGTAGTCCGACCAGTTGTAGATGTGCAGCTCGCCCTCCTTCTCGCCCAGCTCGGGCTCGGGGGGCGCGGCGGGCGCGGTCGCGGGCATGGGGCCCGGCGGCGGGGGCGGGGTCTCGGCGGCGGGCGGCGGCGCGGAGTCACCGCAGGCCTGGAGCATCGTGGCGACGGCGGTGACCGAGGCGCCCATGGCCAGGGCGCCGCGGATGAAGTCGCGGCGACCCATCCGGCCGGTGGCGTAGTCGAGGAAGGCGTTGCGAAGCTGCTTCTCGTTGCTCATGTGCGCTCCTGTGGGGGCGGGTTCAGTCCTTGTCTGCGACCAGGGGCTTGTCGCGCCCCAGGCGCTCGGCCACGATGACCAGGACGGTGGTGGCCACCAGCACGACCGTGCTGATGGCGTTGATGGACGGCTCGATGTTCTTGCGCACCATCGTGTAGACCACGACGGGCAGGGTCGAGGACCCGGTTCCGGTCACGAAGGAGGTGATGACGTAGTCGTCGAAGGACATGGTGAAGGCCAGCATCGCGCCGGAGATGATGCCGGGCCAGAGCTGGGGCACGGTGATGCGCCAGAAGGTGGTCAGCTCGTCCGCGCCCAGGATCATCGCCGCCTCCTCCAGGTTGCGGTCCATGCCCTGCAGCCGGGCGAGCACGACCACCACGACGAAGGAGACGTTGAAGGCGACGTGGGCGATGACCACGCTGTGCAGGCCCAGCGGCACGCCCATGGCGACGAAGAGGATGAGCAGCGAGATGCCCACCACGATCTCGGGGGTCACGATCGGCACGTAGAGGAAGGCCTCGACCAGCCGGCGACCCCGGAAGACGTGACGGGCGAGCGCCAGCGCCATCAGGGTGCCCAGCACCGTGCTGATGACGGTGGCCGACAGGCCCACGATGATCGAGGACTTCAGCCCGTCCAGGATGTCCTGTCGCTCCAGCAGGCGCTCGTACCAGTGCAGGGTGAAGCCCGTCCACTCGGTCGAGAACTTGGAGTCGTTGAAGGAGAAGGCGATGAGCGCGATGATCGGCAGGTGCAGGAAGAGGTAGACGCCGGTCACCAGCGCCATGATCCAGTAGGGCAGCTTCAGGTGGTTCATGCCTCAGCGCTCCGCCGGCTGCTCGGCGCCGTCGCGCACGCGCAGGTAGATCATCACGGCGCCCAGCACCAGGGCCATCAGCACGAAGCTGGCCGCCGAGCCGAAGGGCCAGTTGCGGGCCGAGGTGAACTGGGCCTGCACCACGTTGCCGACCAGGATCTCCTTGGCGCCGCCGAGCAGGTCGGAGGTCAGGAACGAGCCCAGGGCCGGGATGAAGACCAGCAGGCAGCCGGCGACGACGCCGGGCATGGACAGCGGGAGGGTCACGCGCAGGAAGCGGCGGGTCGAGCGAGCGCCCAGCACCTCGGCCGCCTCGAGCAGCGAGTGGTCGAGCTTCTCCAGCGAGGAGTAGATCGGCAGCACCATGAAGGGCAGGAAGCCGTAGACCAGGCCGGTCATGACCGCGAAGGGGGTGTAGAGCATCACGATGGGCTCGGTGACGAGCCCCAGCTTCAACAGCAGCGTGTTGATGAAGCCCGTGTCGCGCATGAGGAAGATCATGGCGAAGGTCCGCACCAGGAAGCTGGTCCAGAAGGGCAGGATCACCAGGAAGAGCAACAGTCCCTTCAGCCGCCCGCCACGGGTGATGACGTAGGCGGTGGGGTAGCCCAGCAGCAGGCAGATCGCGGTACAGACGGTGGCGTCCACCACCGTGCGCCACAGGATCTTCAGGTACAGTCGATCCATGAAGCGCAGGTAGTGCTCGACGGTGAAGCCGTCCTCGACGCCGCCGTAGATCCCGCGCTCCTTGAGGCTGTAGCTGAACATCACCAGCACGGGCGCCAGGAAGAAGACCAGCAGCCACAGGCCGCCGGGCAACACCAGGGACCAGGCCTTGGCCTGGGGGTGGTGGTGGAACCAGTTGAGGATCCGCTGGCGCAGCTTGACCGGAGCCTGCGGATCGCTCATTCGTCCTCCAGGACCTGGCAGTCCTCGGGCAGCCAGGCGACCGCGGCGGCGTCCCCGCGCTGCCAGCGAACCGGGCGGGTGAGCTGCCCCTCGTTGCGCAGGGCGACGGTCACGCGCTGCTCACCGGGCAGGTCGACCAGCACGTGCAGCGTCTCCCCCAGGTAGATGACGTCGCGGATCCGCCCGGCGATGGCGTTCTCCTCGGGCGGGACCTGGTCGGGCGGGAAGACGTCCAGCCACTCCGGGCGCACGGCGATGCGCACGGGCTGCCCTTCGGCGACCCGCGGGCCGGCGGGGACGACGTAGGATCCCCCGCCCGCGGTGGCCTGCACGCGGAAGCGGCCGTCGGGAAGGCGCTCCCGGGCCGTCCCGTCGAAGAAGTTGCTCTCGCCGATGAACTTGGCGACGAAGGCGGTGCGCGGGCACTCGTAGATCTCGGCGGGCGTGCCGAGCTGGGCGATGCGGGCGTTGTCCATGACCGCGATGCGGTCGGACATGGTCAGCGCCTCCTCCTGGTCGTGGGTGACGTAGACGAAGGTGGTCCCCAGCTCCTTGTTGAGCTGCTTGAGCTCGAGCTGCATCTCCTTGCGCAGCTTGAGGTCGATGGCACCCAGCGGCTCGTCGAGCAGCAGCAGGCTGGGCTCGAGGACGAGGGCCCGCGCCAGGGCCACCCGCTGGCGCTGCCCGCCCGAGAGCTGGGCCGGCAGGCGGCGCGCGAACTGCCCCGGGTCCAGGCGGACCATCTCCATGGCCTTGCGCACCCGGCCGGGGATCTCGACCTTGAGCGTGCCGCGCATCTCCAGGCCGAAGGAGATGTTGCGCTCGACCGTCAGGTGCGGGAACAGCGCGTAGTTCTGGAAGACCATGGCGATCTTCCGCTCGTAGGGGCGCTTCTTGTTGACCACCTCGCCCAGCAGCCGCACCTCGCCCCCGTCGGTGTCCGGCTCCTCGAAGCCGGCCAGCAGGCGCAGCGTCGTGGTCTTGCCGCAGCCCGAGGGGCCCAACAGCGAGAAGAACTCGCCCTTGCGGATGGTGAAGGAGATGTCGCGCACGGCGCGGAAGGCGCCGAAGGTCTTGCTGACCCGGCGGAACTCCACGACGGGCGCGTCGGCGCCGGCCTGCGGCGAGGCGGGAGAGGACGACGCAGCGGACTCGGGCACGAGCGCTCCTGGGCCGGGCACAGCGGGCGATACTACCGGCGGCGGAGGCGCGTGCGCGAGATGTCGGGGAGGAAGCCCTGGCGGGCCCCGTCAGAGCGGCGCCAGCTCGGCCGAGAAGTGGCGCAGGAAGGGCGGCTCCTTGACGATGCGGTAGCCGCGCAGCGAGGGCGCCCGCTTCGCGAGGGACTCGGCGATCTCGATGACGTAGTCGACGTGGGACTGGGTGTAGACCCGGCGGGGCACGGCCAGGCGCACCAGCTCCAGGCGGCTGCCCGGGAACATCAGGCTGCCGATCTCGACGCTGCGGATGCCGCCCTCCAGGTAGAGCGCGCAGGCGACGGCCTGGCCGGGGAGCTGTGCCGGCGGAATGTGGGGGGCCAGGGCGCCGGCGTCGATGAAGACGGCGTGGCCGCCGGCGGGCTGGACCACGGGCACGCCGACCTGCTGCAGGCCCTTGGCGAAGTAGGCGATGCTGCGCTGGCGGTAGCGCAGGTAGTCGGGGTCCAGCGCCTCGGTCAGGCCGACGGCCATCGCCGACAGGTCGCGGCCCGCCAGGCCGCCGTAGGAGGTGAAGCCCTCGCCCAGGATCAGCTCGTTGCGGAACTTCTCGGCCCAGCCGTCCAGGCGGGTGCACAGCAGGCCGCCGATGTTGACGATGCCGTCCTTCTTGGCCGACATGGTGCAGCCGTCGGAGAGGTCGAACATCCGGCGGGCGATGTCGGCGACCGACCAGGTGTCGTAGCCGGGCTCGCGCACGTGGATGAACCAGGCGTTCTCGGCGAAGCGCGCGGCGTCGAGGAAGAAGGGCACGCCGGCCTGCTTGCAGCGGGCGCTGACGGCCTCGATGTTGGCCATGCTGACGGGCTGGCCGCCGGCGGCGTTGTTGGTCAGCGTCAGCATCACCAGCGCGACCTTGTCGCCGTGCTCCTCCAGGGCCTGGTCCAGGGCGGCCAGGTCCATGTCGCCCTTGAAGGGGGCGACCACCTCGGGCCGCAGGGCCTCGGCCACCGGCAGGTCCACGGCCACGCCGCCGGCCTGCTCGACGTTGGCGCGGGTGGTGTCGAAGTGGGTGTTGTTGAGCACCACGGCGCCCGGCGGGATCACCGTGCGGGACATGATCCGCTCGGCGGCGCGGCCCTGGTGCACGGGCAGCACGTGCGGGAAGCCGGTGATGCGGTGCACGACCGCCTCCAGCTCCTGCCAGGAGGTGCTGCCGGCGTAGCTCTCGTCGCCCTCCATGAGCGCGGCCCACTGGCTGGCGGACATCGAGCCCGTGCCCGAGTCGGTCAGCAGGTCGATGGTGACCTCCTGCGCCTTGAGCTTGAACAGGTTGTGGCCGGCGCGGGACAGCGCCGCCCGCCGCTCGTTGGGGTGCAGGAAGGGGATGGGCTCGACCGCCTTGATGCGGAAGGGCTCGATGATCGTGCGGTACGGCCAGGGCTCCACGGCGACTCCGGGCAGAGGGGCTCCGGGGCGGGCACGCCCGCGCCAGGAGGCGCCCCTATGCCGGGCGCCGTCGCCCCGTCAGCACCTGCGGCAGCCGCGCCGCGGGCCCGGCGCCCGGGACCTCAGAGGGCCAGCGGGTCCCAGGCCAGGGTCCAGCTCTTGTCGACGACGGTCTTGTCGACCTCCCGGAGCTGCTCGTCCCGCCAGGTGCCGAAGGCGGCCTCGTCGGCGAAGGGCTCGGCGGGCAGGGTCCAGGTGAGGGTCGCCTCGGACTTGCACTTGGCCCCCAGGGAGGGCTGCCAGGCGGTGGCCGCGGCGGCCTGGACCTTGTCCTGGAGCTGGTCGGGCCAGGTGCGGCCGGGCTCGGTGACCAGGGCGTGGTGCACGCGACGCCAGGTCTGGCTGCCCTTCTTGCAGGGCGCGCTCTCGACGGCGACCACGCCCCACAGCAGGCCGCCGTCGGGCTGGCGCACCGCCCGGTAGCGCTCCCCGGCCAGGGCGTCGGCGGCGGCCTCGTCGCCCAGGGCCTGCAGCGCGACGCGCGCGGCCTCGACCACCTTCTCGGGCAGGGAGGGCGCCAGCGCGACCACGGCGGCGACGCCGGCGCGGGCGGCGGCCTCGTCCCGGCCCTGCTCGGAGCCCACGCGGGCGGCGTCGGGGAAGGCCTGGACGATGTAGGTCAGCGTCTCGACGTCGGTGAAGCGACCGGCCAGCTCCTGCAGCTTGGGGATGGCGGCGGCGCCCTGGCTGCGGGCATAGGTCTGGAGGATCCCGAAGTAGCGGGTCTTGTCGGCGCCCGCGCCCTTGTCCAGCTCGGCGGCCAGGATGGCGCCCACCTCGGGGCCCTCGCAGCTGGCCAGCGCGCGGTACCAGCGCTCGGTCCAGTACTGGTCGCCCAGGCGGGCCTGCGCGCCGACCAGGAAGTCCTTGACCTTGGGGTGCGCGTCGCAGGCGTCGCCCAGGGCCGCGATGGTGCGCGACTTGTCCTTGGACTCCATGCCCCCCATCCACTTGAGCAGGGCGTCGGTGGCGCCGATGTCGACGGCGACCACGGCGGCCGCGTCTCCGTCCGTGCCCGGCAGCACCCGCGGCAGCTCGGTGGGGGCGGCCTTGAGCGCGGCGGCGGCGTCGCAGCGGGCCAGCTCCTGGAAGAGGCGCGAGACCTGCACCGGGCTGGCGGCGGTCAGCTCCTTGGCGAGGGTCTTGGCGTTGCAGTCGGTGGCCTGTGCGGCGGCGGGCGCGGCCGAGAGGACCAGGGCGAGGAGGAGGGAGGACATGGGGGCTCCACGGGGGTGGGAGGCGGGGAGATCGCCAGGGGGCGCGGGCTGTAACGGAGACGGGGGGCCCGGCAAGCCGGGAGGGGCGGCTGGCGGCGGGTTCATGCTACAACCCGGCGCCTTCGAGGACAGGCATGGCGAACATCTCCGCCCATCGACGGCTCGCGCGTCGATGGAGGCCCCGTGGCGGGGGCGTGGCCGGCGCCGCGGGGAGCCTGCTGCTGCTGGCTGCCGTGGGTGCCCTGCTGTGGGGCGGGGTCAGCGGCGCGCCGGTGGTGCCCTTCAGCGACGAGGCGGGCCACGCCATCAAGGCCCTGGAGCTGCACGAGCGCATGCCGCGCTTCGGCGGCTGGCCCGATCGCCTGTTCCGCGCCCTGCAGCCCGGCGACTCCTACCCCCCCCTCTTCCACCTGCTCTGCCATCCCCTGATCGACCGGATCCCCGGCATGCTGTCGATGCGCCTGGCGTCCGCGGGCCTGGTCATGGCCCACGCGGTGGTGGCGCTGGTGCTCGGGCCGCGGCTGTGGGGGCGACCGGCGTCCTGGGCCTACGTGGCCCTGGCCTGCGGGGCGCCCGTGATGATCAGCTACTCCTCGCTGGCGCTGGTGGACGGCCCCAGCGCCGCGTTGGTGGGCATCGCCCTGCTGCTGTTGCTGCACAGCGACGCCTTCCGGCGGCCGGGCGTGGCCATGGCCTTCGCGCTCGCGGCGGCGGCCGCCTTGTACACGAAGTGGATGGCGGGGGTGTTCCTGGCGCCGGTCGTGGCGTGGGAGACCCTGCGGGCGGTGCACGCCACGAGCGGGCGGTGGGCGGTACGCGCCCTGCTCGGCGCCGGGCTGGCCGGGCTGGTCGGGGCGACCGGCGCGGCGGTCTGGCTCGCCGGCCTGGATCCCACCCTGACCTTCGCCATGCAGGACCTGCAGCGGCCCGCCACCTTCGCGGCGCCGATGTACCTGGGACTGGGCCTGGCGGCGCTGGTGGCGCTGGTGGGCGCCTTGGCGCCCCGGAGCAGCGGGGGGCGGACTCCGCCCGTCCTGGTCGCCGGGGTCGCGTTGCTCGTCGTCGCGCTGTTGGCGGGGCCCTGGTACGTCGGCGCCCACCAGGACCTGGTCGAGCGGCTGGTGCACGAGAGCGACCAGTTCCAGATCCGCCAGTCCCAGCCGTCCATGTCGCCCGGCCTGCACATGGAGCAACTCGCCGACCTGGTGCCCGCCGCCGTCCTCGCGCTGGGACCGGGCGTGCTGTGGGCGGTCCGGCGCCCGTCGGCGCTCGCCCAGGCCCTGGCGACGGCGGCCGGCGCCTTGGGCGGCACCTGGGTGGTGCTCGCGGCGCTCCCCGAGGACCTGCGCTACCTGCTGCCGGCCGCTCCGCTGGTGGCGGCGGCGGCGGCGCGCGGGCTGGGGATCCTCCCGCGGTCGCTGGCGGTGCCGCTGGCGGCGCTGGTGGTGGTCGGCCAGCTCGGACCCTCCCTGCCACTGGTCGGCGTCGACCTGCTGCCCAGCCACGACTCGCACGCGGGACGCGGAGGGGGCGCGGGCGTGACCCGCCGCGGGGCGCAGTGGATGCCCCCGGTGCCGGTGGGGCGGGTGGCGATGCCCGACCCCCTGGAGCCGGGCGAGGTCGACCGGCTCCTGGAGGGGCTGCGAGCGCGCCAGGTCGGCGGGCGGCAGCCGCTGCTGGTCCTCCAGGGCGAGGGGCAGCCCGTGCAGGGCCGCGCGGTGCGGGTCCTCGCCCTGCTCGACGGCTGGCCGCTGAACGCGCAGGACGGCCAGTGGCAGGCGCCCCTGCCCGCGCTGCGGGCCGACCAGTGGGCGCTGGCCCCCCTCTGCGAGGCGGGGGTGACCCTGGAGCCGGCGCTCGTCGTGCAGGCGCGCGACGGCTGGTGCGACCTGGGCCTGTTCCAGGGCCAGCTCCCGCCCTTCGTCCCGCGGCCCCCGCCTCCCCCCCCGCCGGGCTCGGGGCAGCCGAGCCCCCGGCCTCAGCCCGGCCGCTGACAGCCGGCGGGCGGCTCGGTCGCCAGCAAGGTCTCCGCCAGGGCGTGGCCCAACAGGGCGTGGCCGATGGCGTTGGGATGGACCTGGTCGGCAAAGAGTCCCACCGTGCCCCCCTCGGCCCGCAACCAGGCCGGGCCGTCGACGAAGGGGGCGCCGGTCTCGCGAGCCACCAGGCGCATGGCCGCGCGGTACTCCAGGATGGTCTCGGGCACGGGGGCGGCGTCGAGGTCGACGGGCGCGGGCAGGGCCAGGAAGGCGACCCGGGCGCCCAGGTCGCGGGCATGCGCCTCGATCTGGCGCAGGTTCGCGAGGTAGGCCGCCAGCAGGACCCGGCTCCTGCCTGCCGAGGTGGGGCCGGGGATGTCCTGGCCCGACGCGATCCAGCCGACCTTGCGCGCGCTCAGCCAGGGGGCGAGGACGCTGCGGCCGACCCGCCAGGTCGCCAGGCGGCGCATCGGGTCGCGCAGGTAGGCCAGGTCGACGAAGTCGTCCCGCTGCATCCCCCGGTCGTGGAAGATGTCGCTCCAGATCGTGCCGACGACGACCCACTGGGGGTCGACCGTCGCGCCCAGCTCGCGCAGGCGGACCAAGGACTGCTCGGAGTCGTAGCCGGGCACCGCGCCGATCACCTGCCGCACCGGGCACCCCCACTCCCGCTGCAGCCGCAGGGCGGCGACGGCGCTGAAGACGGCCTCCTCCTGCACCCCGTCGCCGTAGACGCTGGAGTCGCCCAGCGTGAAGATGCGCACCTCGTCCGCAGGCCGGGGCGGCAGCTCCGGCCCGCGCAGGCCCAGGCTGTTGACCTGGTGCTGGGTGTTGCCGACCGCCTGGACGCTGCCGGGCTGCAGGCCCCAGCGCTTGCTCGCGTCCTCGACCATGGCCAGGTGGGCGCCAGGGGGGACCTGGAGCTGGGGGTACTGCTCCTTGCTGGGCTGCGGCGTCGGCATGGAGCGGCGAAGGTCGACGACCGTGCGCTCCAGCACGGCGCAGCAGGCCTCTACCGAGGCCAGCCCGAGCGCCACCATCACCGCCGAGTAGGCGAGCTTCCTGCGCAGCGAGGGCGGCGGGCGCGGCGGCGACGGGGTCAGGGGTGGCTCCCGGGCGGCCAGGACCCGGCCGCGCGCGGAGACGATAGCCGCGGGCGAGCCCTCGGCGGCTGCGAGAGCAGAGCGCGGTCTGCCGCAGGGGCTATCGTCCGCTGCCGTGTCCCCATCGACGCAACGCAGCGCGGCGAGCCGAGGACCCCGGACCTGGACGGCGGGGTGCAGCCGGCGTGCGCGCGACCCACGAGGCGCCCACCTGGCGAGCCTGGGGCTGGCCTGCGTCCTGGGTGCCTGGGCTGCGGCGCGCCACCTGGACTTCGCCCACGTCGACCGGGCCTTGCCGGTGGGCGACGCCCCCGGCCACCTGGCCATCGCGCTGCGGTGGTGGCGGTGGTGGCAGGACCTGGATCCGTTCCCACCGGTCGAGCCGCTGCCTCCCGTGGTCCACCTGAGCCTGGCCTGGGCGCGACAGGTCGCCGGGGATCAGCTCGACGACCTGCACCTGGCGATGGCGGCCTGGAGCGCCCTGCTGGTCGCGGCAGCCACCTGGGCGGCGGCGCGGGGCGGGGCGGGCCTGGCGGGAGCCGCGCTGGCGGGCCTGGTCACCTTGCACGCGCCCCACATGACCGTGGTCAGCCGGCAGTTCCTGCTGGACGGCCCGGCCACCGCGGTCCTGCTGCTCGCGCTGGGCGCCGCGTGGGGATCCCGGGGCTTCCGCCACCCGCTCCGATCGCTGCTGGCGGGCCTGCTGGTCGGCGCGCTGGTGGTGGTGAAGTACTCGCTGCTGCCCTGGCTGCTCGCGCCCGTGCTCCTGTGGACCCTGGCCATCCTGGCCCGCCACCCGGCAGGGTGGCTTCCCCTGCTGGGCACCGCGGGGCACCTGGCCTGGTGGGGCCAGCAGCTCTGGGCCCGGCGCGCGCTGCAGCACCTGCCGGTCGAGCTGCCGCGCGCCCCGCTCGTCCACCTGGCCCTGAGCCTGGTCGTC
>JAKLKF010000183.1 GCA_023150805.1 Myxococcota bacterium | reverse complement strand
CCCTCGGGCCAGAGCATCCGGCCCATGCACGGCAGGTCGAGCGCGCGGGCCTCGGCCTGGTCGCGGTCGTCGGCGCGCGTCCAGGCCCACAGCCAGGCGGTGCTCCCGTCCGCGGACACGGCGTAGAGCCAGGCGACGTGGTCCTTCCAGCGGCGGCTCCGGGCCGACGCGACGACCAGGCGGCGGGCCGGGTCGGCCACGCGCACTCGCAGGTCCACCTGGCTGGCCGGCTTGTGGGCCTGGACGTCGCGGCGGACGGGGGCGGTCAGGTCCATGGACCCCCCGGAAGCTGTCCCCGCTGTCCCCGATCATGGGGGAATCCATGGGGATGACGGGCTATGGTGGGACCCTTGCCACCTTCAGGAACCTGCGTAGATGCTGATCCGACCGTGTCCCAGCGTACTGGCCGGAGACATGAACGAGGTGATCTGGAGGCGGGGGCTCTCGGGCTGAACCCTCGCCTTCTCAACCCTCCCGCGCACGTTAGGTTCTGCGAGACCCCCGCCTCCGAGGACCCGCCATGATCCGCAACACCATCAAGAAGGGCATCAAGACCGGGCTGAAGAAGCTCCTGCGCGTCGACATCAGCGGGCCCGAGCCCCGCTACGACGACCTGGCGCCCCAGCACCGCGGCAGCACGGCCAGCCCGCCCCTGCCGAAGACCCCGGTCTCGGCGCCGCCGGTGGTCGAGGCGGCCCCCGCGCCCGCGCCGGTCGAGGTCCCGCCGGTGGTCGAGGCGGCCCCGGTCGAGGTGGCCCCGGTCGAGGCGGCCCCGGTCGAGGCGGTGCCCGCCGAGGCGGCCCCGGTCGATGCGCCGCCCGCGAGCGACCCCTCGGACGACACGGCGGGCGAGGCGCTGACGCTCGAGGCGGTGCAAGAGATCCTCGACGACATGGTGCGGCCCGCCCTGCAGGGCGACGGCGGCGACATCGCCCTGCTCAAGGTCGAGGACAACGACATCTACGTCAAGCTGGTGGGATCCTGCTCCTCCTGCCCCTCGTCGATCATGACGATGAAGATGGGGGTCGAGGCGCTGCTGAAGGAGGAGTTCCCCATGATGCGGCAGCTGATCCAGGTCGACTGAGGTCGCTGGCGCCCGTGGGCCCCCGGCCCTCCGCCCACATCGCGGGCACCGCACCCAGGCGCACCCAGCCCTGGTCCAGCCACTGGCGCACCGGGTCGTCGACGCTCACCTTGCCGACGTAGAGGTGCCGCAGGTCGCCGCCCTGGCCGAGCCAGCGCTCGACCTGGCGCATGCCGGCCAGGTAGACGCTGTCCTTGGCGTAGACGCCGGGCAGCTCGGGCCGGGCCAGGCCGCGCTTGATCCGCAGGCAGATGCCCCAGGCCAGGTTGGGCCCGACGCGGGCCGCCAGGTCGGTGTAGACGTCGCGGAAGCCGGCGCGGCGGCCCAGGTCGATGGCCTGCAGCACCTCGGCCTGGCGGGCCAGCACGCCCGGCGAGGCCAGGCCGGTGTGGTGCTCGGCCACCATCGCCAGCCCCTCCTCGGTGGCCAGCGAGCCCGGCAGCCCGGTCTCGAAGCACCGCAGGGCCTGCGCCGCGCCGTTGCGGGTCCGCCAGGCGTGCACGTCGATCTCGTGCACCACCAGCCGCTGCAGGTCCCGCTGCCGGAAGCGCGCGTCGGGGTGCACCCGCAGCAGCCGCTTGGCGCCGTCGACCAGGACGCGCGCGGCCATCACTGCGTCGCGCTCGATGGTCCAGCCCTCCATCGCCCGCGCGGCGAGCGCGGCCTGGAGGTGCTCGACCAGCACCTGGGCGGTGACCTCGAAGGGCTCGTCCTCCTCCTCGCTGGCGGGGAAGCGCAGCGCCAGGAGGTCGGCGTCCGGGTACCAGCCGCCGGCCCGCGCCAGGCCGTCGAAGGCCGCCTCGGTCCGCTGGCGCAGGGCCTCGATCATCATCCGGGTGCCGTCCATGCACGCGCCCACCAGGGCCCCGGCGGGGTGGTCCCGGGGGGGCTCGGCGGCGTCCAGCTCGGCCAGCAGCGCGTCGGCCTCCTCCAGGGGCAGGTAGCGGAAGGGGGGCGCCGCCACGCGCCCGGACAGGAAGGCGCGGCGGGCCTCGGGCGCGTTCAGCGGGTTGAGGTGGCGCGAGAAGGGGACCCGCTCCAGGATCGCGTGGTGGACGGCGTCGGCATGGCGCACCGGCGCGGGGATGTCGGCGAGGGGCGCGGGAGCGGGCATGGGGTCCGGAGCGCCGGGCCCATGGGTGCAGGCCGGGTCGTGCCTACGGTAGCATCATCCCCACCGCCCACCGTCCCCGGGGCACCCTTGATCGACCTGTCCGCGCTCTCCCCCGCGCAAGTGCGCGCCCTGCTGCCCGCCTGGTTGGCGGGCACCGTCTCGCCCGAGGTCGCCGACGCCGTGCGCGACGCCGTGTCCACGCTGCTGGACCAGGCCTCCGACGACGATCTGGCGGCCGCGCTCGACGCCCTGGCCCGGGTCGGCGGGGCCTACCGGCCCTGGCCGGCGGATCCCTTCGCGCGCCGCCTCTCCCGCACCTACATGGGGCGGCTGCTGGCGCCGGGCTCCCGGATCGAGGGGGTCGACCACCTGCGCGCCGCCCTGCAGGCCGGGCCCACCCTGCTGCTCGGCAACCACCGCGCCTACGTCGACACCCAGCTCACCGACCTGCTGCTGGCCCAGGTCGATCCCGGGCTGGCCGACCGGCTGGTGACCGTCGCCGGCCCCAAGGTCTACGAGGACCCCCTGCGCCGGATCGCCTCCGCCGGCCTGCACACCATCAAGACCGCCCAGTCGACGGCCGTGGCCAGCGAGCAGGCCGTGCTGGGAGTGCGCGACGTGGCCCGCATCGCCGCCGAGACCGTGCGGCAGGCCCACGCGCTGATGCAGCAGGGCCACGCCGTGCTGCTCTACCCCGAGGGCACGCGCAGCCGGGACGGGCAGCTCGGGCCCTTCCTGCGGGGCGCGGGCCGCTACGCCAGCCTGCCGGGCACGCGCATCATCCCCGTGATGCTCACGGGCAGCGAGCGGGTCATGCCGATCGGCGGTGAGCTGCTGTCCCCGGCCGTCGTGCACCTGCGGCTGTTGCCGGCCTTCCCGGCGGACGGCCTGGACCGGGACCAGGTCCTGGACCGGGCCCGCGCGGCGCTGGTGGCCTCGTCCTGAGCGCCCGCGCCGACCGGCGCCCGCGCCCTAGTCGTGGCTGGCGAAGCTGCGCTCGAACAGGTCGGCGACCGCGGCCTTGCCGGCGTCGGTCAGGAAGCGCGTGCCCGTTCCGGCGAAGCTGCTGGCCTCGATGACCGGCGTGCCCTGCACCCAGGCGCCGTTGCGCCAGGTGAACCACTTCTCGTGGGGCTGGTCGAAGACCCACACCCGCTTGTTCCAGCGCCGGGCCAGCTCGACCGACCAGCCCGTGCCGCCGTGCACGGTGCCATCGGGCTGGATGGCGCCGATGACGAAGACCTGGTCGGCGTGGCTGACCACGTGCCACAGGACCTGCAGCACCTTGCGCAGCGCGGGGCGGTGCTTCCAGGAGCGGTGCAGGCGGTTGGCCACGTAGACCAGCGAGACGCCGCCCTTGGACAGCTCGGCCTCGTCCAGCACCACGCGGTTGACGGTGCGGGCCTGCTCGTGGCCCTCGAAGCTGAAGTTGCGCTCGGCCACGCCCCACTTCTCGGCGCACTCGCCGAACCAGGCCTCGGCGCCGACCGCGCCGCCCGTGTACAGCGTGCAGGCCTCGGCGTGCGGCGAGGGCGGGGCGGTGTTGGCGTCCCGCACGTCCTCGGGGCGCAGCAGCATCGTGACCGGGTCCAGCGCCAGCGCGGGCAGCTCGCCGGCGGGGGCGCCGCCCTGGCGCAGCACGTGCAGGTCGATGTGGGGCCCGTTGGGCTCCAGCACGACGGCGGTGTCGGCGCAGGCGGCCAGGGGCTCCAGGTGGGCCATGTCGGCCCGGTGGGTGCGCACGGTCAGCCACAGGCGGACCTTCAGCTCGCGGGCCAGGGCGCGCCAGTCGTCGGCGTGGGCCTGCAGCTCGTCGGCCTCCATGCCGTCGATGACCACCGTGGTCGGCCGGAAGTCCATCACGTCGGCCAGGGTCGCGGCCAGCTTGCGCATGTCCTTGGCGCCGAAGGCCCGGTCCAGGCTGCTGTGGATCACGCGGTGCCGCTCGATGGCGACAGCGGCCTCGTGCTTGTCCTCGCGCCGGGTGCCGGCCGCCAGGGCGCTGAACAGCTCGTCGTAGTAGCTGCGCACGTGGGCGGCGTTGTCGGTGCGGGAGATGTGCAGGACGTTGGTGCCGCGCAGGAGCTGGTACATCGCGATCTGCACGATGAACGCGGTCTTTCCCACGCCGGAGCGGGCGAAGCAGGCGCCGATCTGGCCGGGCTGCAGGCCACCGCGGGTGCTGGTGGCGACCGCCTTCATGGGGCTGCGCTCGATCAGGTGGTCGTAGGGCATCGGGTACCTCGGTCGGAAGGGGACCACCTGTCCGCGAAGCTCGGCGACGCCAGTGGCGGTGGCGCTGCGCCAGGCGGACATCTGTGGGCCTTTGAGGGGAGAGAGCAGGGGGAGGGGAGGAGAGCGGAGTGGGCGGGCCCCGCTGGGGGCCCGGCCCGCACAGATCAGGACGCCTTCTTCTCGTCCGCGGCCTTCTTGATGAGCTCGTCCTGCACCTGGCGCGGGGCCTCGGAGTAGCGGCAGAACTCCATCGTGAACTCCGCCTTGCCCTGCGTGTTGCTGCGCAGGTGCGTGGCGTAGCCGAACATCTCCGACAGCGGCACCTCGGCCTCGACCTGGCAGAAGCCGTCGGCCTCGCTGGCGCCGACGATGACGCCGCGGCGCTGGTTGAGCGTGCCGATGATGCTGCCGTGGAACTCCACCGGGCCCTCGACGCTGACCTTCATCACCGGCTCGAGGATCACGGGCTTGGCCTTGGCGTAGGTCTCGCGCCAGGCGCCGCGCGCCGTCTCCTGGAAGGCGTTGTCCGAGGAGTCGACCGCGTGGTAGGCGCCGTCGACCAGCACCGCCCGCACGTTGACCACCGGGGCGCCGATGAGCCGGCCCTTGGCCAGCATCGAGCGGAAGCCCTTGTCGACCGAGGGGATGAACTCGCGCGGGACGTTGCCGCCCTTGACCTCGTCGACGAACAGGTAGTCGACGGTGCCGTCGCCGGGCTCCAGGTAGCCCAGGATCTTGCCGTACTGGCCCGAGCCGCCGGTCTGCTTCTTGTGGGTGTAGTTGAACTCGGCGCGCTGGGTGATGGTCTCGCGGTAGGCGACGCGCGGCGGCGAGGTCTCGACCAGGGCGTTGTACTCGCGCTTCATGCGCTCGATGTAGACGTCCAGGTGCAGCTCGCCCATGCCGGCGATGATGGTCTCGCCGGTCTCGGGGTCGGCGCTGACGCGGAAGGTCGGGTCCTCCTTGCTGAAGCGCCGCAGCGCCTTGCTCATGTTGGACTGGGCCTTGCTGTCCTTGGGCGTGATGGTCAGGCTGATGACCGCCGCCGGCACGTGGATCGAGCTCATGGCCAGGTTGGTCTCGGGGCCCGTGAAGGTGTCGCCCGAGTAGCAGTCCACGCCGAAGAGCGCGACGATGTCGCCGGCCGTGGCGACCTCGATGTCCTCCATCTCGTCGGCGTGCATGCGCACCAGGCGGCCGACCTTGACCTTCTCGCGGCTGCGGCTGTTGTAGATGAAGTCGCCCTTGGCGATCTTGCCGCTGTACAGCCGCAGGTAGGTGAGCTGGCCGTAGCGGCCGTCCTCCAGCTTGAAGGCCAGGGCGCCCAGCGGGCCCTCGGGGTCGCAGGGCAGGACGAACTTGATCTCGTTCAGCCCGTCGCTCTTCTCCAGGTCGATCGCCTCGTTGGGCACGTCGGTCGGCGCCGGCAGCCAGGTGACGACGGCGTCCAGCAGCTTCTGCACGCCCTTGTTCTTGTAGGCGCTGCCGAGCATCACCGGCACGAGCTGCAGGCCGATGACGGCCTTGCGGACGGCGGCGTGGATCAGGTCCTCGGTCACCTCGTCCATGAGGATGGCCTCGGTCAGCTCGTCGCTGAACATGCTGACGTCGTCGAGCATCTCCTCGCGGTAGGCCTTGGCGTCGTCGGCCAGCTCCGCGGGGATCTCCTCCTCGCGGATGTGCTCGCCGTTGTCGCCGTCGAAGTAGAAGGCCTTCATCTTGACCAGGTCGACCACGCCCTGGTGCTTCTCCTCCAGGCCGATCGGGATCTGCATCAGGACGGCGTTCAGGCCCAGCTTCTCGCGGAGCTGGTTGCGCACGCGGAAGGGGTTGGCGCCCTGGCGGTCGCACTTGTTGACGAAGGCGATGCGCGGCACGTTGTAGCGCCGCATCTGCCGGTCGACGGTGATCGACTGGCTCTGCACGCCAGCCACCGAGCACAGCACCAGGATCGCGCCGTCGAGCACCCGCAGGGCGCGCTCCACCTCGATGGTGAAGTCGACGTGTCCGGGGGTGTCGATGATGTTGATGTGGTGGTCGCCCCAGCGCGCGTGGGTCGCGGCCGACTGGATCGTGATGCCGCGCTCCCGCTCCAGGTCCATCGAGTCCATCTTCGCGCCGACGCCGTCCTTGCCCTTGACGTCGTGGATCGCGTGGATGCGGCCCGTGTAGTAGAGGATGCGCTCCGTCAGCGTCGTCTTGCCCGAGTCGATGTGGGCGCTGATGCCGATGTTGCGGAGCAGGTGGAGGGGGGCAGTGGACACGGGGGCCTCCGAGGGGGGCGTCGACGTGGATGAAGAGGGGGGGAATGCAGGCGTGGCGCGACGGCCGGTCGGCCCGCCGCGAGGCCGCGCGGGGTATCCGGAGCCGGCAGCCCGGGCAAACGACGCGAGGTGACTTCCGTGTGTCCGGCCGTGCCCCGGCGGGCAGGGGACGGGCGAGGGGAGTCCTCAGTCGGGGTACTTGACCGAGCAGCCGTACGGACGGGTGAGCGAAGGATCGATGGCCTTGCCCGCCCCGAGCGCGCCCAGCGCGGCGTGCACGTAGTCGATCCGCGCCGTCCCGTCGACGGCCCCGTCCACCTTGCCCAGCGGCGCGTTGTCGAGCGCGCCGGCGTAGACCAGGGTGCCGGCCGGGTCGATCACGTAGAGGTGGGGCGTGGTCTTGGCACCGTAGCGCTGGCCCACCGCGCCGGTCTCGTCCAGCAGCACCGGCCCCTGCAGCGACCAGGCGTCGATCGCCTGCTGGTTGCGCGGAGCGCCGTGCCCCTGCTTGCCGGGCGCGCCCGAGTTGATGCGCAGCCAGACCACACCCTGCCCGGTCCAGGTGGCGGCCAGGCCCGGCAGCAGCCCCGTGTCGTAGGCGTGCTTCACGAAGGGGCAGTCGGGGTTGAACCACTCCAGCACCACGGTCTTGCCGGCGTGGGCGGCCAGGCTGTGGGCGGTGCCCGCGGTGTCGGGCAGGGTGAAGGCGGGCGCCGGCTGGCCGACCTGGGCCACGGGGCCGGCCTCGACCGGGGCGGCGGGCGCGTCGGCGGCCCGGGCGGTCCCAGCCAGCAGGCAGGCGAGGGCGAGGGCGGCGAGGGTCGAGGTCATGGGGACTCCGGAGGGGGCAGGTAGAGGTACCAGGCGCGGCGGGGCGCGGGCCCCTCCGCCACGGCGAGCAGGTGGGCGCCGGGCGCCGGCTCGGCCCGCGGGGAGACGACCACCTCGGTCCCCTCTGGCGAGGGCAGGGCCTGGACCGTCGCGGCGTCGGCCAGCGCCCGGCTGGGGAACAGGTGGAGGCCCTCGACCCCGGGCAGGGAGGCCCGCAGGCCGTCTGCGCCCGGGGAGAGGGGGGCCGGGGTGGGCAGGGCGGCGATGGCCGCGTCCAGCGCGCCCGTCGGCGCGGCGGCCCCCGCGGGCAGGCGCAGCGCCAGCGCGGCCTGGCCGGGGATGCACTGGTCGGCCCGGCAGGCCAGCCACCGGGCCTCGCCGGTGACCTGCAGCTCCTGCGCCTCGTCCTCCACCCAGGCCGGCAGCAGCAGCGTCACCTCGCCCTCGTAGCCCTGGTTCCACAGGCCGCCGGGGGCCGCCAGCAGCGCCGGCGCCGGCCAGCGCACGGGCCCGACCCGCAAGCCCGGCGCCGCCACCTCCACCGTGGTCGGCAGGCCGCTGTCGCCGGGGTTGTCCCAGTACACGTGCCAGCCGGGCGCCACCTCCAGGCGCAGGCCCAGCCACAGCTCCTGCCCCGGTGACACGGCGGCGTGGCTGGACAGGAGGGTGGCGGTGACGAGCGCTGCCGTCGGGTCCATGGGGCGGGTCTAACGGTCGCAGGCCGCGCCGCCGCCCTCCAGTGTGCCTACCTGGTGGGCAGCACCCTGGAGGTCTTCGTGATCTGGACCTTCCCGCTCCTCGTCGCCGCGCTGGCCTGCGCGCCCAAGCAGGCTCCCGTGACCCCGCCGGTCCTCGATACCGAGCCCGACCTGCAGACACCGGAAGCGCCGGCGACGGTCGAGGACGAGAGCGCGCCCCCCGACGATCCGGAGGAGGGCGACGTCGCCGCCCCCGAGGGGGCGCCCGCCGACCCGGGCCCCGAGACGCCGGCCCCCGACAAGCCCTCGCCCACCCCCGGGAACTGAGGCCCCGTCGGCCCCGCGGGGCTGGCGGCGGGCCCCTCTTCGGCGTTAGCCGGCGCCCCCATGCGGCTGCCCATCGCCCTCCTCGCTGCCCTGGCCTGCGCCTCGCCGGTCCTCGGCTGCGCCAGGCCCGCGCGCGAGGCCCCGGCCCTGCGCCTGGAGGACCTCGGCCTGCCCCCGGCGCCGACCACCGCCGCGCGGCTGGAGATCACGGGCGACCTGCGCCAGTACGCCGGCCCCGCCCGCCTGGAGGTCCGCGGCGCCGAGCCGCTGCACCTGCTGCTGGAGGACCTGGCGCTGGCCGAGCCCGTCGAGATCCTGGTGGAGTCCCGCGCCCCGGTGCGCTTCGGCCGCCCCGCCGGCGCGCCGGTCACCGACGCCGGCACCTTCCTGGAGACCGACGGCAAGCTGCTCATCAGCCTGCAGCGATCCTGGGACGACGGCGCGCAGGAGCGCATCGTCGTGGTCGGGCGGGTGGCACCCGTGCCCCAGGCGCCCCCGCGGGACTGGATGACCCCAGGTACGACGCTGTACTACGGGCTGTCATATGACGACAAGCCCATCACCCGCACCGTGCCGATGGGGCTCATGGTCACCGTGCAGGCGGCGCCCGACGGCGGTCGCGTGCTGTCCTGGCAGGCCGACGTCGACCCGGACGCCGAGGTCGAGGACACGACCCAGCGCCGGCGCGGGGGCCGTCGCACCATCCCACCCGAGGTGGCCGAGCGGGGGCCGTCGCACTCCGACCGGTTCCTGGGCGGCGAGGACACCGCCACCCACACCAGCGTCTTCATCCCCCGCCAGGCCCGGCGCACCCTGGGCACGCTGGGCGCGGCCGCCTGGCAGGACGCCGACGCGCCCGGCACGGGCCTGCTGACGGCGGAAGGCACCCTGACCCTGACGATCCAGGCCGACGACGCGCTGTGGCGGCTGCCCGCCACCGTCGCGAAGGTGGCCGACAGCGGCGCCCGCTACGTCATCGCCGACGACCCCCAGGACCCGCTGATCCTGTGGGCCAGCCGGCCCGGCTGGACCATGCGCCTGCTGGCCATCGGGCGGCCCGTGCCCTGAGCGGGCGCGCCCGGCGGTGCGCTCAGCGGCCCCTCAGCGGCGGATCAGCGGCAGCATCACCACCTCGGGCACGACGAAGGTCCCGCTGTGCAGGGCCAGGCCGACGATGGTGGCGGCGACCTCGTCGGCGCGCAGGAAGTCCCGGCCCGGCTCGATGTCGGGGGGGAAGGGACGACGCCCCCCGCCCTGCCAGAAGGGCGTGTCGATGCCGCCGGGGCAGACGCAGCTCACCTGGATCCCGTGGGGCTCGGCCTCCAGGCGCAGCGTGCCGGTGAAGCCGTTGACCGCCCACTTGGACGCGTTGTAGGCGCTCTCGCCCGGCAGGTGCAGCTTCCCGGCGATGCTGCTGACGTTGACGATCAGGCCGCGGCCCTGGGGCTTCATCACCCGCAGCGCGGCGACGCTGCCCCAGATGGTGCCCTTGACGTTGGTGTCGAGCATCGCGTCCAGGTCGCGCTCCGCGATGTCCTCGACCGGGCCGTAGACCGCCAGGCCCGCGTTGTTGACCATCACGTCCAGCCGCCCGAAGCGGTCCACCGCCGCCTGGACCAGGGCGTCGACCTGGGCACGGTCGCGGACGTCGGTCGGCACGGCCAGGGCGGGCACGCCGTGCGTGGCCTGCAGCCCGTCGGCCAGGACCCGCAGCTCCTCGGCCGTCCGGCTGGCCAGCACCACCGCCGCCCCCTGGGCGGCGAAGGCCGTGGCCACCGCCGCGCCCAGGCCCCGGCCGGCGCCCGTCACCACGGCGACCCGCCCCTCCAGGGGCCGGCTCACGGCGCCGCGACCATGGCCAGCGTGGCGGCGACGGCCTGCTCGATGCCGGTGGCCACGTCCTTGAGCTGCGCGTCCTCCATGAAGGCCGGGGCCGTCACGATGCGCCGCTCCGCGTCCACGGCGATCTCGTGCACCGGGCAGGCCTGGTGCGCCCCGCCCAGCGCCTCGATCGCCGCGGCCGTGCCCTCGTCGTGGCCGATGGTGACCGTGCCCTCGCCCAGGGCCATCACCACCACCGCCGGGGCGATGCACACGGCGCCGATGGGCTTGCCCGCCGCGCGAAAGGCGCGCAGCACCGCGGCGAGGTCGGAGTCGACCTGGCCGTCCGGCCCCTGCGTCGCGAAGGTGGAGAGGTTCTTGGCCACGCCGAAGCCGCCGGGCAGGAACAGTGCGTCGAAGGCGGCCGGGTCCAGCTCGGAGAGAGGCTGGATCTGCCCGCGGGTGATGCGCGCGCTCTCGGTCAGGACGTTGCGCGTGCCCTCGACCGGGGCGCCGGCCCGGTGGTCGACCACGTGCAGCTGGGGCTTGTCGGGGGCGAAGGCCCTCACCTGCGCGCCGGCACGGTTGAGCGCCAGCAGGCCGATGACGGCCTCGTTGATCTCGGCGCCGTCCAGGTAGCCGCAGCCGGCCAGGACGACGGCGACGCGGGGCCCGTGGGGGGTTCCAGCCAGGTGGGACATGCAGCCTCCTGCGAAGTGCTTCTCGTCGTGCGATGATCGGGGGGCCGCGGGGCCCTCGCCTCCGGCTATGCCAGCCCCTCCCGCCCGCCAACGACCGGAAGCACCCCGTGCGCCACGCCCTGTCCCTCCTGCCCGCCCTCCTGCTCGCCGGCTGCGGGCTGGGCATGGTGCCCATCGGCGGCGCGGGCGACTCCGGCGGCGACGGCGGCACGGCCGGCCCGACCTGGGACGGCGGCTTCGGCAGCGACGGCGGCCTGTCGGGCGACGCCGGGG
>JAKLKF010000182.1 GCA_023150805.1 Myxococcota bacterium | reverse complement strand
TGTTGACGTGTGGTGGATTCGCCACGGCGAGAGCGTTCGCAACGCCGGCGAGCGGACCGACAACACGTACGACGCGCCCATGACCGACCTTGGCCACACGCAAGCCGCGATGGCGGCGGCGGCGCTGCCCTCGGCGCCGCCCTCGGCCGGGGGGGCCTGGGCGGGGAGCGGGGGCGCCGCGGAGGGCGCAGCAGGCGTGGGAGCCAGGGCGGCGGGCGCGGTCCCCGGGGCCGGCGAGGGCGGGGCATCCACCCTCCCCTCCCACGGGCGCCACACGCCCAGCGCCGCGATGAGGCCGAGCAGCAGCACCGCCACGACCACCGGCACCAGCCAGTGCCGGCGCTCCTGCTCCTGCTCCCGGGCCACGCCCGCGGGCGCCAGGCTGCCCGGGTAGCTGCTGACCGTGAGGAACTGGTCCTCGGGGATGTCCAGGCAGCGCGCCAGCGCGTCGGAGAGCTCCTGGGCGTCGCCGAAGCGGTCCGCCGGGTCCCGGCGGATGCAGCGCTGGACGATGGCTTCCAGGCCATCGGGCACCATCAGGTCGGGCGCCACGCTGTGGAAGGTCGGCCGATCCTCGTGCACGTGGGCGATCATGGTGGAGGCCACCGTCTCGCCGTGGAAGGGCCACTGCCCCGTCAGCGCGCGGAAGAGCAGGATGCCCACGGCGTACAGGTCGGCGCGGTGGTCGATCTCCTCGCCGCGGACCTGCTCGGGGGCCATGCAGTGCGGTGAGCCCAGGACCAAGCCGGCGCGGGTCAGGGACTGGTCGGCCTCGGCGACCTTGACCAGGCCGAAGTCGACGACCTTGACCGTCTCCACGCCGTCCTCGACCCGGATCAGCAGGTTGCTGGGCTTGAGGTCCCGGTGGACGACGCCCCGCTTGTGGGCGTAGCGCAGCGCGCTGCAGACCTGGAGCATCAGGCGCACGGCGCGCTCCGGGGCCATCCGCCCCTTGCGGATCAGGTCGGTGAAGCGCGGGCCCTCGACGTACTCCAGGGCCAGGTAGTAGCGGCCGTCCTCGGTCGGCCCGTAGTCGTAGACCGTGACGATGTGCGGGTGGTGCAGGGCTGCCAGCGTCTCGGCCTCGAGCCGGAAGCGCTCGGCGAAGGTCTGCCCGTCCTCGCCGTCCGGCGGGGGGGTCATGATCTTGATGGCGACCGGGCGGCCCAGGTTGAGCTGGTGGGCCAGGTAGACCGCGCCCATGCCCCCGCGGGCGATCAGCCGCTCGATCACGAAGCGCCCGCCCACGATCTTGGAGCGCGGCCGCCCCTGCGCGAGGGGCTCGGTCTCCACGGGACCGTCGCGTCGTGCGTCGTGGGCCGCCACGCACACTCCTGGGAGGACTTGGACGCCTTCAAGCTACCACGCGCGCGCCTGCCGGGCCCGGCGGCCGCGGCGTCCTACCGGATCTGCCCGGGGCTGGCGCCCCCCTGTCGCACCTGCAGCCGGACGCGGTCGCTGCGGCCGTGGGCGTCCATCACCAGCACCTCGTGGCTGCCGGGGCGGGGGGTCCACCACAGCGCCTGCTCGGCCCCGGCGCGGCCGACCTGGTCGCCGTCCACGAACCAGGTCAGCGTGCCCTCGTCGGCCTCTGCCAGCAGCGGCAGCTCCTGCCGCTCGGCCTCCATGCCGGGGATGAGCACCGCCACCTGGCCGGCGACGGGCGAGACGATGCGCGGGCCGGACCGGGGGGCGGCCGGCCGGCAGGCCGGGTCCAGCTCGGGCGCCGCGGGCTGCTCCAGCCAGCGCTCGTCCAGCCAGCGGCGCACGGTGGCAGGCCAGGTGACCCGCACCTCGGTCAGGGTGTCGCGGCCGTCGCGACAGCCGGGGCCGACCCGCAGGCCCGTCGCGCGGTCGATCTCCACCTCGCCGTGCAGGGCGCAGGCCGCCGGGGGAACCCGGGCCTGGACCCCCAGCACCTGGCGGGTGTGGGGGCAGGAGGGGCCGGGGAGGGCGCCCGAGAGCGCGCAGACCGTCACCGAGGCGAGGTCGTCGGGAGCGCTGCCCGGCGCACCGGGATCCACGGCCTGGCCGTCGCGCAGCGCGTCGACCACGTCGAAGAGCAGGGGGCCGGCCACCTCGGCGCCCACCAGCCAGGCGCTGGGGCGCATGTCGAGGTTGCCCGCCCAGACGGCGACCGTGTACCGGGCGCCCGAGCCCACGGCCCAGGCGTCGCGGTTGCCGAAGCTGGTGCCCGTCTTCCACCGGACGTGGCGCGGGGCCGCCGACAGCTCCAGGCGGGCCGGGAAGTCGGGGCGGTCCTTGCGGGCCAGGGCGCGGTTGGTCAGCCAGGTGGCGCCCGGCCCGAAGACCCGGCGGGCGGGCTCGGGCGGGGTCTCGGCCAGCCAGCGCAGCGGCAGGTGGGACCCACCCCGCGCCAGGGTGGTGTAGAGCCCGGCGACCTCCAGCGGGGACAGCTCGACCCCGCCGATGATGGCCGAGAGGCCGTAGTGCCCGGGCCGAGGATCGAGGTTGTGCGCCCCCAAGGCCCGCAGGTCCCCCAGGAAGGGCTCGACGCCGACCTGCTGGAGGAGCCGGACGAAGGGCACGTTCAGGCTGCGCGAGAGCGCCTCCTCCAGCGGCACCAGGCCGTCGAAGCTGCCCTCGTAGTTCTCGGGCGCGTAGCCGCCGTAGCGGACCGGCACGTCGAGCACGACGCTCTCGGGCAGGTACAGGCCCCGGTCGAGGGCCCGGGCGTAGAGCAGGGGCTTGAGGGTCGAGCCCGGCGAGCGCGGCACGGCGAAGGCCGGGATCTGGGCGCCGGGCCGATCGCGGTCGAAGTCGGCCCCGCCCACCAGGGCGGCCACCCGGCCCGAGGCGTGCTCCACCACCACCACCGCCAGGTGCTCGATCCCCCGCGCCCGCAGCCCCGGCGCCGCCCGGGCGACCACCCGCTCCACCGCCGCCTGGACGCCGGCGTCCAGGGTCGTGTCGACCTGCGCGCCCGTGCCCCCCTGGCCGCGCAGCAGCCACGCAGCGGCGTGCGGCGCGGCCCGGGGCATCGGGTGCAGCGTGGTCGGCACCGGCGTCCTGGCGATGCGCTCCCGCACCTGCTCGGCCGTGACCCGGGCCCCGTCCCCCTGCTCCGGCGGCGCACCCGCGGGGGCCAGGTGGCGCTCCAGCAGGCCCAGGGCCAGCAGCCGTCCGGCGATGTCGTCGCGCGCGGCCTGCAGGCGCGCCTGGTTGGCCCGCGACGGGGCCCGGGCGGTGGGGCTCTGCGGCACGGCCAGCAGGGTGGCGATCTCGGCCGGCGAGAGGTGGGCCGCGGAGTGCCCGAACCAGGCGTGGCTGGCGGCCTCGACCCCCTCCAGGTTGCCGCCGAAGGGCGCCAGCGTCAGCCAGGCGGCCAGGATCTCCGCCTTCGACAGGCGCAGCTCGAGCTGGGCGGCGCGCGCCGCCTCGACCACCTTGGAGCGCAGGGTGCGGGGCCGCGGCTCGGCCAGGCGCACCACCTGCATCGTCAGCGTCGAGGCGCCCGAGACCACCTGGCCACGCGCCACGTTCAGGCCCGCCGCGCGCACCACCGCGACGGGATCGACGCCGGGGTGCCACCAGAAGCGCTTGTCCTCCAGGCGCACCAGGGCCTCGACCAGGGCCGGGTCGACCTGGTCGACGGTCACCGGCACCCGCCACCGGTCGTCGGGCGCCAGCCCCATCCAGGCCACCTGGCCGTCCTGCCAGCGCACCACCGGAGAGCCGGGCAGCGTCAGCCGCGCCGGCAGCGGGAGGGCGAAGGCCAGGCCGAGCAGGCCCGCCAGGAGGGCGACGGCGACCAGCGCCGCCGCCCGCGCCGCCTTCAGAGCAGGCCGTCGTCCCACGGACCGACCACCTGCACCGAGCCCCCGGCCCGGCGCGCCCACAGGTCCGGGTCGTACATCGCCTCGGCCTGCACCGGCGGCAGCACGAAGGTGCCGGAGGTGACGGCGCGCACGGCGTAGACCACGGTGCGCTCCCCACCGGGCGGCAGGGAGCCGAAGACCTCGACCCGGTCGTCGCGCAGGTTCATGTGGTCGGCCGACCACAGGTCCAGCTCGGCGGCCCACTGCGGCAGCTCGGCACCCGACAGGCGGCTGTTCTCGATCTCCCAGCCCGCCGGCAGGCGGTCCACCAGGGCGATGTTCTCCTGGTGGCGGTCGGTCTGGTTGTCGACGTCCACCCGCACGTAGATGGGCGTGCCCAGGGGCAGGCGCGCCGGGTCCAGCGGCGCGCCGTCGGCGTCGACGTAGGTCCGCTCCAGCGACAGGCCCTGGCCGCCCATCGGCACGGGCTCGGTGCTGCGCACGCCGCGGGTGGTGACCACCGCCCACGCCTGCCCCTGCAGAGACGGCAGGCGCACCTGGACCTGGTCGGCCGAGCTGGCCAGGTGCAGCGCCCAGGCCCCCTTGCCCTTGCCGGTCACCGGCTTGCCGTCGACCAGGAGCTGGGCGCCCGAGAGCGACGCATCGCCGGCCTGGATCCGCTTGCCCAGGGCCGTGATGGCCCAGGCCAGCTCCTGGGTGGTGTACCAGTGGCTGCGCTGCCGCGACAGGATCGCCGCCAGCCGATCGGCGCTCTGCTGGCCCGCCGGGTCGGCGCCGAACAGGTCCTGGAAGACCGAGAGCACCAGGCCCCGGCCGCGCAGGGCCGACCAGAAGCTCCAGTCGTTGCCGCGCACCACCTGGAAGTCGGCGGCGTCCAGGCGCTTGAGCTTCGCCTCGTAGCGGTGGTCGCCCGACAGGTGCAGCGCGGCCATCAGCAGGTACTCCTGCTCCTGGGCCTGCAGCCGCTCCCAGGGCTGGGCCTTGCCCAGGTCCCGGGCCTGCAGGTCCTCGAGCACGCGCAGCGCCTGGGCCGGGCGGCCCTTGCCGGCGCGCGCCACCACGTAGTGCGCGTAGGCCGTCTCGCCGTCGGCGGACAGCCGCCCGCCGACCTGCTGCTCCAGCCAGCGCACCGCCGAGGTCAGCGCACCGTCGGGCACCTCGAAGCCGGCCTGCCGGGCGTCGAGCAGCATGTGGGTGCCGTAGGCCGTGCCCCACAGGGTCGGCGAGGATCCGCCGGGCCAGTAGGCGAAGCCGCCCGAGGGCGTCTGCATGCTGAGCACGCGCTCGACGCCGTGGGCGACCATCTCGTCGACCGTGCCCTGGGCCACCAGGCCCGGGTCCACCTGCTCCACCAGCGAGCGCACATAGAGCAGCGGCCGCGTGCTGGAGGTGGTCTGCTCGATGCAGCCGTAGGGGTAGCGAACCAGGTAGCCCAGGTGGGTGAGCGCGCTGGCGTAGGGGCTGCCCGTCACCCACACGCTGCTCTGGTCGGTGCCCTCGACCCAGCCGTCGAGCGCGGCCGCCAGCGAGGTGTCCCCCGCCCGCAGCGGGACCTGGGTGACGACCCGGACCTCGGGCTCGGCCCGACCGATGGGCAGCTCCAGCTCCTCGCGGGAGACGAGCTTGCCCGCGGTGGCCGTCACCACCATCTTCGCCGCCGCGGGTGCCCGCCGCGCCGCCACCGTGAACAGCACGGTCTCGGACGCGCCGTCGGCCAGCTTCACCGCGCCTCCCGGCGGGGCGACCAGCTCCAGGGCCGGGGCCCGCCCGGCCGGGGCCGGCAGCCCCGTGTCCAGGTCGCTCAGCTCGACCGCGACGGTCACCTGCTGGGGCTGGCCCGAGGTGTTGGTCAGGCGCACCGGGATGCGCGCCAGGTCGCCGGCCACCAGGAAGCGGGGCAAGGTCGCCTGGAGCACGATGGGGTCGCGCACGGTGACCCGCGCCTCGGCCGCGCCGAGCTTCTTGCTGCCCGCGACCACCGCCATCACCCGCAGCTCGCCCCGGTAGCCGGGGATGTCGAAGTCGAGGTCGAGCTTGCCCGAGGTCGGCACCGCCACCAGCCCCGACCACAGGGCCACGGGCTTGACCATCTGCACCCGGCCGCCCATGCCCCCCGAGGCGTCACCACCCGTCCGGGAGGAGGCGCCGCCGGGCTCGGTCAGCAGGGTCCAGCCGATGGTCTCGAAGCTGTCGACCCCCAGCGCGCGCCGGGCGAAGACCTGGTCGCGCGGATCGGGGCTCTGGAAGCCCGTCAGCGACAAGATGCCCTGGTCGACCACCGCGACCGTGGCCCAGGTGGGCTCGTCCACGGCGCCGACGTCCAGGCTGACCTTCAGCGGCGCCCAGGGCCGGACCTCGGTCGGCGCGCTGAGCTTGACCTGGTGGCTGAAGGCCGCGGGCTGGACCTTGACGCTGGTGGCGCCGAAGGCGCGGTCGGGCACGAAGGCCTGGGCGCTCTCCAGGTGCGGGTCCTTGAGCAGCAGCGCCGTCACGTAGACGTTGGGCGCAAATGTGCCGCCCTCGCCGTCGTCGACGTCCAGCGGCACCTTCCAGCTCACGTCGCCGGCCTGGACCTGCCGCCACTCCTGGTGCTGCACCCGGTCGGTCTCCACCGTCAGCAGCATGCGGCCCGCGTAGGGCGCGCGCGTGGTCACCTCGACCGTCTCTCCCACCTGGGCCAGCGCGGGCGCGGTCACGGACAGGAAGGTGGGCTTCTGCGGCCGCGGGGTCTGGTCGACGTAGCTGTCCCAGGGGTCCCAGTACCAGTCGCGGCCGTCTCCCTCGACGTAGCGCTCGGTCCGCGCGTCGCCCGCCTTCACCTCGACCAGCCAGCCCGCGCCGTCACCGGTCGCCACCAGGTCGGCCTGGAAGGCGCCGCCCTGGACGGGGACCGCCCGCTCCTCCTCCAGGACCCGGCGCAGCAGGCGCCGGTACTCGGTGTCGTCGGTGCGCTCGTCCCAGACCCAGCCGTACTCCTCTTCCAGGCGGTACAGGCGGAGCTGGACCTGGCTGACGGCCGAGGCCTGGGTCTTGCCCTGCCAGTCGACCACCTTGCCCTGGACCTGGAAGGCGTCGCCTTCGTCAGCCTGGTCCAGGCTGGTGGACAGGCCCAGGTAGTAGGCGGCCGGGTGGACGGGCCCGCGGGCCGTGGCCTTGGTGCTGCGGCCGCTGTCGCCCTCGAAGACGCTCACCCGGGCGACCAGCTCGGCCGGGCCGAGCACCGCCGCCCCCCGCGAAGGAGCCGGGCAGCGGAAGGAGCCCTGGCCCTGGTCGTCCAGGTGCTCCTCGATGCGGCCCAGGTCCACCGGCGGCGGCGCCCCCTCCTCCAGGAAGGCCGGGCCGTAGGACCAGCGCGCCTGCCCGCCGCCGCTCCCGCCCTCGGGCGAGAAGGGCCGCGCCACCAACTCGCACTCGATCTCGACCCGGTGCCCCGCGGCGCTGCCGCCGAAGAGCCAGCGGGCCTCGGTCGTCACGGGCACCTCGTCCGACAACAGCCAGCCGCCCGGCCGCGCGCCGTCCGGCACGGTCGCCGTCACGGCCAGGCGCTCGGGCACGAACTCCTCCACGTTGAAGGTCGCCGACCCCACCTCGCGCTCGGCCACCTCCAGCGCCACGCGCCAGGACCCGGTGGTCGCGAAGTCGGCGAAGGGCACGTCCAGCGCGAGGGCGCCCGCGGCGTTGGTGTCGAGCACCTGCCGCCGGACCTCGCGTCGCTGGGGATCCTCGACCTTGACCACGACCGGCACGGCCTGGTCGGGCGCCGCGTAGCTGCGCTCCCGCAGCACCGCGGCCACGTGGGCCACGTCACCTGGCCGGTAGACGCCGCGGTCGGTCCACACCGCCGCGCGGTAGGCGACGCTGTCGCGGTAGGGCAGGCCCGTGACGTCCGCCTCGGGCCGGACCTGCAGCTCGTCGAACTTCAGGTAGGTCAGGTCGTCGCCCTTCTGCGCGACGATGGCCATCGGGGCGGTCTCGTCCACGCCGGGCTCGGGCACGGTCAGCAGGCAGCCGCCGCTGCCGTCGGTGCGGCAGGAGGCCAGGGCGTGTCCGCTCGGCCGAAGCAGGCGCAGCTCGACCCCCGAGAGGGGAGCGTTGTCGTGCACGCCGAGCGCCCAGCCCCAGACCTCGCGCGGGTAGGGCCGGCCCGGCTCGGTTCCGGCCCGCTTGGCGACCAGGTGCATGTCGGTCAGCAGGAGCCGGCTGGCGTCCCGGGCCTGGCCGGCGTCGTCCAGCCCCTCGACCGACAGCTCGTAGACGCCGCGGCCGGCGCCGGGCAGCAGGGCGCCCACGTCCAGCCAGGTCGTCTCGGCCGCGTCGTCCGCGCCGCCCAGCTTCACCGTCTCCTGCAGCACGACGTCGCTGGTGCGGCTGCTCAGCGCCTCGTCGCCCGACAGCCAGAAGGCCAGGTTCTGGGGCGGCACGTGGCGCACCGTCAGCCGGGCCTGGGGCACGTTGACGTGCTCCAGGGGCAGGCTGCGCCAGGCGTCCTTGGGCAGGTAGCGGCCCTTGGTGCGGAAGGACAGGCGCGGCTTGCGGGCCGGCACATCGAGCGTGCCCTCCCAGGCCGTGGCCAGCACGCCGCCGTCGACCGTGCGCGCGCCCGCGTCGATGCGCAGCTCCACCGGCCCGCGCTCCAGCTCGCCGAACAGGCGGAAGCCGGCCGGCGCCTGGGCGATGGAGACCGGCTTGCCTCCCAGGTGCACGCTGCGGGCCAGGTCCTCGGCGTCGAGCATGCAGCGGGTCGAGACGTCCCAGCCGTCCCAGGTGTCGCGGTCGTAGTACCAGCGGGTCGTCTCCACCGACCGGTCGTTGCACACGACCTCCAGGTAGTGGCCCGAGGTGCCCTCCTTGACCATCACGGCCAGGATCTCGACCGGCTTGCCGTCGGTCAGCGCCACCTGGCCCTGCCCGGCCGGCGCGGTCAGGCTCTCGTCCCAGGCCCAGGGGACGCCCGCCTGCAGCTCGGCCTGGACCGTCACCTCCTCGCCCTTGAGCAGGTCGTCCTGGAGCTGCACCCGCACGACGTGGTCCGAGGAACCGCCCTCGACCCCCCGCGGGCGCAGGCGCTTGCCGTCCACCGTCAGCTCCAGGCGCTTCGCCACCTGGTCGGGGGCCACCGCCGCGGAGAAGACCAGGTCCACCTGGGCCGTGCCGCCCAGGCGGTCGCGCTGGTGGGCGCCCAGGCGCACCAGGGCCAGCGGCGGCGTGGAGAACTCGACCCGCCAGGCGTCCGCGGCCGGCGGGCCGTGGGTCTGGTCCAGCGTGGCCAGGGACTCCAGCCGACCGACGTAGTCGGTGCCCGGGCGGAAGCCCTGGGTCGGCGCGAACACCAGCTCCCGCCGGTCGGAGATGGTGAGCGTGCCGTCGACGGGCGGCTCGAAAGACAGCGTGGTGCCCTCGACCGCGCGGCCCTCGACCAGGTCGTCGGGGAAGAGGTCCTGGTCGGCGCGGACGACGATGCGCGCGGGGGCGGCGTCGGGACTGCCGACCACCCGCAGCACCAGCCCCAGCGGGTCGTCGGGGTGGGCAGACGACAGCTCGGTCTCGCCCGTGGCGCCGTCCGTCGCGCCGGGGTCCGGCTTGCCCTTGCAGGCCCCGCCGAGCAGGGCGAGGCCGGCCAGCGGCAGCCCGACGGCGGCGGCGAGGGAGAGACCGGCGAGGAGGCGGCGCAGCGGCGAGCCGAGGGTCATGGGGACTCCAGCGGGCGAGGAGGCTCCGGCGGGACCGGGGCGGATCCGGGATGGGCACACCCCTGGGAGCAAGGGGTGTTCCATCCGCGGGTGACGGCACGTAGCGTGGCCCGGGAGGGACTGTCGGACAAGATCCGTCCGGATCGCGCATCGCCCGCGGCGGCCCCCCACCACCCGCGCCCACGACCCGCGACCGGCGACAGATCGCCCGCGACGAATCGTCGAAACGGCGCCCGGAGCCCCACCGCGACGTGGTGTCACGCGCGGCCCCGGCGGCCGCCCCGGTGGGCACCTCAAGACGCGGAGGCACACCCTGCGGCCCACCCTCCCCGGCCCCGATGATCGGATGGCCATCCACCGCCTGCACCTGGTGCGGATGGTGGCCGGCGGCGTCTTCGGCGCCGTCACCGTCCTGGTGGGCCCGATCCTGCGGATCGATCCGCTCGCTCGCAGCCTGCCTCTGCTGGCCCTGGCGCTGGTCCTCTCCGGGAGCGCGGCGATGCCGCTGTGGCGCCTGCGGCGCGGCGGGGCGGTCGGCGGCCGGGCAGCCGGCCTGTTCTACGCGCTGCTGGACACCGTCATCGTCACCCTGGTCGGCCTGCTGCTGGGCGGCGTGCACACCAGCCTGCCGCTGCTGTACACCGCGGTGATCGCGGCCCACGCCCTGCGCCTGCAGGTGCCGCCCCTGGTGCTGGCCGTGGTGGGTGCGGGCATGGGCTACCTGGCCATGGCCTGGTTGGACCCCGCTCCACCGGGCCCCGAGCGCCAGGTCGTCACCCTCGCCGTGTACGCGATGGTGGGCATGGCCGCCGCCGAGGGCTCCCGGCTGGGCCGCGCCCTGGCGGCCCTGGCGCTGCAGCGCCAGCGCGAGCGCATCGAGACCGAGCAGAGCCTGGCCCGGTACTTCAGCCCCCAGGTCCGGGAGATCCTGCTGGCCCGCAAGGGCGAGCGCCTGCCCTCCCAGCACCGCGAGGTGACCGCGCTCTTCGCCGACCTCTCCGGCTTCACCGCGCTGGGCGAGGCCGCGCCCGAGGTCGACGTCATCGAGACGCTGGACGCCTACATCCAGGCCCTGGCCGACGTGGCGACCAGCCGCGACGGCACGGTGGACAACTACCTGGGCGACGGCGTGCTGGTGGTCTTCAACGCCCCGCTGGACCAGCCCGACCACGCCGCGCGGGCCGTGGAGACCGCCCGCGCCATGCAGCGGGTCGCCCAGGAGCTGTCCCTCCAGCGGCGCCGCCAGGGCCGCCCGGCCCTGGGCCTGACCATCGGGCTGAACACCGGCCCCGCCGTCGCCGGGCCCGTCGGCGGCGAGGCGCGCCTGCAGTACACCGTCATCGGCGACCCGGTGAACGTCGCCAGCCGCCTGCAGGCAGAGGGGCACGAGGGCGACCTCATCGTCGGCGAGGCCACCGCCCGCGCGGCCGGCCTGGACGGCCCCTGGGAGCAGGCGCCGATCCGCGGCCGCAACCAGCCGGTGCGCTTCCTGCGCCTGCGCGCCGCCTGAGGCGCGGGACGACCGCCGGCGGTCCCGTCTCCCCCTGCGGAGAGGCGACAGGTGCCGGACGACAGGACGACAGGTGCCGGCTGTTATCCTTTGACAGCTTTCGGGCAGGCGGACCGGGGCCAGGTCTCCGCAACTGCGTGGCCGCTCCTGCCTCGGTCCACGTCCCCAGTGATCTCTGTGGTGGATCCCAGGGTGGGCGCGAGATCCAGCCCGGCCGGAGGGGGAGGCTGCACCACAGAGACCGCCGAGGATGCAGGTGGAGCGGCACGGGGGGGGCACCACGGGGGGTGCGCCAGGCGGGAGGAGGCAGCAAGAGGGATCAATAGCTAACAGCCGGCACCTGCCACCGCGCGATCTGGGTCCAATTTCCAGCCTTGACACCATCACTATCACCGCACCCTCCCTCCCATTGTGCTTTCCCC
>JAKLKF010000181.1 GCA_023150805.1 Myxococcota bacterium | reverse complement strand
GACCTGGTGATCACCGAGGTCATGCAGAACCCCAACGCCGTGGGCGACAGCACCGGCGAGTGGTTCGAGGTGCTCAACCTGTCGGGCATCGACCTCGACCTGGAGGGCCTGGTGTTGTCGGACGCGGGCACCGAGTCGCACACGGTGGTGGGCTCGGTGGTGGTGCCGGCCTTCGGCTACGTGGTGTTCGGCATCGACGCCGACCCTGCGACCAACGGCGGGGTGGCGGTGGACTACGCCTACAGCGGCTACAACCTGGGCAACAGCGACGACGAGATCATCCTGTCCAACGCCTTGGGGGTCATCGACAGCGTGGTGTACGACGGCGGCCCGCTGTTCCCGGACCCGACGGGCGCCTCGATGAGCCTGTCCTCGGACCTGCTGGACGCGGCGAGCAACGACGACGGGGCGAGCTGGTGCGAGGCGACCACCGCCTGGGCGGGCGGCGACCTGGGTACGCCCGGCGCCGACAACCTGGACTGCACCGTGGACGGTGGCGACACGGGCGACACCGGCGGAGGGGACACCGGCGGAGGGGACACCGGCGGCAGCGACACCGGCGGAGGGGACACCGGCGGTGGCGACACGGGGGACACCGGCGACACCGGCGACACCGGCGGCGTGAGCTTCGGGGTCGAGGACCTGCTGCCGGGGGACCTGGTGATCAGCGAGATCATGCAGAACCCCAACGCCGTGGGCGACAGCGCCGGCGAGTGGTTCGAGGTGGTCAACCTGTCTGGTGGGGACGTGGACCTGGAGGGCCTGGTGATCCGCGACGCGGGCAGCGAGAGCACCACGGTCGTCGGCAGCCTGGTGGTGCCGGACGGCGGCGTGGTGGTCTTCGGCCTCAGCGCCGACCCGGGCCTGAACGGCGGCGTGACGGTGGACTACGTCTACACCGGCTTCAACCTGGGCAACGGAGACGACGAGGTCATCCTGGAGAACGGCGCGGGTCTGATCGACAGCGTGGTCTACGACGGCGGCCCGCTGTTCCCCGACCCGACCGGGGCCTCGATGAGCCTGTCGGGGGACCTGCTGGACGCGACCAGCAACGACGACGCGGCGAGCTGGTGCGAGGCGGTGGACGCCTACGGCCTGGGTGACCTGGGCACCCCCGGGGCGCTCAACCCCTCCTGCGACACCGGCGGGGACACCGGCGGGGGCGACACCGGCGGCGGGGACACCGGCGGCGGCGACGTCTTCGGCATCGACGCCCTGATGGCCGGCGACCTGGTGATCACGGAGATCATGCAGAACCCCAACGCCGTGGGCGACAGCGCCGGCGAGTGGTTCGAGGTGCTCAACCTGTCGGGGGTGGACATCGACCTGGCGGGCCTGGTGGTCGCCGACCTGGGCACCGAGAGCTTCACCGTGTCGGCGTCGCTGGTGGTGCCCGCCGGAGGGCTGGTGGTGCTGGGCCTGAACAGCGACACGGCCGCCAACGGCGGGGCGCCGGTCGACTACCAGTACGCCTCCTTCTCGCTGGGCAACAGCGACGACGAGGTGGTGCTCTCCAACGGGATCGAGGTGATCGACAGCGTCGCCTGGGACGGCGGGCCCCTCTTCCCGGACCCCACCGGCGCCGCGATGAACCTGTCGGTGGACCTGCTCGACGCGGCGCTCAACGACAACGGCGCCGCCTGGTGCGCCGCGACCGTGGCCTTCGGACTGGGGGACCTGGGCTCGCCGGGCGCAGACAACGAGGGCTGCTGACGGGCAGGGCGTCGGTCCGCGCTTGCGTCGAAGGGGAAGGGAGGCGAGCATGGCGCCTCCTCCCGCTCGAGGCGCACCGTGTGGACAGTCCTCTCCCTGCTGGCGGGTCCGGCGCAGGCGCTCGACTTCGACCCGATGCTGCGCGCCGACCTGGCCGCCTCCTACTGGGACGAGGGGGCCAAGGTGGCAGCGTACCCGGGGCTGCAGGCCCACCTGTGGGGGGCCGAGGACAGCGTCCTGTTCGGCTCGACCTTCCTGCGCCTGGAGGGGGTGGCCTCGGTCACGCCCAGCTACGCGCGCCTGGGCCCGCGGGTCACCTTCAGCCCCATCGCGGTGATGGAGCTGTCGGCGCACTACCTGGGCTCGGCCTACTTCGGCACCTTCTCCAGCATCAAGGGCTTCGACGACCCGGCCGTGGTCTACGACGACGACGCGCTGGACGCGTCGGTCCGCGGCCCGGGCCTGGGTTCGGTCTGGGGGGTCGAGGCCACGCTGCAGGCCAAGGTGGGGCCGGTGGTCGTCGCCAGCTTCGGGGACCTGAAGGGGTGGGACGTGTGGCCGGCCGACCGGGTGGTGGGGGAGTACTGGTGGGAGCCCGAGAGCGAGCTGCTGCTCAGCCGGCACGACCACACCTGGGGGCTCAACGGCGTGCTGCTCTACGAGCACGTCTTCGACGAGGAGCGCGGCCGCAAGCTCTACGCCGGGGCGATGTACAGCCAGGCGCAGAGCCTGGACACGAAGGACGCCTGGCGCCGCGTGGGCCCGATGGTCAACTTCTCGCTGGACCGGCGCTGGTCCTTCCTGCTGCTGACGCAGGCCTACGTCGAGGACCGGATCTACACGACGCCGCTGCCGCCCTACGTCGGGATGCGGGTGCGCCGGACCTGGCAGCGGGCCGACGCCGGCTGATCAGCGGGCCAGCGCCTCGCGCGCCCCGACCAGGCGCAGCACCGCGCGCGTGGCCCGTCCTGCCTGGGCGAAGTCCTGGCCGGTCTCGTCCAGCAACCGCGCGCTCGCCTCGGCGGGCACGGTCGGCAGCAGCGTCCGGATGTCGTAGGAGGGGTCCACCTCGACGTCGACCCCGGGGTCGTCCATCCACCGAGCCGGGAAGGCCGCCACCAGCGCCCGGTCGATGGCGCGGGCGTGCCGGGCCGCAGGGCCGGTGACGGCGTCCACCAGGGTCTGGGCGTCGCCGGCCGTGGGCAGCTCCTCGCCCTGGCCCACGAGCGCCGCGGCCAGGGCCCGGGCCGTGGCGTCCTCGCCCAGGTAGCCGGCCTGCAGCGCGGTCGCGACGAAGTCCTCGTAGACGAAGTGGCGGTTCGCCTCGAGCTGCGTCATGCGCGTGACGATGCGGTCCTTGGCGGGCGAGGCGACGTAGCCCAGGTACCAGCCGAAGCCGACGCCGGGGATGGCCCGGGAGTGGTAGGGCTGGGCCAGATCCTGGGCGTAGTGGCAGGCCCAGGCCGCGAAGCGCAGGCCCCAGTAGTCCTGGTCGGCCTGGAAGGCGGCCTGCGACAGGCGCAGGAACAGGTCGACCCGGTCGGCGACCATGCCCTCCTCGGCGTCGCTGAAGGCGACGGTCAGGAAGTTCTCGTGGTCGAACTGCATGTGGAAGGGGGCCTTGCTGCTCTCGCCCGTGGGCTTGCCATAGGGCTGCGCGCCGTAGCCGTAGCCGGTGTGCCCCCAGAGCTCGTGATCGAAGCCCCAGTCGGGCTCGTCCACGAAGGTGGCGAAGACCGCGCGCGCCGGGACCGCGGTGCCCTCGGCCACGACCTCGATCCGCACGCGCAGGCCGTCGACCTCGTGCAGGTAGGGGCTGGCCGCCTCCGGGGCCACCGGGAAGCCGTGGCGCGCCTCCTCGCCGGCGGGGGGCAGGCGCAGCACCAGGGGCAGGGTCGCCCCGGGGTTCAGGCGCAGGGCCCGCCACAGGTCGGCGCGCGTGGCGCCCGTGGCGGGCAGCACCTGGGGCCGGAAGCGCGCGCTGCCCCGCGCGGCCTGCCAGGCCTGGTGGCCGTCGACCGCCTGGGCCAGGGCCGGCCCCGCCTGGGCGAGCAGGGTCTCCGCCGAGGTGACGGTGACGGTGGCGTCGAGCCAGGACAGCCCGTCCTGGTCCAGCGCCCGGTCGGTCATCATCGCGTGGTGGCCCCAGGCCAGGGCGGTGCCGGTGACGAGCAGCAGGCTCCACACGAGGGCCTCCAGGGCGAGGGGGCGAGGGGGCGAGGGGGCGAGGGGGCGAGGGGGCGAGGGCCTGTGAGCCCCGTGTCAGTAACGGGGCGGCCCCGCGCCGTCCGTCGCGGCTTGCTGTACCTTCCGCGGGCGAGGACCTGGTGACCCAAGCGCCCATCTCCGCCGAACCCGAGCTGCGCACCGGCCGCGGGGCCTGGACCGCGGGGCGGCGTGCCGGCGTGCGCGCGGGGACTCGGCGCGGGGTGTCGCTGGCCTTGGGCCTGTGCCTCCTGCCCGCCTGCCGCACGCCGGTCGGGGACGACACGGCCGCGCCCGCCCAGGTGGTCCTCGACGACGCCCACCTCGCGACCTTCTCGCTGTCCTACGCCGTCGCGAGCGCCCCGCTGGTGGCCGGGGGCGATGGCCGCATCGACTGGAGCGGGCTGGCGCTGGACACCCACGGGCGCCCGGTGGACCCGGCCCAGGACGTCTCGGGCCTGGTGCTGGTCCGCCTGTCCGACGTCTCGGTGCAGGACACGCTGGCCGACCTCGCCCGGGGCGCGCTCTCCCAGCAGACCATCAGCCTGCAGGTCTCCTGCGCCGCGACCACGACCTCCTGCCAGGTCTCGGGCCTGGGCTACGACTCCGGCCACCCCATCGACATGGCCGCGGTCTTCGTCGAGGGCAGCGGCCCGTGGCTGGCCTGGCTGGACCCGGTCCAGGACAACGAGCCCATGGCGCTCCTGGAGCTGGTGCCCACCGTCGACGGCCCGGACACGGCGCCCCTGTCGGGGCAGGCAGGCGTGCTGGGCCTCTCCTCCCTGCAGGCGGCCGCGCCGGTGGAGCTGGGCGCGGGCGCCTCGCTGGACTGGAGCGGGTTGACCCGCACCAGCCAGGGGGTCGTCCTGCAGCCCCAGCGGCTCGACCGGGTGCTGCTGGCGCGCGTGGCGGAGAGCACCTCCGACGAGGACCGGGTCCTTCGCCTGGCCGAGGCCGCGGAGGAGACCTGGCAGGGCGCGGTGGACGGCGGGATGCAGATCGGGCTGGAGGACCTGCGGGACCCGCAGGGAGCCCCCTTCGGCGGTGCCCTCACCGGGGAGGGGGACTGGCTGTTGTCGCTGTCCTGCAGCACCTGCACCGCCCCGCAGCCGGCCGTCCTGGTCGCCGTCGCGGCGCCCTGAGGCGGGGCGCGCTCAGTCGCAGAAGGGACCGGACCACCAGAAGCCGTTGTTGTCCTCGCTGCACTCGTCCACCACGCCCAGGCCGGTGCCGTCGTCGTCGGCGACGACGTAGACGGCCTCGGCGCCAGCCAGGTGGCTGGCCTCGACGTGGAAGACGATGCCGGGCGAGCCGAAGCCGGGCAGGATGAGGTCGGGCACCTCCTTGGTGTCCAGCAGCACCCGCTCTCCGTCGACCACCGCGTACAGCGACAGGTCGTTGCCGGCCTCGATCTCCACCTCGGCCCGGTTCATCGCCCGGACCGTGACGTAGACCATGCCCTCGTCGCAGTCGTCCAGGCAGACCTCGAGGATCTCGCTCTGCAGGTCGGCGCCGGTGATCTCCACCCCCGTGGCGATGCCGGAGTGCCAGGTGTTGTGGGTGGTGAAGGCCGGCACGGCCGTCACGGGCACGCTCAGGTCGTCGTTGATGTTGTTGATCGAGTAGGCGTGCTGGTTCCAGACGTTGCGGGCGTCGGCCCAGGTGTCGGTCAGCTCGCCGTACACGCTCAGCGACTCGCTGTAGAAGTCGTGGCAGACCACGATCTCGGCGTGGCCGTCGGCGTCGACGTCGGCCACGGTCGGGTAGTCGAACATCGTCGCCGAGCTGTGCTCGCGGCTGTAGAACTTGATCCGGCCGGTGGGGCCCTCGTAGGCGGCCATCTCGACCTCGTCGATGTAGACCACCTCCAGGATGCCGTCGCCCTCGAAGTCGAAGAAGCTGGCGCCGGTGGCCCCCGACATGTCGGTGGCGGCGGCCGTCCACAGCACCGTGCCGTCGTGGTTGAACACGGTCAGCTCGTTGCCGCCGGCGGTGACGATCTCGGGGTAGCCGTCGTCGTCGACGTCGGCGATCGCGGGCGGCGACAGGATGTTCGCCGTGGGCATGGTGATGGGGCCCCACATCACCGACCCGTCGGTGTCCACCGCGCGGATCGTGTTCCAGGAGGTGGCGACCACCTCGCCCTCGGGGTCGTCGTCGAGGTTGGCGATGCCGGTCATCGCGTCGGCCTGGCTGGGGTCGTACCAGATCGCGTTCCCGTCGGCGTCGTAGCGGGCGTTGCCGACGATGACCTCCTCCTGGCCGTCGAGATCCAGGTCGACGACCGAGGGGACGCTGGACTCGCTGATGCCGAAGGTGATGCCGTAGCTGCCGCGGCCGTGCAGGCCCACGCCGCGGGTGCTGCCGTCGGCGTTGAGGATCACGCGGCCGACCACGATCTCGGGGCTGCCGTCGTGGTCCATGTCGCTGATCACGGGCGCGCTGGCGTAGTCGAAGTCGTCCCCGGTGAAGTGCTCGCTCTCCCAGGTGTGGGTGCCGTCGTGCTCGAAGAGCAGCACGGTGTAGTCGCCCTCGCCGTACAGGGAGTTCGCGTACTCCCGCACGGCGACGATCTCGCCCAGCCCGTCGTCGTCGAGGTCGGCCACCGCGGTGGGCGAGCCGTAGCCCAGGTCGGCCTCGGTGTCCTGCCAGGCGACGCCGCTGCCGTCGCCGCGCAGCACGATCAGGTCGCCCTTGGTGCCGACGAAGGAGGTCTCGTTGTAGATGATCTCGGGCATGCCGTCGGCGTCGAGGTCGGCGACGATGGGCTGGGACAGGCAGGAGCCGGTGCCGTGGCCCCACTCGATGATCGGCGTGAAGCCCCCCTCGGGCTCCCGGGGGCAGGTGTCGTCCAGCCCGACCTCCTGCGCGGGGAAGATGTCGGGGCTGCACTCCGCGGGGGTTCCGCCGCCGCCGCCGCCGCCGGTGTCGTCGGTGGTGGCGCCGGTGTTGCCGTCGCCGCCGGGGTTGAGCTTGTAGTCGGAGCAGGCGGCCGCCCAGGCGAGGGTGGGCAGCAGGAGAGGGAGGGTCGAACGGCGCACGGTGCGGCCCCTGCGGAGAGGAGTGAGGACGGGCGCGCAACGTACACCACGATCCCGGCGAGGGCGAGCTATCCAGGGGGCACCATGGACTTCGTCCCGCCTCCGCCCCCCCCCGCCGACGAGGCCGAGCTGCTGGCTCGGGCGCGCGCCCTGGCCGGCCACCGCCTGGGCGGCCTGGCGGCAGCGCGGCGGATGGTCGTGCCCGACGACCCGCGTCGGGCGAAGGGCTGGATCGGCCTGCTGCTCGAGCAGGCCCTGGGTGCCACGGCCAGCTCGCGCGCCCTGCCGGACTTCCCCGACCTGGGCGTCGAGCTGAAGTCGATCCCGGTGGACGCCCGCGGGCAGCCGCGCGAGAGCACCTATGTCTGCACCGCGCCGCTGGACGGGTCGATGCCCGCGCGGTGGGAGGAGAGCTGGCCCTGCAAGAAGCTGCGCCGCGTGCTGTGGGTGCCGGTGCTCACCCTGCCCGGCGCGCCCCTGGGCCAGCGCGTGGTCGGCTCGCCCCTGCTGTGGACCCCCGACGCCGACGAGGAGGCGGTGCTGCGCGCCGACTACCAGGGGTTGACCGAGCGCATCGACCTGGGCGAGGTGTGGGACCTGGACGCGCGCCACGGGGTCGCCCTGCAGCTCCGGCCCAAGGGCGCGCACGGCGAGGACTGGGTGTGGGCGCTGGACAGCGAGGGCGAGTGGGTGCAGACCAGCCCGCGGGGCTTCTACCTGCGGGCCAGCTTCACGCGGCGGGTGCTGGAGCGGCGGCTGTGGATGCCGGGGTAGAGGGGCCAGGCCGCGGGTCGAAGGGCCGGGCGCCGCCGCGCCTTGCGGCAGGAGGCAGGATGGAGCGCGCGAGGGCTGGCGGTGTGGTCACCGGCGCCACGCTGGCGGTGCTGGGGGCGTGGGCCCTGGGCTGCGGCCTGGCCCGAGAGGAGGCGGCCGCCCCCCTGCCGGCGCAGCCGCTGCCGGTCGTGATGCCCTCGGCGCTCTTGGGCACCTGGGTGGCCACCACGCGGGTCGAGGAGCGGGAGGTGCTGACGTGGCCCTGCGCGGGCAGCCCGCTGACCCTTGGGCTGGCCCAGGGCGGGCCGGTCTCGCTGCGGGGCCGCCCGGACGGCCCGGACTTCGAGGCGGCCCTGACGATGGCCGAGCTGGAGCCGGATGGCGCGGTCCTGCTCACCACGGATCGGGGGACCTTGCGGCTGCAGGATCGCGACGAGGGCACCGTCTGGGCCCAGGGCAGCCTGCCGGGCTTCGCCGAGGGGCGGCTGCTGGCCAACCCCGCCGCGGACGCCGTCGAGCAGGTCTACCCGGCGGCCGCGTCCTGCGGGGCGACGGTCTCGCTGGCGCCGTTGTCGTCGCTGTCGGCGGGGCGCTTCAACCAGCGCGGCGATCCCTGTGTCGCCGCGGGCCTGGCGCTGGATCTCTCGCCGCGGCGGCCGGTGCTGACGCGCGCCAGCCTGCCCCTGGGCATCGAGGCGGTGCAGCAGACCGAGCGGGGCACCTGGCTCACGCTCTCCGACCCCACGGGGGGGCTGCACGGTCTGCGGCTGGTGCCGCTGGAGGACGGGTCGGTCCAGGTCTGGCAGCGCCTGGACACGGGCATGGCCTCGGAGACCCTGCGCGCCGCCGGGGGCTTGTGCGGCGGGCCCCCGCGGTGAGCCTCAGACCGGGCACCACCGCAGCTTGAGCTGGACGTCGCCCGACCAGTAGTGGTCGAAGGCCTTGACGCAGGTGCCCAGGTAGCGGTCGTAGTCCTCGTAGACCTGGTCACCCCAGGTGGCCCGGATGTAGGCCTCGTTGCGCTTGAGCCCCTCCCACCACTCGTTGGTGGTGCGGCGGTAGCTGGTGCGCTGGGTGCGCAGCTCCTCGACCTCGAAGTAGGGCCGGACCGCGGCGATCAGCTCCTCCAGCCGCGGGTTGCGGCCGCCGGGGAAGATGATGTCGGCGGTGAAGGCCAGGTCCTCCAGGTCCTTGCGGTTGCGCGGCACCCGATCGGAGAGGATGGCCTGGCAGGCGAAGACGCCGCCGGGCTTGAGCAGCTTGTGCGCGCGGCGGAAGTACTCGCGGTACAGCGCGACGGCGCGCCCCTCGCGGGCCTGGGCGGGGCTGCAGATGTGGTCGACCATCTCGATGGAGACGATGGCGTCGTACTGCCAGCCGGGCTCCCAGGTGTTGAAGTCCTGCAGCCAGGCCTTGATCTGGGGAAGCTGCTTGTCCTCGATCCACTTGAGCTGCTCGGTGGAGAGCGTGACGCCGTGCGCCTCCTTCACGCCCTTCTTCGTGACGATGTACTCGAGGAAGGAGCCCCAGCCGCAGCCGATGTCGAGCACCAGGCTGTCGGGGGTCACCTCGGCGTAGTCGTGCAGGATCTCGGCCTTCTGCTCCTGGGCCTGCACCAGGCTCTCGTCCCCGGTCAGGAAGCTGGCCGAGGTGTAGTGCATGTTCTTGTCGAGCCACAGCTTGAAGAAGTCGTTGCTGACGCTGTAGCTGACCTCGATGTCTTCGTGCTTGGAGGTCATGGCGGCTCCGGGGCGGAAGGAGGGGCGGGCCGCTTAGCCGGTCCGCGCGCCTCTGTCCGCCGCCACGATGTCCCTGTGGCCCTACCAGGGCAGGGGCATGGGCCCCAGCTCGTCGGGGTCGGGCGCGGGCAGCGTGCCACCCGTGAGCACGAAGCGCTCGAACAGCTCGCGGAAGTCCAGGTAGGCCTGGTCCACCCGGGCGGCGTCCTCGTCGGTGCGGGCCTGGGCCAGCTCGACCGTCAGGCCCTCCAGCAGCACGCGGATCAGCACCGCCATGCGGTCGGGGGTGACGGCCAGCCGGTCCAGCTCGTCGGCGAAGACCAGGCGGATGGCGTCCTCCAACAGCTGGGTGCTCTCGACGTAGAGCCGGGCGACACGCTGGTTGAGCGGGCCGTCGTGGCTGGCCATCGCCAGGGTCTCGACGATGAAGGGCGCGCCGCCCCGCAGCTCGCGCACGCTGCGCCACATCGCGTCCAGGGCGTCGAGCGCGGCGGCCAGGCCCTTGTCGCCCTTGAGCGCCCGCTCGGCGAAGCGCCGGTGCAGCTCGCGGAAGGTGGCGCGCTGCGCCTCGATGAGCAGCTCCTCCTTGCTGGCGAAGTGGTAGTGCAGCAGCCCCTTGCTGACGCCGGCCTCGCGCGCGACCTCGCCCATGCTGGCGCCGTCGTAGCCCTGGCGGCCGAAGACGCGGGAGGCGGCGCGGAGGATGCGCTGCACGCTGGCGGCGGCGCCGGGCAGCGCGCCGGCCGCGCGCCGGGAGGGGGCGGGGCGAGGGGAGGGCATGAGGGCTCCGCCGGCCGGGGCTGCTGGCCGGCCGGCCAGCGTAGCAGGCGGGGGATCCTCCGGCGAGGGGACCCGTCGACGAGGGGCCGGGGCGCACACCCACGGCAGGGCGGCCGCGCCGCGCTATGGTGCGGCAGGCCAAGGGTCCCATGGCAGAAGAGTCGACCACGACGATGGCGCTGAGCCAGCAGAGCCGTGCGCAGGAGCGCCGCGGAACGCGGAACCTGCACCTGATCCGCGCGGGGATGGGCATCGCCCTGGCGGGGCTGATCCTGGCCTCCGCGCCGGCGGAGACCGACGCCGCCGCGCGCGCCTGGGCGGAGCGTGGGCTGTGGCTGTGCCTGGGCATGTCGGGCTCGGCGCTGGCGATCCTGACCTACCTGCGGATCGGCGAGCCGCCGCGCTGGCTGGCCTTCCTGCCGCCGCCCATCGACGTGGGCGCGGTGACGCTCATGTCCCTGGCGCTCGGCGGCGCCTCCTCCCCGCTCACGGTGCTCTTCTTCCTCATCCTGGGCGTCAACGGCCTGATGCTGCGGCACGGCCCGATGCTCTTCACCGCGCTCTGCGTCTCGGCGGCGCACCTGGCCCTGGACCGCCTGGGCACGGCGCCGCTGCCGCGCTTCGAGTGGGGCCTGTACCTGCTGGCCTACTGGCTGACGGCGCTCACGACGGCGGGCATCATCCGCACCAGCCAGGTGCTCACGCGCGAGGCGCTGGAGCACCAGGAGGCGCGCAACAACGTGTTGCGCACCTTCGGGCAGCACGTCTCGCCCCAGGTGGTCGACGCCCTGCTGGCCCAGGGGGAGAGCACCAAGACCATGGTGCGCCACGTCAGCGTGATGTTCCTGGACATCCGCGGCTTCACCACGCTGTCGGAGTCGCGGCCGCCGCAGGAGGTGGTGACGCTGCTCAACGACCTCTTCTCCTTCATGATCGAGGAGGTCAACCGCCACGAGGGCATCATCAACAAGTTCCTCGGCGACGGCTTCATGGCGGTCTTCGGCGCGCCCATCTCCTCGGGCGAGGACGCGCGCAACTCGGTGGCGGCGGCCCAGGCCATCCTGCGGCGGCTGCAGGAGCGCATCGACGCCGGCAGCCTGCCGCCGATCCGGCTGGGCATCGGCATCCACACGGGCCCGGCCGTGACCGGCAGCGTGGGATCGGAGCACCGCAAGGAGTACACGCTCATCGGCGACGTGGTGAACGTGGCCAGCCGGGTCGAGAGCATGTGCAAGGAGCTGGACAGCCAGCTCCTGGTGACGGCGCCGGTGTGGGAGCTGCTGCCTGCGGGCACGGCCAGCGTGCAGGTGCACCCGGACGTGCCGGTCCGGGGTCGGCAGGAGACGGTGACCGTGGTCCAACTCGCCTGAGGCTCAGGACCCCGCGCGCGGCTCGAAGCC
>JAKLKF010000180.1 GCA_023150805.1 Myxococcota bacterium | reverse complement strand
GTCCCCGACCCGGCCGGACGGGTCGAAGCGCAGGGTGCCGCCGGGGTGCTCCAGTCGTAGCGAGAGCAGGCCCTCGTGCTCGATGCGCAGGAGGTAGGGGGACAGCGGGGGGGCGGGGCTCATGCCGGCCCCTCTACCGCGGCGCCGGCCCACCGGTGGTGGCGACCGCCTCGCGGGCTACGCTCGCAGCGGCCCCTCGGAGGCGACGTGCCCCTCCTCCTCGTCCTGATGCCCTCCCTGGCGCGCGCCCTCGCCCCGGCGGCGGCGTCGCCCACGGTCCCCGACCCCTGGGACGCCGATCCGTGGGACGCCGATCCGTGGGACCTGGTGCGGGTCGAGGACCCCGACCACCCCGACGCCATCGCGCGCAGCGCCACCGGCAGCGTCCTGCTGTCGGCCCCCGCGGCCGGCGCCTGGCGGGTCGAGGAGCCGCCGGCCGTCGACCTGCTGTCGGCGTGGCAGGTCCCGGCGGACGCGGCCGACGCGCCCTCCGCCGCCGACGACGGCGGCTTCGTGGGCGTGGGCAGCTTCCGGGCCTGGGACGCGGCCGCCGCGATGCAGGTCCAGGCCTGGCACGAGGCCGGGCTGGACGGCAGTCGCGGGGGCGACCCGGTCAAGGTCGCCGTCTTCGACGTGCAGTGGGCCGGCCTCTCCGCGGCCGCCGAGGAGCTGGGGGAGGTGCAGACGCACGACTGCTGGGTCCACCCCGGCTGCGAGGTGCCCATCGACGACCAGGGCCCCACCTTCGCCTGGGAGACCGGCAGCCACGGGGTGGGCTGCGCCGAGGTCATCCGGGACCTGGCGCCCGGCGTCGAGCTTCACCTGGTGCGGGTCAACGGGCTCACCACGCTGGAGAACGCCGTCGACTGGGCGGTGCGCGAGGGCGTCGAGGTGGTCTCGATGTCGATGTCCTTCTTCAACAACAGCTTCTACGACGGCACCGGGCCGGTGGCCGACCTGGTCGATCGGCTGTCGGCGGGGGGCGTCCTGCTGGTCAACAGCGCGGGCAACTACGCCGAGGAGCACTGGCGCGGCCCCTTCCGCGACACCGACGGCGACGGCGTGCACGAGTTCTCCGACGAGCGCCGGACGCTGCCGATCTACCTGTACCCGGGGGTCAACCGCGTCCAGATGAACTGGGACGACTACGACCACTGCGGCCGCACCGACCTGGACGCCTGGGTGTGGACGGCCGACGGCCGGGTCGTGGGGCGGGCCGAGGCACGCCAGGACCCCGACGACGGCGGCTGCGCCCCGGTGGAGCGCCTGCGGGCCTGGGCGGACCAGGAGGGCTGGCACTACCTGGAGGTCCGCCTGCACGCCGGGGTGCCCGACGTGGAGCTCGACGTGCTGCCTCGCGACATCGACGCCTGGGAGGGCGTCGCGGCCGGCTCGATCACCGACCCCGGCAGCCACCCCTCGGCGCTGACCGTCGGGGCCGTGCGCGCCGAGGGCTACCTCGCCAACGGGCCGGAGCCCTTCAGCAGCCGGGGGCCGACCAACGGCGGCCTGGCCAAGCCCGACCTGGCCGGCCCCGACGGCATCACGACCCGCGTCTACGGCCCGGCGGGCTTCTATGGCACCAGCGCGGCGGCGCCCTCGGTGGCGGCGGCCGTGGCGCTGGTGATGTCGGCCGAGCCCGGGCTGGACGCGCGGGGCGCCGCCGACCGCCTGCGCGGGAGCGCGCTGTCGGAGCTGGCCACCTGGCAGGGCGCGGACCCGGGCCTCGGGGCGGGCAAGGTCCGCCTGCCCCCTCCCGAATCCGGCGCGCCGGGCGCCTGTGCCAGCGCGGGCGGCCTCCCGGGCGCGGGGGGCCGCGCGCTGAGCCTGGCGCTGCTGGCGGGGCTCGCGCTGCGACCCCTGCGCGTCCGGGAGCGACGATCCGGCGGCGGCCCTGGTAGGCTCTCCCTCCGCGCCCACCCCCCGGCAGACCCATGACCGTGCCCCGTCGCCTGATCTGCGCCCTCTCCCCGCTGCCCGCGCTGCTCCTGGCGTGCAAGCCCGACGCGCCCTCGACGCCCTCCGCGCTGGAGCCCATCGACGGCGCCGCGGCGGTGTCCGTCCAGGTGGCCGGCGGCGCAGGCACCGGGACGGTCGAGCTGCCCGTGCTGCTGGTCAACGCCTACGGCGCGGCCGTGGCGGGCACCGAGGTGGAGCTGGCCGTCGACACCCCCGGCTACACCCTGGAGAGCAGCGTCCTGGTCCTGGACGCCGAGGGACACGCCGTCGCCCGCGTGCGCGCCCCCGAGCCCGGCGCCTTCACCGTGCGGGTCGTCTCCAGCGGCGACGGCGCGGCGGTCGGCGCGACGGCCACCGGCGTCGCCCTGGGGGGCCCGGCGCCCCGCCTGCAGCTCGACACGGTCTACCCGCGCCCCGCCGAGCTGGGGGAGGCCCGGGCCATGGCTCGCGGCACCCGCGGCGTGGCCCTGGTGGACGAGCAGAGCGTGTGGTGGGTCGACGCCACCCCCGGCGGCGCGAGCTGGCGCGTGCTGGCGCCCCCCTTCGCGATCGTCGGCGTGCGGCAGGCCGAGGTGGACGCCGACGGCGTGCACGACCTGGTGGTGTGGGGCGAGCAGCAGGTCGTGCTGCTGCGCGGACGCGCCGGCGGCGGCTACTCCTGGGGTGCCGGCTGGAGCAGTCCCGACATGCAGGTGGTGGGCGTCAGCGTCGAGGACGTCGACGGCGACCAGCTCGCCGACCTGGTCGTGGGCCAGACCGACGAAGCCGCCGCCCGGGTCGAGCTGCTGCAGGGCGACGGCGTCTGGGGCTTCCAGGCCGTCTCTCCCCTCGAGCTCGACTACCCGATCTCCGACCTGGTGGCGGCCGACGAGGACGCCGACGGGCGCCCCGACATCACCGTGCTCGACGCGCAGTCGGGCTGGCTGCGCCGCTACACCCGGACCGACGAGCGGTGGACGGGCAGCAGCCCCCCCCAGCTCGACCGGCACAGCTTCCCCGCGGGCAGCGTGCTGCTGCCGCCCTCCGACCTCGACGGCGACGGCGTCAAGGATGTGATCGGCGTGTCCGGCCCCGGCAGCGGCGCCCAGAGCGTCGTCTTCTACATCCTGGTCCAGGACGAGAAGTACGAGCAGGCCTACGCCGAGATCCAGGCCGACGTCTTCGACGTCGACCACGACGGCAACGCCGACCTGCTGCTGATGGAGGACGGCGTCCTGCACCGGATCCGCTACGACGCGGCGGTCCAGGGCTTCGTCATCGACAACTACGACGAGCTGGCCGACGCCGGTCCGATCTCCGCCAGCGACCTCACGGGGGACGGCGTCGCCGACCTGACCGTGCTCTCCGACGGCGTGATCCTGCACCTGGGCGAGTCCGACGTGTCCGGGACCTGGAAGGTGGGCAGCCCCTCGCTGCTGGAGCTGCTCACCGGCCTGGACGGCCCCTTCGAGCTGGTCGACCTCGACGGCGACGGCGACCGCGACGTCGTCGGCGTCATCAGCCAGGGGGGTGGCCAGGCGCTGAAGGTGTGGCGCGCGAGCTGGGACCCGGTCGTGGGCGTGTCCTACTCCGGCGCAGGCACCCTGGAGCTCAACGCCACCGGCGACGTGCAGGCCATGGTCCGCTGCGACCCCGACTGGTACCTGCTCGCCGACAACGCGGCGGCGGGCAACGAGCGGCCGGACAAGGCCTTCCGGATCCGCATCACCGCCGACAACGGCTACCTGCCGGCCGTCCAGACCAGCGGCGGGGTCACCGGGACGATCCTGACCTGCGGCTACCCGCAGGGGGCCGAGCGGCGCTTCGCCGTCGCCGACACCGCCGGCCACGTGACCGTCTACGCCTACGACCTGTCGATCCAGGCCGAGGAGGACCTGGGGCCGATCGAGGGGCTCACCTACGCGGACACCGACGGGGACGGCAAGGACGACCTGCACGCCTGCGCCTCGCCGGGCTGCCAGGTCATCGGCAGCGACCTCGACGGCGACGGCCGCTCCGAGCTGGTCTACGGCGGGGGCCCGGTGTCGGTCGAGGGCTGGGACGGCGTCTTCGACGCGGGGATCAGCGGCATGGTGTCGGTCGACGACATGGACGGCGACGGCGTGCTCGACGTGCTGGTGACCGACGGCGAGGGGGGGCGCATCTCCGCCATCCCGACCCTGGCCGGCGCGCTGGGCCCCCCGGTCTCGTGGTTCACGACCGAGACCATCGTCGGCCCGGTGCGCGCCACCGACTACGACGAGGACGGGCGATCCGAGCTGGTCTTCCGCGAGGGCAACCAGCTCGTCGGCACGCAGCGGACCGAGACCGGGGACTGACCGTGCGCGCCGCCCGGCGGGGCGTGCCTCTGCGCCACGTCTCCGCCCCCGCCCTCCCCTGCCCTGCCTGGGCCCTGCTCGCCCTGCTGGTCCCCGGCTGCGCGCCCCTGCCCTCGGCCGAGGGCCCGGCGCGGGCCGACGACGCCGCAGGCCCCAGCTCCGCGACGGACCCCAGCCACCGGGTGCGCCTGCCCGAGGCCACCTCGCTGGAGGCGCTGGTCGACCGCCCCTGGTGGGCCCCGCGCGTGCCCGCGCACGCCCCGCTGCCCGGCACCACCGGCAGCCGGGCGGAGGACTGCGGGACCTGCCACGTCGAGATCTACGAGGAGTGGCGGACCTCGACCCACGCCGCGGCGTGGACCGACGCCCAGTTCCAGCGCGAGCTGCACAAGGACCCGCAGGTGGGGTGGATCTGCATCAACTGCCACATCCCCGCCGCCGACCAGCAGGAGGAGAAGATCACCTGGTCGCCCCGGACCGGCCTGCGGGAGGTGCAGCGGCAGGCCAACCCCTCCTTCGACCCGCGCTGGCAGCAGGAGGGCATCACCTGCCTGAGCTGCCACTGGCGGGACGGGGCGATCGCGGCGCCCCACGCCGACGCGCAGGCGCCGCACCCCACCGTCCACGCGCCGGACCTGGCGGGGCCGGAGCTGTGCATGAGCTGCCACCAGGCGGACGTGCGCCTGGAGGACACGCTGGTCTGCCACTTCACGACCGGCCAGGAGTGGCAGGAGTCGGGCCAGGCGCGCACCTGCCCGGAGTGCCACATGCCCGAGGTCGAGCGGTCCGTGGCGCCGGGCGCACCCGTGCGGAAGACCCGCCGGCACACCTGGCCCGGCAGCCTGATCCCCAAGACCGACCCGCCCCCTCCCGGCTTCGACGAGGTGGCCGCGAGCTGGGAGCCGGGCGTCGACCTGCGGGTGGACCTGCCCGCGGACGCCCCCGCAGGCCAGCGCGTCGAGGCCGTGGTCACGCTGGCCAACGTGCGCGCCGGGCACCGGGTGCCCACCGGCGACCCCGAGCGCTACCTGCTGCTGCGGACCACGGTCCATGCGCTCGACGCGGCGGGCAGGCCCGCGCAGGTGGTGGCCGGCGCTCGCGCCCGGGTGGGCCAGCGCTGGCTGTGGTGGCCCGTCGCGCGCAAGCTGTCCGACGACCGGATCCTGCCGGGCGAGGAGCGTTCCTGGCGGGTGCCCTTCGTGGTGCCCGAAGGCGGCGCCCGGGTCGAGGTGGTGCTGGAGCACTTCCGCATCAGCCCCGAGAACGCCGGCTACCACGGGCTGGAGGGGTACCCGACCCACCGGGTGGTCCACCGCCGGGAGCAGGACCTGCTGGGGACGGCGTCGCCCGCGGCGGGCGTGGCACCGGCCCCCCCGGCGCGGTAGGGGCCGCACGCTTCGAGGCTCGTGGAGGCAGGATGGGCAGGCGAGTGTTCGTGACCGGCGCCAACGGGCGCGTGGGTCAGCCGCTGGTGCGCGACCTGGTCGCGGCGGGCGATGACGTCGTGGGCCTGTCCCGCACCGAGCAGGGCGCGGCGCAGGTGCGTGCGCTCGGGGCCACCTGCCTGGTCGGCAGCCTCGCCGACCGCGACGTGGTCGCGCGCGGCCTGGCCGGCGCCCAGGTGGTCTACCACCTCGCCGGCGGCCTGCGCGGGCCCGGAAAGCAGACGCCCGACCTGATCAACCGCCTGGGCATGGAGCAGCTCCTGGCCGCGGTGGACGCCGTGGGGACGGGCGACCTGGACGCACTGGTCTTCACCAGCTCCTGCGCGGTGTACGGCAACCGCAGCGGCCTGGTGGTCGACGAGGAGATGCCGCCGCAGCCCTCGACCCGGTACGGCCAGAGCAAGGTGGACGCCGAGCGCCTGCTGCTGGACGCCGCCGGTCGTGGTGTCCCCGCGCGCATCGCCCGGCTGGCCGCGGTCTACGGGCCGGGCTTCCCCTTCATGCTGGTCGACCAGATCAAGGCCGGCAAGGCGCGCCTGCCCGGAGAGGGCCGGAACTACGTGCCGACGGTCCACGTCGACGACGCCGTGCAGGCGCTGCGCCGCATCGCCGACGCCGGCCAGGACGGCCGGGTCTACAACGTCGCGGACACCGACCCGGTCACGCTCAAGGCCTTCTACACCCAGGTCCACAAGGCCGTCGGCGGCAAGCCGGTGTGGTTCTGGTCCACCTGGATCCCCAGCTATGTGCAGGAGGCGGTGGCCCGCGCCAACGAGCGCGTGCAGTCCCACACCCCCCGCCGGCCGATGTTCACCCCCGACAACATCAAGCTGTTCCGCGACAGCGTGCGCATGCGGGTGGAGCGACTCCAGTCCGAGCTCGGCATGGAGTGGCGCCATCCCAACGCGGTCGAAGGGCTCAAGGTGGTGCTCGGCAGCGCTTGACCCCGCGCGCCGGCTACCCTATACACACGATTCGCTCCGCCCGGCGCACCGCGCCGGCACTCTGGCCGAGGTCGACCCATGATCCCCGCGCTCGCCCTGCTCTTCATCGGCTGTGCCCCCCAGGACGCCGAGGTCTCCGGCAACTGGCACGTCTGGCTCGCCGCCAACAACTCCGGCACCGTGGACGAGGGCGAGATCGACGTCGCCGAGCGTGCCGCCCGCATCTACGAGTGCAGCGGCCGCAACTGGAACAGCGAGACCGACGAGTGGGAAGACGGCTACATCGGCCCGCAGAGCGGCGACGACTACGCCAGCGGCAAGTACTTCGGCGGCGCCTGCAGCCCCGACGACGCCGACTGCCCCGAGGCCGAGATGAGCGCCGACTGCGACCTGGTCGACGCCATGGAGTACTTCGACTTCCTGGGCAAGGACGGCTTCTACTACCTGACCGAGCCCATCGACACCTGGCGCAGCGAGGCGCTGATCAACGGCGAGGGCGACTTCCAGCTCACCTTCCACAACAAGCTGGGCGACGGCCAGGACATGCGCGTCATGTTCGTCATCAAGCCCGACTTCGCGCCCACGACCTGCGTGGACGAGGACGGGGACGGCACGGCCGAGGTGGTGGACATCGACGGCACCACCTGGGTGGACGCCTGGTCCGACGGCATGGGCGGCGACCGCCTGTACTACCTCAACGCCGGCGCCCAGCAGTCCGCGCCGGGCGAGCTGGACACCTACGGCGACCCCATCATCTGGTACTTCCCGACCGAGTGGTCCGCCGGCTTCGGCCACGCCAAGTTCGCCGCCGAGGAGTTCACCAACCAGCCGAACCGCTACGGCCTCTACGACGAGGTCGGGGTCGGCGAGCACTTCGAGATCTCCTACGCGGGCGGGACCTCGGGCGCCTCCGCCAGCTACTGGGGCGCCGCCATCGACCGCGAGAACCCCGACATGACCGTCTACGCCGAGAAGGCCGCCGAGCTGGTGGCGCTGGCCGACGGCTGGGACGGCGAGATCAACGGCGTGGCGATGAACGGCGTGGCGCCGGCGGACGGCGACGCCTCGTCCTTCGCGCTGATGGTCGAGGACAACGACTGGCGGCCGATCGACATCCACGAGGAGGGCCTGGATGGCTGGATGGAGGTCTCCTCGTCCTGGGTGAAGATCAAGTCCGGATCCACCCTGGAGGTGGGCGGCTCGGCCGAGGGCGAGTTCCAGATCTTCATGGAGGGCCTGGAGTCCTCCTCCGCCATGGTGGTCCGCGGCTCCTTCGTCGTCGACAAGATCCGCAAGGACCAGTGGGCCTACCCCGACCTCGAGGAGGAGAAGCGCGAGGAGAACGGCGAGCCCTACTGCGGCCAGACCACCAGCGCCGAGGAATAGGCGCCGCTGGCGGAACGGTCCGCTCCGCCCTCGTTCTCTCGTCCCGGCACTTGCGACCTCCCCGGGACTCGATTACAACCCTTACGTCTCGCTTGTCCCGGTTCGCCGGGCGTATGGCCGGGACCTCCCGCTGACGGCTGAGTGCGTCCCCCCCCCAACACTCGGTCTCGCGGGAGGCCCGGCCTTTTACCTTCCGGGTGACGGGCACTCGCCGGCGCGCTGCGGCGCGATGCCTCCCCACGGGACCCGCCGAGGGGATAGCCGCTGGCCATGCTCCCCCTGCTCCTGCTCGCGTGGTCCTGCACCTCCTCGTCTCCGACCGGGCCGGCGCCCGAGCCCCCGGCGCCTGCCCCGGCGGTGTCCGCGCCTCCGGTCGAGGCCGCCGGGTCCGGCGGAGCGCCTCCCCCGCCCCAGGCCCAGGTGGCGGCGGAGGAGGGCTGGGGCGCCATCCTGTGGCGGGAGGACACCTGGTACAGCACCGGCCAGGGCACGCTGGCGGCCGGCCCCAAGGAGGTGGTGACCCTCGCGCCGACGGGCGGCACCGGCGCCTGCGGTGCGGTGGTCGCCGATCCCCAGGGGGCGATGATCACGCTCAAGGCCGGGGCCGTGGCCCCCACGATCACGCCCGCGCCGGCGATCCAGGCGGCCCTGGTCGAGCGCGCGGCCTGGCGCCTGGACGAGCTGCTGCCCGAGGTCGACCGCTTCACCCCCCTGCCGACCTCGCCGGATCCGAGCAAGGCCCGCGGGGTCGACGTGGGCAGCGTGGCCAAGGTCCGCCGCCACGGCGCGCCGCCGATGCTGATCGCCGCCGGCCACCGCGAGTGTACCGGCATGGTGGCGATCCTGAGCACCGACGCCGGCCAGGTGCTGGCCTGGGACAGCGTCGCGGACGCCTGCGAGCCGCTGCGGGTGCTGCCGCCCAACGACCTGGACGGCGACGGCCACCGCGAGCTGGCAGCCTGGAGCCGCAGCCGGGCAGTGCTCTACCGGTTGACCGAAGCGCCCGGCAGCGTGACCATGGTCCGGCTGGCGGACTGGACCTGCAGGTAAACCCCACCCCGAGCGGCTGAGTGTCCCGGCGCATCGGCATCGCGGCCGCCATCTGGGGGGCCAGCATCCTGCTGACCAAGGTGATCGGCCTGGTCCGCGAGGCGGTCATCGGCCGGGTCCTGGGGGGCGGCAGCGACGCCGACCTGTACTTCCTGGCCTTCACCCTGCCCGACGCCCTGGGCTACCTGCTGGCCGGCGGCGCCCTGTCCATCGTCTTCATCCCGCTCTTCGCCGGCTACATCGCCCGCGACGACGAAGAGGGCGCCTGGACCTCCTTCAGCCTGATCGCCAACGCCGTCGGCCTGGGCCTGCTGGTCTTCGGCGGCCTGTTGTGGGCCCTGGTCCCCACCCTGGCCCCGCTGGTCGGCCCCGGCCTGGACCCGGTCGCCCTGGCCGAGCTGGTCCTGCTCACGCGGATCATGCTGCCCGCCCAGGCCTTCCACCTGCTCGGGGGGCTGCTGTCCGCGGCCCTGCAGGCCCGGGATCGGCACGCCCTGCCGGCGCTGGCGCCCCTGCTCTACACGGTCTGCATCATCGGAGGCGGCCTGCTCGGCGGCGCCGAGGCCGGCGCGCGCGGCTTCGCCTGGGGCGTGCTGGTCGGCAGCGCGCTGGGGCCCTTCCTGCTGCCGCTGGTCGGCTGCATCCGGATGGGCATGCGCTGGAGGCCGGTGCTGTCCCCGCGCCACCCCGACCTGCGCACCTGGCTGTGGCGCTCCCTGCCGGTCATGGTCGCCTTCAGCATCATCGTCTACGACGACATGATCCTGCGCCGCGAGGCGTCGCTCCTGGGCGACGGCGCGGTGGCGACGCTGGAGTACGCCAAGAAGCTGATGAAGGTGCCCATGGGGGTCTTCGGCCTGGCCGCGGGGGTCGCCGCCTACCCGACCCTCTCCCGCCTGGTCGGCGAGGGGGACAAGGCCGGCGCCTACCGCAGCTTGTCCGAGGCCGTGCGGCGGATGCTGGTGTTGGCCTTCGGCGCCCAGGTGGTGCTCACGGCCGCGGGCCCGCAGCTCAGCCGCCTGGTCTACGGGGCGCGCATCGACGCCGAGCAGCACGCGGCGATCGGCGCGGCGCTGTCGGTCTTCGGCCTGGCCCTGTGGGCGTGGGCCGCCCAGACCCTGCTCTCGCGCGGCTTCTACGTGCTCGGCAAGACCTGGCTGCCGTCGCTGTTGGGGACCCTGGTGGTCTTCCTGGCCTACCCGATCTACCACCTGGCCGGGCAGGGCCTGGGCACGCTGGGGCTGGCCGCCGCCAGCACCTTCGCGGTCACCGTCTACGTGCTGATCCTCGGCCTGCTCCTGCGCCGCGAGTACCCCGGGGTGCCCGACGGCTTCGGCGCCTTCGCCCTGCGCGTGATCCCCTCCGTCGCCCTGGGCGTCGCCGTCCCCACCGCGGCGCAGGCCCTGGGCCTGGACCTGGGTGCCGCCCTGCCCCAGGCCGCCGTGCTCGGCGCCCTGGGCGGTGCAAGCTACCTGCTGGCCGCGCTGGCGCTGCGGCTGACCGAGGCGCGCGAGGTCCTGGCGCTGGTCGGGGGACGCCTGCGCCGGCGCCTGCGGCGGGGCACGCCGGGGAGGGAGGCCTGAGCCCCCCCGACGAGCTGCGGCTGCCGCTGTCCGCGGCGGAGCGCGCCCGGGCCTGGACCCGGGCCGAGGAGCGCGGCGAGGACGCGGCCCTGCTGGAGCTGCGCGCCGCCGAGCAGGCCTGCGCGGGCCTGCCGCCGGTCCTCGGGGGCCTGCGGCGCGGCCGCCTGCTGGCGGTGGATCCCCTGGCCACCACCTGGGAGGCCTGGCGCCCCACCGACGGCGCGCGGGTCCTGCTGCGCTGCCTGCAGCCCCGGTGGCAGGCCGACCCGGTGATGCGCCGCCGCTTCCTGGCCGCGCCCGGACGCGGCGCCGCCGTCGCCGTGATCGACGAGCCCGGGGCCCTGGCCCTGGCCGCCGCCTGCCCCGGCACCCCCCTGGTCGACCGCCTGCCGGTGGAGGACCCGCCGTCGACCGCGGTCCTCGCCCGGCTGCTCGGCGCGGGCCTGGAGGGGCTGGGCGCCCTGCACGACCGCGGCCTCGCCCACGGCGGCCCCCTGGCCGCCCTGCTGGTGGACGGCCCCGACGGTGCCCGCCTCGCCTGGCTCGACGGCTTCCACCCCAGCCGCACGCCCCGCCAGGACCTGGCCGCCCTGGGCGCCGCCGTCGCCGCCCTCGACCCCGAGGGCATCGACCCCGTCGGCCAGCTCGCCGCCGCCTGGTCCCTGGCGCCGCCCCCCTCCGCCCGGGACGGCCTGCGCCTGCTGCGGCGGGCCCTCGCCGGCGACCTGCTCGCCCGCCGCCACCGCCTGGCGCTGCTCGCGCGCCGCGCCGGGCGCCGCGATCGGGCCGGCCGCCTGGCCTCCCTCGCGCGCCACCTCGAGCAGGCCCTGCCCCCGCCGGTGGCCTCCACCCGGCTCCCGGCCGCCGCCGGCGGTCGCCTCGCGGACGCGGTCGCCCGTCGTCACGGTGACGCGCCCCTCCGCGTAGGCCTCCCTGAGCGCCACCGGCTCGCGCCCCTCGACCGCGAGCGTCCCCTCGCGGGTCTCGGTCGCGATGGG
>JAKLKF010000017.1 GCA_023150805.1 Myxococcota bacterium | reverse complement strand
GATCTTCATGGCGTTGGGCAGGTCGGCGGCCGTGTCCTTCTGCAGCAGGTCGATGCGGATCGGACGGTCCAGGGCGCCCGCGTAGGTCACGGTGCCGCTGAGCACCACGCCTTCACCCGCCGTGACCGCCAGCGTGGGCACCACGGGCGCGCCGCCAGGGGGCATCGCGCCCGGCGGGCCCGCGCCGGGCCCCGCGTCGGTGGCCGGCGGCGCCGCGTCCCCGGGCGGGGTCCCGCCGGCCGCGCCCTCGGTCGGGGGCGGGGGCTGGCCCTCCACGCCGCCGGTGGCGGGGGCCTGGGGCTCCGCGGGAGGCTGGGCCGGACACGCGGTGGCGAAGAGGAGGAAGGACAGGGCGAGGCGGCGCATGGAGATCTCCACGGAGGGGGGGATCGGGTCTCGGGACCGCGCGAGGCGGCCGCGGGGCAGCGCGGCCGGGGGCAGGGCGCGGTCGGCGCGGCGACTATACCCCCGGGGGCCGCGGCGAGCGTGGCGCGACCACCGGCGGCGGCCACGGCCGCCGCGGTCAGCTCCGGCGGCGACGGCCGCCGCGGTCAGCAGCGGGTACGCTGGCGCGCCGTGGCTGGGACCTCGCCCGCGCAGCTCCCCCGACCGGACGCGACCGCGCCCGACCCGGTGCCGTCGTGGGCCTATGCGGTGCTGGTCGCGCTGCTGGTGGTGGTGGCGGTCGGGCAGAACGCCTGGCTGGTGCGCGGGCAGGACGTGCTGCCGCTGTACGACGGCCACTACCCCCGGGCGGTCAACTTCCACCGCTTCCTGCTCACCCTCGATCCCACCTTCCTCCAGCGACACGGCGAGCCGGTGTTCTCGAACCTCGCCGGGCACCCCGGGCGCTACCCGCTCTACGGCGCCTACCCGCCGCTGGTCTACCTGTGGACCGCGCTCGCCTTCACGCTGGGTGGGGTGTCGGTCGAGGTCGCGCGGCTGGCGGTGGTCGCCTTCGGGCTGGTCCTGCTGCCGTCCCTCGCCGGCATCGGGCGGCAGCTCGGCGGGCGCCTGGGGGGGCTGGCGGTGCTCTCGCTGGCGGTCGCCTCGCCCGTGCCCTGGTTCACCTCCCGGATGTACCTGCTGGACTACCCGCAGGCGGCGATGACCGCCGCGGCCCTGTGGGCGCTGGTGGCCAGCGACGGCTTCCGCAGGCGGGGCCCGTCGCTGGCGGTGGGCGTGCTGCTGGCCCTGTCGATGCTGACCAAGTGGTCGACGGGCTACTACGTGGTGGTCCCGCTGGCCTGGGCGGCGCTCGCGGCACCCGGGCGGCAGCCGCGCGCCTGGCGGCTGTGGGCCCTGGGCGCGGCGCAGGTGGCCTGGGTGGTGGGGGCCGGGGCGGTCTCGTTGCGGATGTGCTCCCGCCCCGACCAGTGGGTGTCCCAGGGCTGGTGGCTGCTCGCCTGGGGGCTGGGCATCGTGGCGCCCTCGGCGGTCGCCGTGGCGGTGGTGCTGCGGGGGGAGCGGCGCTGGCGGGGGGAGCCGGGCTGGGCCTCCTCGCCAGCGCGGCGGGTGGTCCACCTGGTGCTGGCCGGGTCGACCTGCCTGGTGCTGGCGGGCCCCTGGTATGCCTGGGCCCTGGGGGACCTGCGCCACAACCTGGTGGTGAACACCCGCCACTTCGCCTCGCCGGGCCTGGTCCCCTCCCTGTCCCTGGCCTGGGCCTACCTGGTGCAGTCGCTGCCCCTGGCCGGGATCCTGCTGCCCGTCGGCGCGGCCTTCGCCCTGCTCGACCGGCGCGCCCGCTCCCTGCGGCCCTTCGTCCTGTCGGCGGGGGTGGTGCTGGTGCTGCTGTTGCACACCGGCGACCCGGCCAACTTCCTGCGCCTGGACATCCAGAACCGCCTCAGCACCGGCCTGGTCGTCTTCTTCGCCCCGGTCGCGGGGGCCTGGCTGGGCCTGGTGGGACGCGCGGCCTGGGCGCCCGTCGCCGCCGCCATGGGGCTGGCGCTCTTCCTCGTGACCGGCTGGATCCACAGCCCGGGCGCCGCGGCGCGGTGGGTCCCGCTGCTGGGGGCGCCCGTCGGGGAGCTGTTCGCGCCGGGCCAGCCGCCGCAGGCGGCCAGGGAGCAGCGCGCGCCACAGGCGCTGATCTCGATGCTGGCGCGGCTGCGGTCGCCGGATCGCCCCTGGTCGCACGCCTACTTCATCGCCTCGCGGACGCTGCCCGTGGAGCTGGAGATCAACGACCTCTACGCGCGGGCTCTCGTCGAGGCCGACGTGGTCCTGGCCTTCGATCGGCACAGCCCCGGCGTGGACCGCGGCGACTACCGGCCGATGCTGGCCCAGCAGGTCGACCGGCTGGACGAGCTCCACGCCCTCGTGCTGGTCTCGAGCCCGGGCCTGGACGGCGGCCGGAGCCTGCTGGCCCAGGTCCAGGCGGCGGGCTTCCCCCAGGCGGCGCTGCGCGAGCAGGCCCGGATCGCGGACGGCCTGGAGGCCTTCGCGGTGACCCTGCGGCCCTGAGGAGCGTCCCCGCCCCTACAGCCAGCCCAGGCGCCGCAGCTCGTCGGCCATCGCCTGCGCCAGGACCCGGTGGCCCTGGGCCGTCAGGTGGACGCCGTCCAGGAACAGGTTCCAGGCGTCGGCGGGCGCGAGGACCTGTCCCCCGTCGAGCCAGGCCACCCGCTGCCCGTCGGCCAGCGAGGCCATCAGCTCGCCGTAGGGCGCCAGCTCGGAGGGGTCGGGGTAGGTGCCCTCGCGCACGAGCAGGACCCGGGCATCCCGCTCGCCCGCCAGGTCGATGATGCGGGCGAGGTTGCGGCGGGCGTCGGGGATGGGCACCGCGATGCCGCCAGGCTGCGCAGACAGGGGGGTGAGGGCGAAGCGCAGGAGCTGGTAGAGGCGGACGCGGGCGAGGTGGCCGGAGAGGGTGGCGGCGGCCGACGCGGCCCCCGACCGCTCGGCGTACACGGCGGCGTAGGGGCGGGCCGCGGGCTGCTTGAGGTCGTTGTGTCCCTGGTAGACGACCAGGATGTCAGGGTCGAGGTCCAGGAGGCGGGTCTCGACGTAGCGGCGGATGTGCACGGTGGTCCACCCGCCCACCCCCTGGTTGACGACCTGCACCCCGGGCCCCAGGCGGCGCTCCAGCTCGGCGGGCCAGAACTGGTCCAGGTCGTCGAACTGGTAGGCGCCGCCCGTGCTGCTGCTGCCCAGGGCCACGATCCGCACCGGCGCGGTGCGCGGGGGGGGCGCGACCGGGTAGCCGTGGCTGGGGTAGCGGGTGTGCTGGTGGCTGCCGTCGATGATCGCGAAGTCGTCGAGGGGGTCGTGGCCGGCGGCGTTGCTCGGGACCTCGGTCGACCGGTTGCTCACGCCGACCAGGCGCTGGCCCGTGGCCGTCCAGGTCAGCGCCTGCTCGGCCCCGGCCAGGCAGGCCACCGCGAGCGCCAGGCTCAGGGGGTTGTACAGCCGCACGCGCGTGGCCCGCACGGCCAGCCACAGCAGCGCCCCCAGGCTGGCTCCCGCCCCCGCGGCGAAGAGCGCCGACCAGGCCCACTGCGGGCGGGCGGCCGCGACCAGCAGGCCGCTGAGCGTGGCTCCGGACGCCACGACGGCGACCGCCCGGGGCGAGAGGGCCCGGTCGGTGGCCTCGCGGGCCAGCAAGGTGCCGCTGCCCAGCGCCCACGCGGCGACGGCCGACAGCAGCAGCGGGACCACCACGGCGACGCGCAGCGGGTGGTCGACGACGATGCGCGTCGCCTGGAGCATGCCCTCCAGGTCCAGGAAGGCCAGGGGACCGGCGAGGAGCCACGGCAGGAGGCACAGGCGGGCGAGATCGGCCCGCAGGCGCGCGCGGGCGGCGACGCCCGGCCACGCGGCGGCGAGGCCGGCCCCCAGGCCCGCGGCCAGCAGCCGGGCAGGCCACGACGGGCCCGGCGCGTCCTGGCCCTCGTGGCCCGCCACCTCGATGCGGTGCAGCCCCACGCGGCGCAGGCCGGCCTGCAGGAGCGGCGTGCCGACCGGCGCGGGTCCGTCGCAGCGCACCTCCTGGTCCCCGACCTGGACCTGCACCCCTCCCTGCGCGCCGGGGCCGACGGCCAGCAGGATCGGACCCTGCGCGGGCAGCGCGACCCGGGCGTCGCAGCGCAGCTCGCGCAGGACCTGCATCCCGTCGCCCCGCGAGCGGTCGCGCATGCCGACGGTGACCAAGCGGTCGCCGAAGGCGCGCGCCGAGAGGAGCAGGGCCTGGCCGTCCGGCGCCTCCAGCCCTACCGCCAGGCTGGCGCCCGCGGGCAGCTCCGCCTGGACGGCCAGGCCCTGGGCCTGGCGCTGGTCGTGGCGGAGCGACCAGAGCCAGGCCAGCGGCCAGCCCTGGCCCGGCAGGCGGGGCGCGCCGGCGTCGGTGGCGAGGAAGAGGGGCACGCCGGGCGCCTGGGCGGTCCAGCCCGGCGGCCCGGCCTCCAGGCGCTCGCGCTCGGCCACGACGGCGATCGAGAGCCCCAGGGACAGGCCCGCCACCACCGCCAGCGGCCGAGGGCGCGTCACGGGTCGGCGGCGCAGCGGAACCCGCTGGACTTGCGGCGCAGCTCCCGGGCGAAGAAGGTGCGCTCGGCGTGGGGGTTGACCGCCACGTCGAAGTAGTAGGAGCCGCCCCGGACGACGACGAACATGCCGGGCCCACCCGCGAACACGTCGGTGATGCCGTGCTCGTAGGGGCGGCTGTCCACCAGCCGCCAGTCGTCACGGAAGTTGTCCTCCACCCACTCCCAGACGTTGCCGAAGGTGTCCTCCAGGCCGTAGGGGCTGCGCCCGCGGGGGAAGCTGCCGACCGGCGCGGTGGTCAGGTAGCCGTCGGAGTCGTCGAACAGCTCGCCGCCGGCGCGGCCGTGGTTCAGGCGGCCCGCGTCGTAGCCGCGGCCCCAGGGGTAGGTGCGGCCGTCCTCGGCGGGGCCGTAGGTGGCCAGGGTCCACTCGACGTCGGTCGGCAGGCGCCAGCCCCGCCAGTGGCAGTACTCCCAGGCGTCGTACCAGCTGGTGCCCACCACCGGGTGGTCCGCGGTGCCCGGGTGGTAGTCGGTGCCCTTCCAGCCCCAGTCGTGCTCCTGGAACCAGGCCTCCTCCACCGACGGGGGCCGGTAGCCCGTCGCCAGCAGGAACTCGCGGTACTGCGCCCGCGTGACCTCGGTGGGCTGGATGCGGAAGGGGGCCACCCAGGCCTCCACCGGGCGCAGCCCCGCGCCCTGCCCCAGGGTCCAGGGGCTCGCCTTCGGGCGCTCGGTGTCGCTGTGGTCGGGGCCGATCTGCGACCAGCCGGCGCGCACCCAGCCGCCGGGGATCCGGACCATCCCCTCGGCGTCGACCTCGGCCGGGGGGAAGTCGCGGTCGGTCGGGTCGGGCCCCGCCGACCGTGGCGGTCCGCCCCCTCCCGGCGCACCTGGGGGCGGACCTCCCGGCGGGCCGGCGCCCGGGGCGGGCGGCCCCTGCGCGGGGCCCGGCGCGGACGGATCCGCCGGGCCGGGCTCCGTCGCGCAGGCCGCCCACAGGCTCAGGGCGAGGGCCAGGCGCATCGGAACCCCGTCGTGAAGGCGACCCGGTCCGGCCGGGCCGGCTCGCGGTGCTGGCAGGTGCGGTAGCTCAGCAGGTTGAGGTACGAGCCGCCGCGCAGGGTCTTCCAGGTGCCGGTGGGCGGACCGCCCGGATCCGTGGCGTCCCCCTCGATCGTGTAGGTGCGGGCGTCGTACCAGGTCGCCGTCCACTCCCAGACGTTGCCCGCGGTGTGGATCAGGCCGAAGGGGCCGACCGCCTCGGGGCGGAACTCCTGGACCGGGCTGGTCGCGACGTCGTTCTTGGCCTCGTGCCGGATCCCCTCCATCGCCTCCTCGGCCACGTGGGGATCGTCTCCCCACGGGTAGGGCCGGCCGCCCTCGCCGCAGGCCGCGTACTCCCACTGGGCCTCGGTCGGCAGGGCGCCGCCCCGCCACCGGCAGTAGGCGTCCGCCTCGTACCAGGTCACGGCGACGACCGGGTGGTCCGGGCCGCGCCCGGCGCTGCGCAGCTCGGCGCCCGCGCCGTCGGCGTGCTGCGCCAGCCAGGCCCGCCCGGCCTCGCTCCACAGCTCGGGCTTGCGGTAGCCGCCCGCCGCCGTGAACTCCTCGAACTGGCCGATCGAGACCTCGGTGCGATCGATCTCGAAGGCGGACAGCCGGACCTGGCGCGGCGGCGCGTCGGGGTGCCCGTCGGCCCCCATCGTGAACCGGCCGGCCGGGATGGCGACGCGGGCCGGTGCGGCGGCGGCGGCGGCGGCGGCGGTGGCTGCGGCTGCGGCGGCGGCGACGAGGGCGGGCGGGATCATCGCGGCGACTGTAGCCCAGGGCTCCACCTTGGCGCGCCGGTCGCCGGCGCCGGCCGGCGGAACACCGCGGCGGTGCCGACCTCCTGGGGGGAGCCCAGCCACTGTCGCAGGGCGTCCTCCACCCGCCGGGCGTCTTCCTCGGCGAGCAGGTCGCGGTGCACCACCACCACCGCGACGCCAGCCTGCGCAAGCTCCTGCCCGCCGTCCCACGGCGGATCCCCCTCGCCGCTCGCCAGCCAGCGTAAGGCCGCGATCCCCCCCAGCGACGAGGTGTTCGCGCGCACGTCCGGCTTGTAGGGCAGCGGCTGGCCATGCAGCGTCTGCGCGAACAGGTGGCGGCTGGTCACCATGCCGCGCCCGGGCACGTCGGCGGGCAGGTCGAGCACCAGCCCGCCCCCCGCCGCCTGCGTCGCCGCGCGCACGGCCAGGGCGGGGGCGGGATCGATCACCGGCGTGCGGGCCAGGGGCCAGGGCGAGGGGCTCAGGAGCAGGACCTCGGCCAGCGCCAGCCCGGCCAGCGACGCCGCCACGCGGGGCGAGAGGCCCCGCAGGCCGCGGGCCGCCAGCGCTGCCACCAGCGCGATGGCCGGCAGCCCGACGCGCTGCGGGTGGCCCGCGGTGCTGGGCGGGAGCACCTCGAACAGGGCCTTGTAGGGCAGGGCGAGGCGCTGGCCCTGCCAGAGCAGCCAGTCGCCGTCGAACCACAGCCAGGGGCCCAGGGACAGCACCAGGCCCAGCAGCGCGGCCACCAGGGCCAGCCAGGCCCGGCTGCGCAGGGCGAGCAGCAGCGCCAGGAGGCCCAGGTAGGAGCTGTGCCGGAAGGACTCGCCGTCGAGGAGGACCGACTGGAAGTCGCCGGGCCACAGGAAGGTCCGGGGGTCGACCGCGTTGTGGCGGAGCTGGGGCTCCAGGTCGGCCAGGGTCCGGGTCGGGGGCCGGAAGACCAGCGGGTCGGCCTGCAGCGTCCACCAGGCCGCCCGCAGGGCCGGCAGGCCGATGGCCGCGGCGATCAGCAACGCCAGCGCGGCGCCGGGCAGGACGCGGCGGGCGCCGTGACGGACCAGGCCGCCGAGCAGCAGGGGCGCCGCGACGGCCAGCAGGCCGATGCTGAAGTAGGCCGTTCCCGCGAGCGTCAGCCCGCCCCAGGCGCCCGCCAGGACCCAGCTCCGGGCGCGCCCGCTCTGCATCGCGGTCACGGTGGCCGCCAGCGCCAGCACCGGCGGGCCGACCGCCATCGCCTCGCTGATGCCGTTGTGCGCCTCGCTGAGCAGGTAGGGCGAGCAGCACAGCAGCGCCGCGCCCAGCCAGCTCTCGCGGTCCTCCGCGCCCAGCGCCCGGGCCAGCCGCCGGCCGCCGACCGAGGCCAGCACCAGGTGGAAGAGCACGACCGCGTTCCAGGCGACGACAGGCCCCAGCAGCGGGACGAGGGGCGCGCCGACCAGGGCGCCCAGGCCGTCGGGGAACCACAGGCGCCCCCCCAGCGGCGCCCCCAGCAAGGTCGTCTGCAAGGGCAGGTGGCCCTGGGACAGGCTGGTCCAGAACCACCAGGGCCCCCAGGCGTGGTTCCAGACATCGACCTCGGGGTGGCCCAGCAGGCGGGTCGCCGGGCTGAGCGCCATGGGCATCGACGCCAGCAAGGCCAGCCCCAGGTGGCCCGCCAGCGCGCGTGCACCGGCCGACACCGCCGCGCGGAGGGTCTCAGGGGGGAGCACGGAAGAGCCGCTCCGTCGCCTGCGGGATGCCCTGCAACCGCCGGGCGCGCGCCGGCGCCAGCTCCTCCTCCGGCAGGGTCAGCTCGGGCAGCCGCCACGCCGCCACCGACCCCTCCTCGAAGGTCGGCGGCCCCAGCAGCATGGACAGGACCGCCACCTCGCCGGCGGGCAGCGTCCCTCCGCCGGCCAGCTGGTCGCCTGCCGGTCGGTGCCGCTCGCCGAAGACGAGGATCCAGCGGAAGCCGTCCTCGCGGAGCAGGGCGAGGTCGGCCCGGTGGTCGCCCCCGCCCCCGGGCGCGTCGTCCGTCCCGGTGCCGATCTGCCGCAGCTCCTCCACCATGGGGAGGGCGAGCGCCCGCGCCGCGCCCTCGCGATGCAGCCGGTCCAGGCGGGTGATCGGGACGATCTGGGTCGGCAGGCCATGCTGGACCTGGTACCACGCGCTCTGGTTCCGGCCGTCCTGGTCGGCCTGGGAGTACCAGGACAGGTCGAGCACCGCGCCGTCGTCGACCTGCCGCAGGCCGTCGAGGAACCGGACCGGCGTCAGCTCCGTCACCGGCCAGGGCCAGCGCTCCTCGCCGCGCAGGTTGGCGTCGGCGATGCCCACCAGGGCCAGGCCGACCAGGGCCAGCCGCACCCGGCGGTTCGTGCGACCGGCGATGGCCAGGGCCCCCAGGACCGCCACGCCCACCATCGCGACGGCCACGAAGCGGACCGGGTAGTGCGGCGGCACGGCGACGCTGTGCAGGGCGGCGCTGAGCCAGGCGAAGGGCAGCACCGTGCCCCCCGGCAGCTCGACCTCGGCGGCGGCGACGACGGGCTGCGAGCCCATCGCGAAGAGCAGGCCGGTGGCGGCGGCGGCGGCCAGCGGCAGGGCCCGGCGGGGGGCGCCGGCCACGCCCCACGCCGCGAGCAGCAGGGGGATCGGCCCCAGGTACTGGCCGCCGACGTAGGCCGGGAACAGCCCCGGCGACAGGCCACGGAAGGGCCACGCGAGGCGCGCGAGGTCCAGGCGGACGGCCTGGGCCTCGGTCGGCGGGACCCGCAGGAGGAGGCGCCAGTCGTTCTTCTCGGCGGTCAGGTTCTCCACCGGGCCGGCGTCGCGCAGGCTCTCCACCAGCAGGCCCACCGGCAGCACCGCCACCACCGCCGCGGCCCCGAGCGCCAGCAGCAGGCGCCCGCGCTGAGGGCCCACCAGCAGGGCGCCGAGCCCCGCCGCCAGCGCCGCCAGCCCACAGAGCAGGGCGAGGTAGTGGCCGGCCAGCATCGCGAGCCACAGGCTGCCCGCCAGCAGCATCGCCTCGGCCGGCCGTGGCCGCGCGCGCACCCGCTCCAGCGCCCACAGCACCATCGGGATCACGAAGAGGTGCTGGATCTCCCCGACGCCCAGGTGGAAGAAGAAGGCGGTGGTCGCCGAGCCCATCGCCACCAGGCCCGCCACCAGGCCGGCCAGCCGGTCGCCCTGGGTGACGCGGTCGGCAAGGGCGGCGGTGAACAGGCCCAGCAACACCAGGTTGGCGAAGGCCAGCAGGTTGGCGACCAGGGGCAGGGGCAGGGGCGACAGCAGCAGCGCCACCAGGCCGCCCAGCGGCTCCACCAGCATGATGTCCATGCCATCGGGGTGGTTGACCAGCTCCGTCCTGCCCCAGATCGCGGGGCGTTCCGCCAGCACCTGGCGCCCCAGCCAGAGCGACCAGACGTGCTTGACCGTGTCGGTCCGCCAGGACCCCAGGACGTGGGTCGTGGGCGCGACCCAGGCCGGCGCGCCCAGCGCCCCCGCGAAGGCGACCAGCACCGCGGCCCGTCCGGCACGCCAGCGCCGGTCGAGGCGCTGGGCGGTCACCGGGAGGCCTCGCCGAGCACCCAGGCGCAGGCGCTGCCCGGCAGGCCGCAGTCGGGGCTGCCCAGGCCGCGCTCCAGCCAGCTCCGGTGCGCCGGGGGCAGGCCCGCCCACCACGCCCGGTCGGCCACCACGGCCACCACGCCGGCGGCGCGGAGGCCCTGCGGCGAGGCTGCCGCGGTGGGCAGCCGCCCCCCCTCGATGTCCTCGATGCCGGTGAGCAGCGGGTCCGCGCGCCACCAGGCCGTGAATTCCGGCGGCCACAGGTCGCGCTGGGCCATGCCCATGCCGTTGACCAGGGGCCGGCCGTGGCGCGGCTGCTGCAGCAGGGTCAGGCGGCTGGAGCGCGCCTCGAAGGCCGGCAGCACCAGCACCGGGCCCGCGGGAAGGGCCTGCTCCCAGCCCGCGGGAGGCGGCACCCGCTCGGCCGGCGGTCGGCCGGGGACCAGCAGGCACTGGCCGGCGACCGCCAGGCAGGCCGGGCCCGCCAACCACCTCCCGGGCCGCGTCGCCGCCCCGAGCGCCGCCGCGGCCGCCAGGGCGACGGTCGCCGCCCCCAGCGCCCGGTACGGCCACCACAGCCGGGACAGCAGGGGCAGCTCGGACAGCCAGCGCCAGGGCAGCAGCCACCGCTGCCCGTCGATCACCACCTCCTCGCCCAGCGCCAGCAGGGAGAGGGCCGCCGCCCCCGCCCACAGCGCCGCCGCGCGCAGGCGCGCCCCTCCGCCGAGCGCCAGGAGCGCGAGAGCCAGCAGGCCGAGGGGGAGGTAGCGTCCGTCCACGCGGTCCCCGGCCGAGAGGGGCACCTGCCAGGGCAGGGCCACGGGCACCGGGAAGGCGCGCCGGGCGGCGCTGCCCTGCAGCTCGCCCCAGCGGTCGGCCACCAGGACCGCGAAGGGCGCCACGAGCACCGCGCAGGTCACGGCCGCCACCAGCAGGGCCGGCGCGGCCCGGCGCGGCGCCTGGCCGGTCGCCACCAGCAGGCCGGCGATCAGCGACGCGAACAGGCCCTGGAACCAGTACACCCAGCCCGCCAGCGCCGTGGCCGCACCCGCCGCCAGCCCGCGGCCGGGGGCCCAGGCCGCCGCCACCACCAGCGCGACCGCCGCCAGCAGGCTCTGGGTCGGCCGGCCCTGGTGCACCTCTCCCCACGCGAAGGGGGCGAAGGCGAGCCCGACCGACCCCACCACCATCGGCCACCCGGGGCCGCCGACCCGCCACCCCATGAAGCCGCCGGAGAGGGCGTTGAGGAGGCCGAACAGGGAGGTCGCGAGCAGGGTGCCCCGGTAGGGGCCCACCGCCCCGAGCAGCGGGGCGGCGACGACCGCGTCGACCACGTTCCAGGCGCCGTCCAGCAGGGGGCGGCCGAAGGGATGCCAGTAGCCGTCCAGGTGGGTGGAGCCCGCGCGGAGCCCGTCGGCGACCGCCGCGTACAGGAAGACGGTGTGGGCGCCGTCCTCGGGCAGGTCCCTGCCGAGCAGCACCTCGGGCCGCGAGGGGAGCGCCCAGGGCCAGGCGCCCAGGCACGCCGCCGCCGCCAGGCCCACCCCGATCGTCGCCGCGATGCCCGCGACCAGGTCGCGTCGTCCCCGTGAGGCGCTCATGGCCGCGATGATAGCATCCGGCCCCCCCCGGCCCGGGAGGATGGGTGGGACCCCGGCGCGCGCGCACCGTCCTGCTGGCCGGCCTGGTCGCCTACCTGGCCCTGGCGCTGGCCCTGACCTGGCCGTCCTGGCGCACGGGGGCGCTGCTGGGCCACCCGGGCGTGGACGTCTACAACCACGCCTGGGGCCTGTGGTGGTGGGCGAGCAGCCTGCTCCAGGGCGAGCTCCCCTGGCGGACGGAGCTGCTGGTGTACCCGCGCGGCGGGGTCCTGTTCCAGATCGACCCGGTGGGCGCGGCGCTGGCCCTGCCGATCTCGCTGCCCGGCGGCGCTTCCCCGTCGTCGGTGGCCCTGGCCTGGAACGCCGTCGCGGTGCTGCGCCTGCTGCTCGCCGGCCTCGGTGCCCACCTCCTCTGTGGAGAGTTGTCGCGCCCGGGACCCCACTGCCTGCTCGCCGGCGTCGCGCACATGAGCAGCCCCTACCTGCTGGCGGAGCAGTTCAACGGCATCAGCGAGGCGACCAGCACCGGCTTCGTCGCGCTCGCCCTGTGGGGCTGGGCGCGCGCCCGGCGCCTGGGCGGCCTGCGCCCCCACCTCGCCGCCGGCCTGCTCGCGGGGCTCGCCGCGGCCAACACCTTCTACCTGGGGCTGGCCGTCGTCCTCGCCGTCGCCGTGGTCGTCGGCGGGGACCTCGCCCTGCGTCGGCGGGGCCTGCTGCCCGCCCTGGCGGGGGCGCTGGCGGCCGCCGCCCTGGCCCTGCCGGTGTTCCTGGCCTTCCGCGCCAGCTTCGAGGCCCCCGACGCGGTGCTCCCGCGCGGCGGCCACCAGAACCTCGCCCTCATCCTGCACAACGCCGTCGATCCGCGCGAGCTGTTCCTCCCCGGCTTCCGCTCCTTCGACTTCGCCGCGGTCGGCGAGCTGTTCGCCCACAGCCTCTACCTGCGCTGGAGCCTGATCCTGCCGGCCCTGCTGGCCCTGTGGCTGCGCCCCCGGAGCCTGCTGCCCTGGGCCCTGGCGGGGGCGCTGGCCCTCACCTGCGCGCTGGGGCCCTACCTGGTCTGGGGCGGGCAGATCGTCCGCCTGGGATCCGGCGTGGTCGCCCTGCCCTTCCACCTGCTCCAGCTCGCCGTGCCCGAGCTGGCGATCACGCACGCGGCCCGGCTGGGGGTGGCGGGCATCGCCGTGCTGTGCGCGCTGGCCGGCGCCGCCCTGGCGGACCGCGCCCTGCTGGCGCTCCCCCTCGCCGCCCTGGCGCTGGCCGAGGGGCTGTGGGCGGCCCCCGTCTCCCTGCCGCTGGCCACGGCGCCGGCGGCGATCCCCCCGGCGGTGCTCGCCATGGCCGCGGCGCCCGGCGATCCGGACGCCCACCTCGGCGTGCTCGACCTGCCGCCCCAGGTCAACCGCACGATGTACGCCAGCCGCTACCTGTGGTGGCAGGCCGGGCACGGGCGCCCGATCCCCTATGGGCCCGATCCCCACCCCTCGCGATCGGGCGACAACGACCTGGTCCTGGGCCTGCAGCAGCGCGCCCAGCCCCCGGCGCCGGACCGGGCGACGAGCGAGGAGCAGCTCCGCGCCCGCCTGCTGGCCGGCTACGCCTGGGTCGTGGTGCACGACGATCTCGACGCCATGGTGGGCGAGGTGCAGCCGGGCCAGGGGGGGCCGTACGCCCGCTACCTCGCGGCGCTGCTGGGCCCGCCCACCGTGTCCGAGGGCGTGGTGCGCGCGTGGGACCTGCGGGGCACCGGGGCCCGCTGAGCGGGGATCAGCCCGACGGGGACAGGCACCGCGCCAGGGCCTGGGCGACGACCGCGTGCCCGCGCACCGACCAGTGGCCGTTGTAGCGGAGGTAGGGCCGCTCCCCCGCCTGCTCGGCGGCGTGCAGGTCCGGCATCAGGTCGCAGGCCGGCAGCCCGGCCGCCGCCACGGCGCGGGCGATGTCGGCCCGGAAGCCCTCGATGTCGGCGTCGCCGGCGCGCTGGCCCAGGGCCTGCAACGTGGCGTCGGCCAGGGTGGGGTCCAGCATCCAGGGCGCGGGCGCGAGGGCCACCAGGGCCCGGTCCCCCCGGGCCGCGGCCGACGAGGCCAGCGCCGCCAGCGCGGGGGCCAGCTCGGCCAGGAGGCGGTCCCGCTCGCCCCGCCCCTCGCGGGTCATGGCGAAGGTCTCGCGCCGGTATCGGTCCAGGGTGCCGCGCTGCACGACCTCCGGGCGGTGGCGCACGACGTGGACGGCGGCGAAGAGCAGGCTGCGCGCGCGCAGGTGGTCCACCAGGGTCGGCGGGCGCCAGCGGGTGAGCGGCTCGGGGCGGAAGTGGGGATCGGGAGGGGGGAAGCGCAGGCGGCCGTCCTCGCCGGGGCTGGCCCGCATCCGCCCCACGAAGACCTGGTTGTCCGACAGGTCGTTGCCCTCGAAGAGCACGTAGAGCACGCCCTCGGCGTCGACCACCGGGTCGAGCTGCTCGTAGCGGAGCTGGGCCTGCCAGGTGCTGTAGCCGTCCACCCCGCCGTTGACGACCGAGGTGCCCGTGGCCTGGCCCAGCAGGGTGGTGAAGGTCCGCTCCTCGGGGACCTGCACGGCGATGGTGTAGGAGTCGCCGACCGCCAGCCACCGGGGCCGGCCCGGATCGGCCGCGGGCAGGCGGTAGCCCTCGGGGCCGATGCGGGTGCGGATGGCGCCGCCGGGCGCGGGCCAGGCGTGGTCGTAGCCGGGGACGGGGACGTGGCCCTGCGTCGGGTGGGACTGGTACAGCCCCGGCGTGGCGTCGCGCGAGGGCTCGCCCAGCAGCTCGGCCGCCGGGGTGGGTGCGACGACGCGGGCCCCCAGCTCGGCCCCCACCATGCCCAGGAGCGCGCCCGCTGGCACCAGCGCCAGGCGGCCGAGCCAGCGCAGCGCGAGCCGACCGGCGGGGGGCATGGGCGCTCCGGGGGGGGGTGGCCACGGGTATCCTCGCCCGCGCGCTTGCGCCGGGGCGGCGTCCCGTGCTCCGATCCTCCCGTGGTTCCAGCGCCCGGCGCCCCGCTCAGCCGTCGTCTCCTCCTCGCGGGAGGCAGCGCCATGGTCGCTTCTGGCCTGGCCTGGCTGGGTTGGCGGGTCGCCACCCGCGGCGTCTATGCCCTCCCCACCGAGTCCGACCGCATCGTCGAGCCGGTGGCGCTCGCGCACGGCCCCGCGAACCTCTTGATCCCGGGGCTGCGCGACGCGGTGGTGGTCGTGCCCGACCGGCCCCACGATCCCCGGGACGCCATCGATCCCGCCGCCCGCGCGGCGATGAAGCGGCGCCGGGCCTTCTCGGTGGACAGCAACCAGGAGCGGCTGCGCGGGCGGGCCGAGGTGGAGCAGGCGCCCCGCCCCCGGGTCCTGGTGCTGGGCGACTCGGTGCCCTTCGGCTGGGGCGTGGACTGGGCCCGGTGCCTGCCGGTGCGCCTGGGACAGGCGCTCGACGCGCCGGTGCTGGTCGGCGGCGTGCCCGGGATGCGCCCCGACCAGCTCGAGCACTGGGCCGAGCACCTGCTCCGGCGGGCGCAGGTCGACCTCGTCCTGGTCATCCAGCGCCCGCGCCAGGACGAGCTGCCCACGCTGGGGCGGGTGGTGCGGCGGATCCGCGGCATCACCGGGGCCCGCGTGGCCGCCGTGTTCAGCCCGGTCTCGACCTTCGACGTGCGGGGGGGCGACAGCGTCGGGCCCCTGCTGGCCGCCGCCCGCGCCCAGCTCCCGGACCTGCCGATGCTGGAGGCGACCGACGGGCTCCGCGCCGCGCTCCCGCGGCGGGGGGTCGTGCTGCGCCGCGAGGGTGGGCGCCAGCGGGTGGTGGACCTGGAGAGCGGGGCGGTCCGGGTCGAGGCCCCCGACCACCCGGACCGGACCGATCCCGCCGTCTACGCCGCGCTGGAGGAGGATCCCGACCTGCGCGAGGCGGGCTTCTTCGACGGCGGCCACGTCGACGAGGAGGGCAGCGAGCGGTTCGCGGGGGTGCTGGCGGACTTCGTGCGGCAGCAGGGCCTGTGGCCGCCGCCGGCCTGAGCCGCCCGCGGCGCCTCCCCGGGGCGGGCGCGGCTCAGCCGGGGAGAGAGCCCGGGGAGGGGGCAACCGGCGCGTCGGGGGGCGGGCGGGGCACCGGCACGTAGGCGTCCACCGGCAGCAGGCGCGCGCGGCGCCTGCGCTCCTGGAGGTCCAGCGTGGGCTCCGGCCACAGGGCCGTCAGCTCGCCCTGCCGCGCCAGGACCGCCCACCCCGCGGGCGCCCGCTCCTGGCCGCGCACGACCCGCGCGCACATCCACGACGCCTGGCCCCCCGGCGCGGTGGGCACCTCGCCCTCGGCCTGGCAGCCGGCCCGCTCGGCGCCCACCAGCAGCACCCCGCCCCAGCCGACCAGGTCGCGGCCCACGGTGCCGCAGATCCGCGCGTCGGGTGGCAGGCGCTCGCGCAGCTCCCGGCCCAGCAGCCAGGCGTCCTGGACCTGGCGGGCGGACGCCTGCAGCGTGCGCACCGCCTCGGCCGTGATCGGGGCCTGCCACGCGGGCACCGCCAGCGCCACCACCAGGCCCAGCAGGGCGCGCGCGGCCGGAGGTCGGGCCCACCCGGTGAGCAGCGCCGCGCCGGCCAGGCCGACGGGCAGCAGCACCGAGACGTGCCGACGCTGGGTCCAGACCAGCATCGCGGCCAGCGCGACGCCCACCGTGGGCAGCAGGGCCAGCAGCAGGCGCGGGCGGCGCGCGCCGGCCGCCTGGACCGCCAGTCCCAGCGCCCCCAGGCCCAGGACGATCAGCAGGTCGCTGCTGGCGAGGAGCCCGTGCTGGACGGTCACCCGCAGCAGGGCCGCCCGCCGATCCCCCGGCGTGTCCTGGAGCTGGCGCGCCAGCCGCTGGGTCTGGGCGGCCACCCGGGCGCTGTTCCAGGCAGGCCAGGGCTCGCTGTGGGCCGAGAGGAAGGTCGGCAGGCTCCCCGCCTCCACCAGCCCCTCGTCCACCGCCACGGTCTCCAGCCGCGCCAGCCAGGGGGGGGCCACCCCCGCGCGCCCCGCCGGCTGGATCGCGGAGCTGATCCCCAGGGACAGCGCAAGGGTCGCCGCGACCGCAAGGGAGCCCCGCCCGAGCGCGGGGAGCCGCCGCTGCCCGGGCCCGGGGATCGCCGCGGCCAGCCCCAGCGCGCCCGCCCCCGCGCCCAGCACGACCAGGCCGGACTCCCGCACCAGCCAGGCCAGGACCAGCGCCCCGCCGCCCGCCGCCAGGGTCGCCGGCGTCGCGCGGCGGGCGACCGCCGCCAGGCCGAGGGCCACGGCCGTGAACACCGCGGCCGTGAGCGCGTCGGGCTGGGTCAGCAGCGCGGTCAGCAGCAGGTCGGGGTGCAGGGCGACGGCCAGGGCCGCCACCAGCGCGGTCCCTGGCGGGCCGCCGGCCTGCCGCACCAGCCCGGCCGCGGCCAGCGCCGTGCCGCCGTGCGCCAGCGCCGAGACCAGGCGCGCTGCCGTGCCGGCCGGTAGCCCCAGCAGGTGGGGCAGGGCCGCCAGCCCGCCGTACAGCGGCGGGAGGATCCCGGCGTTGCCGTGCGCGACGTCCAGCACCGAGAGCCCCCACAGCGGCGCGTCGCTGCCCAGCGGCAGGTCCAGCCCCGCGGCCGCGGCCAGCGCCAGCGGCGCCGCCGTCGCCAGCGCGGCGACCAGCCCGACGGCCAGGGACTCCGCGCCGACCGGGAGCGGGCGGGGCGAGGAGGTCACGGCGGCGCCGGCGCGCCCGGCCGGGGAGGCGGGGTGCGCCCCTCCGCCGGACGCTGGCGGTCCGGGAGGTCGATCGTGACGCCCCAGCGGGGGCCATCCACCAGCTCCAGCTCCTGCCGCAGCAGGCGCGCCGGCCGCGGCTCCCGCTGCCAGACCTCGACCGCCGCGCGGGCGGGCGCCGGCTCGACCTGCAGGCTGAAGGGCGCCGCGCCCGGCAGCTCGACCTGGTCCAGGACGGCGCCGTCCGGGGCGATCAGCCGCACGGTCAGCGGCTCCTGCCGTCGCCGCGAGCCCCGCAGCACGCCCGCCACCGCGGGCGCCGTCGCGGTCGGCGCGCGCCCGGCGGGCCAGGTCCAGGGGTCGTCGAAGTCCGTCGAGGCGGGCCCCTCGCCCTGGCAGAGGCCTGCGGCGTCGGGCCAGCCGGCCTCGCGCGCCGCCTGGGCCAGGCCTCGCCCCAGCACCTGGTGGCCGGTGGCGCTGGGGTGCATCTCGTCCACGAACAGCTCCCCGGCGCCCTTGCCCGTCGCCCGCACCAGCGCCGGCCCGTCGACCACCGGGCAACCGTGCCGCGCCGCCGCCTCCCGCATCAGGCGGCGGTAGGGGTCCCAGGGCCAGGGCCGACCGGGGTGGTCGACGTCCTCGACGTTGGGCAGGATCAGGAAGATCACGCCCGCGCCGTCCTGCCGGGCCTGGCGCGCCATGGCGTCCAGGTGGGCCGAGTAGTCGGCGGGGGGCACCCGCCGGTCGCCGCGCGTGGTCTGCTGCCCGCGCTGGCCCCACCCGATCTCCTGCTGGTGCTCCGCACCCACCCACCGCGCCATGGCGGCCAGCGTCGCCGAGCGCAGCGCGCCCTGCACGAGCAGGTGCCGGGCCCGAGCCAGCGGCCGCCCCGCCTGCACCAGCTCCTCGGCGTCGACGAAGGTGGCGAAGTTGTTGTCGCTCCACAGGTTGGCGACCACCAGCAGCGTGGGGTCCAGCGCGCCCCACACCCGCTCGACCTGGGCGAGGGACTGCGCGGAGCTGTAGCCGGGCACCCCGCCGTTGTGGACCTCCAGGTCGAGCGCCTCCCCCAGCACCTGCGAGAAGGTCGGCGCGTCGTTGATCGACACTCCGAACACCGAGGAGTCGCCCGTCGCCAGCAGCCGCGGGTGGCGGGTGGGCTCGGGGCCCTGCAGGCCCAGGCGGTTGATGGTCGTGTGCCGTCCCATCGGGCGGTCGGCGCCGGGGTTGAAGGCCCACAGCAGGTCGGGGTCGGCGTGCATCTCGCCCCGCCGCAGGCTCGGGCCGTGGCCGGCCAGGCGCAGCGCGAGCTCCGGCCCCCCGACCACCACCAGCAGGGTCGCCAGGGTGAGGGCCACGCGGGCGGGCAAGGCAGAGGAGGCTCGGACCATCCGGGTTCGTCGCGCTCCGCGCGGGGGACGAGGAGGAGCCCATCATCGCACAGGCTCCGACGCACCGGTCCCCGCCGCCGGGGGGCGGCGCTCAGAAGCAGCTCGGGACCTGCTCGTCGCTGCCCTCCAGCAGCCGCGCCGCCTGGACCCGCTCCCGCTCCCAGAAGCACAGCTCCCCGGCCCGCAACAGGTAGCCGTAGTCGTAGATCGTGGGGTTCTCCACGCCGTCGTCGACCAGCGTCTCGCCCAGCGGATCGTGCAGGTCGGCGTGGCGGCGGTCGACCACGGCGCGAGCCTGGGCCCAGGCCTCGTCGGCGGCCGCCAGGGAGGGCGTCGGATCCTCGCCGGCCGCCCCCGCCAGCACCGCCTGGTACAGACCCAGGGTGAAGCGCACCCGGTACAGGTCCACCTCGACCCCGTCGCGGATCTCCTGCGCCCACCGGTCCGTGCGGACCAGGTCCAGCGCCTGCACCGCGTCCAGCGCCTGGGCCGTCGCCGCCTCCAGGCCGCGCAGCGGCTCCAGCGTCGCCGCGTCGAAGGCGGCGCGCTCGGCCTCGCCCAGGGCCGCCAGCTCCTCGAAGCCCAGCCGGTCGGGGGCCGCCACGATGCCCGCGCCGAAGCCCACGTCCATCGCCGCGTCGCGCCCGGCCAGGTAGGCCGCGCCGCGGCCCTCGATGAGCGCGACGTGCTGGGCCTCGGCCAGGTCGACCACCGCCTGCGCCAGGGCCAGGCCGTCGGCGCCGTCCACGGCGAACCAGTCCCGGTACAGATCCCCCCAGTCCGGGGGCAGCTCGTAGCCCATGCGCAGCGTGAAGGCGTCGTTCTGCCAGTAGCCCCACTCCCAGCCCGTGCTGAACAGGACGTGCTCGTCCAGGTCCGGCGCGCCCGCGGCCAGGGCATCGGCCCGCAGGCTGGCGATGTCGTGGTGCCGGCTCTTGACGTACAGAGGCAGGTAGAGCGGCACCGGGTTGTCGAAGGCCACCCAGTAGGCGCTCTCGGGGAAGTAGGCGACGCGCTCGCCCTGCTGGAGCTGCTGCTGGATCAGGGCGCGGTGCTCGGAGAAGTCGTCGTGGTGGTAGGCCCCGCCCGCGTCGTCGTACAGGTTGTAGTACATGACGGTGTGGACGTGCAGGATCGTGTCCTCCACGTACTGCGCCAGCATGTAGTAGATCATCGACTGTCCATCGTACTCGACGCGCTGGTCCTCGCTGGCGCCGACGTGGACCACGGCCGACATCTCGGCCTCGGGGTCGGCCGCCGCCAGGCTCTGGCGCGCCAGGGTCGCCGCGTCGACGAAGCTCTGCGGGTCCTCGCCGAAGAACTCGCCGAAGGAGAGATCGTACACGTCGAAGCCCGCCGGCGTGACCAGGGCCCAGCGGGCCGCCATCGCCTCCAGCCGGCCCTCGCGGTCGCCGGGGTCGCTGTCGAGCAGGTCGAAGGCCTGCTGGAGGTTGCCGCTGCCGAAGAGCTGCACGCCCAGGCCGGTGGTCAGCCCGCGCGCGTGGGCCGCCTCGTTCGCCGCCGTCGCCCGCGCCAGCCAGGCCTCGTGCGGCGCCCCTCCGTCCTCGATGTCGTCCAGCCCCACCCACTGCAGGTGGTTGCCGCGGTTCTTCACCACCCAGTCGACCACCGCCTCGACCCGCTCCAGCTCGGCGCCTTCGGCCCCTCCGGGCACCTCGTCCCAGAAGCCGAACAGGCCCTCGATGGGGTGCAGCGTGTGCAGGTGCAGCCCGCGCAGGGTCTGTTCGGGCGCGTGGACCCGCAGCAGGTCGGGGTGGTCGTCGTCCAGCCCCTTGGGCAGCACGGCGGGCACCCGCGCCTGGAAGGGGTGCGGGAAGCGGTAGCCGAACAGCTCGAGCATGTGGGCCAGGCCGTACTGCTTGCCCAGCAGGCCGCCGCCCTCGACCTGCCAGGCGCCGTCCTCGTCGCGCAGGATGTAGCACTCCCCGCACTCGCCGCTGGGCTCGACGACGATGGCCAGGTCCTCGTCCTGCTCGGCCTGGGCGATGCTGGCGCTCTCCACACTGACCGTCAGGCGGTCGTCGCCCACGCGCTCGACCATCGTGGTGATGGCGGCCAGCGCGGGGTCGTCCGAGTCGACGTAGACGGTGATGGTCTGGGGCGGCGGCGAGGAGCAGGCCAGCAGGGCGAGGAGCAGCACGGGGTCTCCCAGGCGGGGCGCTCCTGTATCCTCTCGCCCTCCCCCACCCCGCCAGCCTCCGCCCCGGGTGCCCCGTGACCCCCTCCTCCCGCCGCACCCTGCTGGTCTGGCTGGCGCTCGTGCTCCTCTTCCTCGGCGCCTTCTGGCTGGTGCAGGGCGAGGAGCCGCCCGAGCAGCCCTGGGCCCAGGTCGAGCAGGACATCGCCCAGGACGAGGTGCTCGGAGTCCGCTGGACCGAAGACATGACCTACGAGGTGAGCACCCGCGACGGGCAGGTCTACCGGTCCCGCGGCGTGCTGGCGCCCGAGGCGATCCAGGTCCTGGCCGAGCGGGGGATCTACCTGGACTACGACCTGGGCCTGGTCGGGCTGGCCGGCGGGCTGCTGGGCCTCCTGCCCCTGCTGGTGGTGGCCCTGGTCGTGGTGGGAGGCCTGGCCTGGTTCCTGCGGCGGCTGCGCGCCCAGGGCACGGCCACCGCCGACCAGATGCGCAAGAGCCGGGCGCGGCTGCTGGAGAAGCCCCCCGCCACGCGCTTCTCCGACGTCGGCGGCTGCGACGAGGCCAAGGCCCGCCTGTCCGACGTGGTCGACTTCCTGCAGCACCCCGACGCCTGGGCCCAGGCCGGGGCCCGCGTGCCCCGCGGCATCCTGCTGGAGGGGCCGCCCGGCAGCGGCAAGACCCTGCTGGCGCGGGCCGTCGCCGGCGAGGCCGGGGTGCGCTTCTTCGTGGTCTCCGGCTCGGAGTTCGTCGAGATGTTCGTCGGCGTGGGCGCCGCGCGGGTGCGCGACCTGTTCGAGCAGGCCAGCAAGAACGCGCCCGCCGTCATCTTCATCGACGAGCTGGACGCCATCGGGCGGCGCCGCGGCTCGGGCATCGGCCACTGGAACGAGGAGCGCGAACAGACGCTCAACCAGATCCTGGTGGCGATGGACGGCTTCGAGCCCCAGGCCCGCGTCGTCGTCATCGGCGCCACCAACCGCTCCGACATCCTGGACCCGGCGCTCATCCGGCCCGGCCGCTTCGACGTGCGGCTGCGCATCCCGCCGCTGGACCAGGCCGCGGCGACCCAGGTCCTGCGCATCCACGCCCAGGGCAAGCCGCTCGCGCCCGACGTCGACCTGGCGGCCTGGGCCGAGCGCGCGGCCGGCGCCACCGGCGCGGGGCTGGAGCAGCTCTGCAACGAGGCGGCCCTGCTGGCCGTGCGCCGCCGCGCCGAGCGACAGGGCACGGTCGAGCTGCGCGCGCAGGACCTGGCCGACGCGCTGGCCGCCCTGCGCGCCCAGGGCGAGGCCTTCGCGCCGCTGGACCAGGCCCTGGTCGACTCCTCCTGGCAGCTCTCGCGCGGCGACGGCAGCCAGCAGGCCCGCGTCCAGCTCGCCGACGGCACCGTGGTCGAGGGGGCCCTGGTGTGGGCGGACGGCCACTTCCTGAAGCTGCGGCAGGCCGACGGTCGCGAGGTCGCGGTCGCGCGGCGGCACGTCGTGCGTGTCGAGCCCCCGCGGGAGCCGGCCTGAGATGGACTGGCTGGTCGCCCGGCTGACCGTGCTGGTGCCCCTGTGGCTGTCGCTGTCGGTGCACGAGTGGGCCCACGCCTGGACGGCGAACCGCCTGGGCGACGACACCGCCCGCCTGATGGGGCGGATGCGGGTGGACCCGCTGGTCCACGTCGACTGGGTGGGCACCGTGCTGCTGCCGCTCGTCGGCGTGCCCATCGGCTGGGCGAAGCCCGTGCCGGTCAACCCGCTGCGCTTCCGCGGCGTGCACCAGGACACGGGCCTGCTGCTGGCGGCGGGGGCCGGCCCGGCCAGCAACCTGGTGCTGGCCCTGCTGGCCGCGCTGGTCCACCGCCCGGTCGCGCTGGCGCCGGCCCACCCGGTCGGCAGCGGCCTGCTGGCGCTGCTGGCGGTCGCCGTGCCGCTGAACCTGGGGCTGGCCGCCTTCAACCTGCTGCCCGTGCCCCCGCTGGACGGCGGGCGCATCGTCGACGGCCTGGTGCCCTACCGCTGGCGCCCGCACTGGGCCCGGCTCCAGGTGGTGGGCCCCTTCCTGCTGGCCGCCCTGCTGATCGGCGCCGAGGTGGCCGGCGCGGGGCCGCTGTCGGCGCTGGCGGCGGCGAGCGACCTGCTCCTGGGCCGCTGAGCGGCGGGCGCGCGGCGGGGCTACGATCCCCGCGAGGAGGCTGCATGTTTCCGCTCCTGCTCTGCCTGCTGGGCTGCCGGATGGATACCTTCGTCCCCCACTGCGACGCCACCGAGACCGACCTGGACTGGGACGAGGTGAGCCCGCTGGGCTTCTCGGCGGCCCAGGCGATGGACCCGCTGTCGGGGCCCTGGTCGGCGGCGGCGACGACCCTGGTCAGCCCCGCGACCACCCTGCTGGCCCAGGTGCAGAGCACCGCCGGTGTGCGCTTCGTCGACCTGGAGGAGGCCGAGGCCCCCGAGGGCGCGGCGGTGGCCGACCTCGACGTGATCTGCGACGACTACCTGGCGGTCGAGGTCGAGCTGGCCGTGGCCACCGGCGACGACCAGCTCGACGACCTGTGGGCCCTGGACCTGCAGGTCCCCGACCCGGCCGGCGAGCTGCCCGTCGAGGTCGACGAGACCACCGGCGTGCCCACCCAGGCCAGCTTCTCGCTGGAGATGAGCCCCGACGAGCTGGGCGGCGAGGTCGACCTGTCGGCCTACGACCTGGAGGCGGCCGACGCCAGCAGCGTCTCCACCTCCGGTCGCCTCCACGCCGACGGCGCCACCGACGGCTCCGTCGAGCTGCTGCGGGAGTACTCCGAGGGCGACAGCAGCACCCAGACCAGCGACGAGCTGGTCCAGTGGGGCGACGGCGGCTGAGGGCGGAACCTGGAGGGGTTCCCCCCGTGGGGCGCCCCCGACCCCGGAGGGGTTTCCCCCGTGGGGCGCCCCCGACCCCGGAGGGGTTCCCCCCCTGAAACCTACTGCGGCAGGAAGCGGTAGACGCACTCGGCGACGCAGGCCGGCTTGCCCTGGCCCTCGATCTCGATGGTCGCGACGAAGGTGGCCTCCAGCCACTCCTTGCGGTCGGCCACCTCCGACAGGGTCATCGACAGGCGGTAGCGGTTGCCTTCCTTCAGCGGGTTGGGGAAGCGCACCTTGTTGCAGCCGTAGTTGATCACCATCTGGAAGCCCTGCAGCTCGATGAGCTCGAAGAACTTCCCGGCCACCAGGGACAGGGTCAGGTAGCCGTGGGCGATGGGCGCGCCGTAGGGCGACTCCTTGGCGATGCGGTCGCGGTCGACGTGGATCCACTGGTGATCGTCGGTGGCGTCGGCGAAGGTCTGGATCCGGGCGAACTCCATGGTCTGCCAGGCGGTGGCGCCGAGGTCCTGGCCGACGGCGGCGCGCAGGCCGTCCGCGCCGTGGATGGTGGTGGGCATGGGGGGCTCCTGGGTGGGAAGGGGCGTGCGTCTATGCCATTCAGGGGGTCGCGACGACGCCCCGCAGCGTCGCGGCGCCCTGGTCCTCCCAGCTGCGCAGCGACAGCTCCAGCCGGGCCCCCTGGTGCTGGCCGGTCGCGGTCCACCAGCGGCGGGGCACCTCCTCGTGGTCCTCGACCCAGACGCCCTCCACCACCTCCTCCCGCTGCTCCAGCAGGAGCTGGTAGCGCACCAGCGTGTCGCCCTCCGCCTCGTGCGCCGAGGGGCGGTAGCCGGTCCACAGGCAGGTCCGGGCGCCGGGCGCACGCGCCAGCTCCAGCCGCAGGCCCGTGTGCAGCGGATCCTGCAGCGTCTCCAGCGGCGCGGGCAGGGCGCGGTCGCGCCAGCACCGCTCCTGGCGGAGCTGGACCAGGACCTGCCCGTCGGCGTCGGCCAGCAGCAGCTCGGCGACGGCGGCAGGCGGATCCGGCAGGCGGGCGGCGAGCAGCAGGAGCAACAGCGGCATCGGGGGCACTCCCGGTCGAGGGGAGTATGATGCGCCCGAGGAGGCGCCCGTGGATCCGGCCCTGACGCTCGTCGACACGGTGCTCGTCGCTGGTGCCATCCTCGGCCCGCTCCTGGCCCTGCTGCTCCTGGTCGGGGTGGGTGACCGGCTGCCGACCACCGGCGCCGCGCCCGTCGTGGCGATCGTCCAGTGGGCGCTGGGTGTGGGCCTGGGCCTCTACGTGTGGGCCAGCGCGCTCGGCAAGGTCAAGGCGCCCACCCTGCAGGGCCAGGAGCTGAACACGCTGCAGCTCTGGCTCCTGGGCTGGGTCGGGGTGGCGACCTCGACGGTGCTGGCCCTGGGCTTCTGGCGGCAGTGGCGGCGCGAGCCCGAGGAGCCGGAGGACGCGCCCCGGGACCTGGTCCGCTGGGGCCGGGACCGGCGCTGAAGGAACCGGCATGTCCCGCCTCCGACGCGCCGTGCGCGCGCTCCCCCGGCTGCTGCTGGCCGCGGCCCTCGGCGCCGTCCTGCTCAGCGTGGTCCAGGTGGGCCTGGCCCGGGTCGTGAACCCGCCGCTCACCTTCACGATGATCGGGGCCATCCTCGACCACCACGCGTACGAGGGGGAGTGGCGCTGGCCCACCCGCCAGTGGCGCGACCTGGACGCGCTGGGCCGCCGGGTGCCCCGCGCCGTCGTCGCCAGCGAGGACGCCCGCTTCTGGCTGCACCGCGGCTTCGACTGGCAGGGCATCTGCGCCGCCGTCCAGGCCAACGCCGACAGCAAGGCCGAGGGCGACGGCGGCCGCCTGCGCGGCGGCAGCACCATCACCCAGCAGGCCGCCCGCAACGTCTTCCTGTGGCAGGAGCAGAGCTGGCTGCGCAAGGGGCTGGAGACCTGGTACGCCCTGCTCATGGAGCTGCTCCTGCCCAAGGAGCGCATCCTGGAGCTGTACCTGAACGTCGCCGAGACGGGGATCCTGACCTTCGGCGTGCAGGCCGGCGCCTGGCGCTACTGGCAGGCCGACGCCGCCGACCTCTCCGCCGAGCAGGCCGCGCGGCTGGCGGCGGTCTTCCCCTCGCCCCGCAAGTGGTCGGTGAACGGCCCCACCGCCAGCAAGCGGGCGGCGTGGATCCAGGAGAACCCGGCGCCCTGGCCCGACCAGGACGGCTTTCAGGAGACCCGCCGCCGCTGGCTGCAGCAGGCGCCCGGGCCCGGCTGCCTGCTGCGGCGCTGAGCCCCCTCAGTACAGGGCGTCGAGCAGGTCGATCACCTCGTCGGGATCGGCCGTCTCGGGGTCGGGGAAGGAGTCCTCGATCGTCTGGTTGGCCCACCAGGCCATCGCCCGGTAGCCGTGGTGCACCCCGGTCCACGCGGCGCGGTGGGCGTCCAGGCAGTGGTCCGCCCACGCCTCGGTCCACTCGGTGGTGCTGTACTCGTCCAGGCAGTCCTCCTCGTCCTCCAGGCCCAGCTCCTTGTCGGCGTACTCGCACCACTGCTGGCGGGTCAGCGAGTTGATGCGGCAGTAGCAGCCCGAGGAGCAGCCCTCGGTGACCCCGCGGCTGAAGTCGTAGACGTAGCCCTCGTCCACCTCGCCCTCGAGCGGGAAGATGCGCGAGGACTGGTAGAGGGTGTGGCTGGCGATGATCTCCAGGCCGTCCTTCCAGGCGTCGCGGTCGCGCTCCTCCAGCGCCCACAGCGCCGGGATGAGCTGCGAGGCGTCGGCGATCCAGGCGGTCACCTGCTCGGCCGAGGGGTTGGCGACCTTGACCACCAGGCCGCCGTTGTAGGTGCAGCGCTGCGCCTCGAAGGGCCAGCCCTCTAAGCTGGTGTCGCGGCAGTCCTGCTCGACGTAGGGCGTCACGGACAGCAGGTCCTCGACCCGGCCCGGGGTGTCGTCCAGGTAGGGGTCCGGCCCCGGGCAGGGGTCGTCGCCGGCCTCGTCGGGCCGCGCCAGCCAGGCCTTCTTGACCCAGCCATCTTCGCCGGCACCCGTCACGGGCTGCCAGTTGCCGTCGGCGTCGCCCGTCACCGTCACCTCGCTGCCGCAGCCCAGGGCGCGGATCACGGGGTCGTCGTTGGAGGGGCCCTCGTGCAGGTTGAGGTAGTCCGGCTTCACGACCAGCCGCAGGGCGTCGTCCGGCTCGGTGCCCCCGTCGGTGGTGCCCCCGTCGGCGGTGCCCCCGTCGGTCTCCCCTGTGTCCTCCGTGCCCCACGGGTCATCGGTGCCCCCATCGCCTGCCCCACCGCCGCCGCCGTCGGGCAGGGGCCGGGTGGGCAGGCCGTCGGGCGTGCACGCGGCGAAGGCGAGGGAGAAGGCTGCGAGTCCGGTGGAGCGGAGCAGGGGGATCGGGCCCACGCGGTCTCCAGGAGGAGGGGGGTGCCGGGGAGGTGCGTGGCACGAGGCTTGCGAAAAGAGTGCCAGCCCGAGGACCCCATGCCGCTGCCCCTGGCCCCGCTGCCTCTCGCCCTGCTGCTCGCCGCCTGCCTCGACCCCGAGCCCCGTCGCGCGGGCCCCGTCGACCAGCCCGACACCGACACCGGCACCCCCGGGCCCCAGACCGGCGACGGGGGTGGGACCGGCGACGGGGGCGAGACCGGCGACGGGGGCGGGGACGGGCCCGCCGCCCTGGTCGGCGGCTTCCGCGCCTCGCCCTACGGCGCGCACGCCATGTCCGACGAGGCCTACTGGACCGAGGTGGCGCAGGGCATGGCCGACCGCTTCGACGGCGCCGCCCCCGGCGGGGTGTGGATCGTCGGCGTCGCCGGCGACGACGGCACCTGCTACCTGAACTTCCCCTCCCCCGGCGGGAGCTGGGACGACATCGGCTTCTCCTCCCAGGACGCCAACGAGGACGCGCTCCACGCCTTCGACGCCGCCGGGCTGCAGATCTGGATCCAGGTCGAGCCCGGCGACGCCTCGGTCGAGGACCTCGTCACCCTGGTCATGGACCGCTACGGCCACCACGAGAGCGTCGTCGGCTTCGGCGTCGACGTCGAGTGGTTCCGCTTCCGCACCTACGACGACGGCAAGCCGGTCACCGACGACAAGGCGGCGGACTGGCGCGACGCGCTGCGCACCTACGACGCCGATCACACGCTGTTCCTCAAGCACTGGCTGCCCGAGAAGATGCCGCCGACCGAGCGCGAGGGGCTGCTCTTCGTCGACGACGGCCAGGACGTGGGGTCGCTCTCCGCGCTGGTCGCCACCTTCGACGACTGGGGCCGCACCTTCGCCCCCGCCCCCGTGGCCTTCCAGTACGGCTACGAGACCGACCGCGGCTGGTGGTCGGACCTGGACGATCCCCCCGGGGACATCGGCCGCGCCCTGCTGGAGGAGGTGCCGAACACCGCCGCCCTGTTCTGGGTCGACTTCACCGTCGAGGAGGTCTTCCCTCCGTGACCGGCGCCTCGATCCTCCTGGCCCTCGCCTGCACGGCGTCCGCTCCCGATCCCCGCCGCGGGCCGGGCGAGGGCACCGATCCGACCGGCGACACCGGCGGTGCCGCCACCGACGCCGGAGGCGGCGACGGCGGGGGGACGGGGACGACCCCGGCCGAGGGCCCCGCGCGCTACCCCGCCGACCGCCTGCAGTCGCCCATCCCCCCCGCCCTGCGCGACCACCTGGTCGCCCTGTCCGACGCCGCCCTGGGCCGCTCCAAGCGGGTGTTCATGAAGGTGGGCGACAGCATCACGGTCGACAGCAACGCGCTGGGCTGCTTCGCCGGCGACGCCGTCAACCTGGGCGATCGCGACGAGCTGCAGGAGACCATCGACCACTTCCTGGCGGGCGACGCCGGCAGCCGCACGCCCTGGGACCGGCAGAGCGAGGCCGCCGAGGTCGGCCAGACCGCCGCCTGGGCGCTCTCGGGCGACCCCTCGCCCGTGGAGCAGGAGGACGCGGCCCTCTCGCCGCGCTTCGCCGTCGTCCAGTACGGCACCAACGACATGCACATGGCCGCCACCTGGAAGGACGCCATCTGGTCCTTCGGCGAGGACATGCTCGACCTGGTGGACTGGCACCTGGACGCCGGGGTGATCCCCCTGCTGGTCACCATCCCCCCGCGCCTGGACGACGCCGGCGCCGACGCCTGGGTCCCCCGCTACAACGCCGTCGTGCGCGGCATCGCCCAGGCGCGACAGGTGCCCCTGGTCGACCTGGAGCTCGGGCTGCGGGCGGTCGACGGCTACGGCCTGTACAGCGACGGCGTGCACCTGGAGCCCTACGCGGGCGGTGCCTGCAAGCTGGGCGACAGCGGCCTGGAGCACGGCGCCAACGTGCGCAACCTGCTGGTGCTCGACGGCCTGGACCGCCTGCGGCGGGCCGCCCTGGAGGGCGAGTCCTTCGACGAGCCGCAGGCGCCCCTGGTCGGCCTGGGCACCGCCGCCGACCCGCTGCGCGTCCCCTCCGAGCTGCCGTTCACCGACCTGCGCGACACCCGCGAGGCCGGCGAAGCGCTCATCGCCCGGTACGACGGCTGCGGGTCCAGCGCCGACGAGGGCGGGCGCGAGGTGGTCTACCGCCTGGAGCTGGATCGCCGGACCACGGTGCGCGCCATGGTCTTCGACCGGGGCCAGGTCGACGTCGACCTGCACCTGCTGGGCGAGGAGGTCGACGGCGACGCCTGCGTCGAGCGCGACGACCAGCACGTGCGCCGCACGCTGGACGCCGGCACCTGGCACCTGGTGGTGGACACCTGGGTGGACGACGACGGCGACCCGCGTGCCGGCGAGTACCTGCTGGTGGTGCTGGCCGAGTAGGGCGCCGTGACCGTTCGTGACGCACCGGCGGCGGGCGCGGACCGATGCCGGTGGCGAGCCCAGCGGCGGAGGCGTCCATGCGGCCGGACCTGTCTCACCCCATCGCGCTCGCCCCCCGTGTGTGGTGGGTGGGCCACGTCCAGGAAGGAGATCCCTTCCAGTGTCACGCCTACCTGGTGGAGCAGGGCGACCAGTCCGTGCTGATCGACCCGGGATCGATGCGGACCTGGGAGAAGACGCGGGCGAAGATCGAACAGGTCGTGGCCATGGACCAGGTCCGGTACTTCGTCGCCCAGCACCAGGACCCCGACATCGTGGCCGCCCTGCCCCACATCCTGGCCACCTGGCGGCGCCCCGACGCCCGGGTCGTGACCCACTGGCGCAGCGCGATGCTCCTGCAGCACTACGACCTGCCCGTGCCGTTCTGGCTGGTGGACCAGCACGACTGGAGCCTGCGGCTGGAGGACCGCGTGCTGCACTTCGTCTTCACGCCCTACGCCCACTTCGCCGGCGCCATCGCCACCTACGACCCGCAGGCGCGGGTCCTGTTCTCCTCGGACCTGTTCGGCGCTATCGACGACGACTTCCACCTGTTCGCCGAGGACGAGTCCCACTTCGACCGCATGCGCTCCTTCCACGAGCACTACATGCCCAGCCGAGACATCCTGGACTACTCGCTGGCGACCCTGGCCCGGCTCCCGTTCCAGACCATCGCGCCCCAGCACGGGTCGATCCTGCGCGAGCCCCTGGCCCGCACGCTGCTCGAGCGCCTCCGCCACCTGGACTGCGGCCTGTACCTGCTGGCCGACCGGGACACCGACATCCTGCGGCTGTCGCGGCTGAACGCGACCCTGCGGGAGATCACCCAGGCGATGAGCCTGGTCCGCGACTTCCAGGACATCGCCGGGCGCCTGCTGGAGGTCATCCAGCGCAGCCTGCCCGTGACCTCCCTGCGCCTGCTGGCGCGCGACGCGGGGGGCCAGGCGGTGTGCTTCCGGCCCGAGACCCGGTTCCGCGGCGAGCGCGCCGACGCCGGGCACCCCGACGCCTGGGCCCTGGGCCTGGACGCGTCGGGCTGGGCGCGCCGCCACGGGCCGGGTGGGCCGGTGCTGGACACGCGCTTCGCCATCGAGCGGTCCCCCGGCGGGCTGCGGGTGGTGCTGCCTCTGTTCACGCCGGAGCGGGGCACCATCGCCGCGGTCGCGTCCCTGGACATGTCGGAGGACCCCGACGACCTGGAGGCGCTGGGCCTGATCGTGGAGCAGCTCGCCCTGCCGCTGCACATCGCGGTCGAGCGCGAGATGGTGCTCCGGGAAGTGGACCAACGACGCCAGGAGGTCTACGAGCGCAGCATCCGGGACCCGCTGACGGGTCTGTTCACCCGGGTCTACATGCACGACGCGGTCGATCGGCTGTTCCAGCTCCAGGACCGGGGGACCGGCGGTGACGTCGGGGTCGCCCTGCTGGACATCGACCACTTCAAGCGGGTCAACGACACCTGGGGCCACGTCCAGGGCGACGCGGTGCTGCGGCGGGTGGGGCAGGCGGTCCGCGACCGGGCGCGGGCCGGCGACCTGCCGATCCGGCTGGGCGGAGAGGAGATCGCCGTGTTCGCGGTGGGGCTCGACCCGCAGGGCCTCGCGGCGTTGGCCGAGCGGCTGCGCGCGGAGGTCCAGGCGCTGGTGCTGGACGGCCCGCTGCAGGACCAGCGCGTGACCGTGAGCATCGGCACCACCCTTCGCCGCCCCGGCGAGGCCCTGGAGGTGGTGATCGACCGCGCCGACGCCGCGCTGTACGCCGCCAAGCGCGGCGGTCGGAACCAGGTGGTCGCGGGCTGAGGCCCCTGCTCGGCCCCCACCCTCTCAGCCCCCGCCCACCCGCCGGCCCACGCACAGGGGCGCCAGGCTGTCGACCATCCACGAGAGCTCGGCCACCGCCCCCGTGCGCTCTGCCAGGGCCAGGCCGCCGGGCAGGACCACCGTGAAGCGCGCCTTGGCCTGCCCCGGCGCGTAGAGCCGCAGCCAGCAGGTGGTCGCGCCCTTGCCGCTGAAGGCGTGGCTGCCCTCGACCTCCAGGCCGGCCAGCGCGACCTCGTCGACGCGGCGGCCCCAGGGGCGGTGGACCGTCTCCCGCAGGTGGCCGCCTTGTAGCCGCAGCTCCCGGCGGGTCAGCCCCTCGACCGCCATGGCGGCGCCGAGCAGCCACAGCAGGGGCGACAGCGCCAGGCTGCACCAGGCCGCGCCGCCGTCGCCCCGCAGCGCCAGGGCGCCGCCGCAGCTCAGGGCGGTCCAGACGGCGGCCAGCCCCAGGATGCCCAGGGCGATGTGCCGGTCCCGCGGCCGAGCCGACAGGTCGGCGCGCCAGCCGTCGGGCAGCGCCTCGACCCAGGTGGGGCGGGGGTTCACGAGCGCATCCGCAGCCGGGCCGCGGCGGCCGCCAGCGGGTCGGGGCGGTCGGTGGCCTGCGGGGCGCGGGGGGCCTCGGCGACCGGCGACAGGCCGGCCACCTCGACCAGGGCGCGGGCCAGGGCCAGGCCCTCGTCGATCAACGCGCCCACGTGGTCGGCGGTGGCGCCCGGCCCCAGGACGCGCAGCTCGCGGCCGCTGAGCACGCTGCCCGGCCGGCCGTGGATCACGGCCAGCAGCTTGCCGTGCAGGTCGGCGGCCTGGGCCGCGGGCCCGGTCAGCAGCGCGCGGGCAGCCTGGTCGTCGCGCGCCTCGACCTTGACCAGCCCGTCCAGCACGGGGTCTCCCAGGCGCAGGCCCCCGCTCTCGCCGCCCCGCTCGGACAGGCTGATGCCCATGCGGGGCAGGCCCTCGGGCAGGGTGATCCGCACCACCGTCTGGGGCCCGGCGTCGCCGCGCCCCACCTGGGCGCGGGCCTCCACGCGCAGCCCGTCGATCTCGCCGCGCAGGTCCACGCCGCCGCCCGAGCCCTCCAGGACCAGCCCGGTGCGCGCCGCCAGCGCCGCCCACGGCGCCTGCACCGCCTCGGCCAGCGCCTCGGCCAGCGCCGCGCCCTCGGCCAGGTTGCGCTCGAGCTGGAGGTCCTTGTTGCCCTGCTCCTCCAGGATGATCCGGCCGGCCTCGACGCGGCTGTGCTGGCTGGCCTGCAGCAGCACGTAGAGCCGCTCCCGCACCGCCGGCCAGGCCAGCACCTCGCGCACCGCCTCGGGGTCCAGGCCCTTGATCCGCAGCTTGGGGTCCAAGAGCGGATCCCCCAGCTCGATGTCCTGGCCGCCGAAGAGCTTGGCCAGCGCGTCTCCCGCGCCCTCGCGCGTGATCTGCAGGCCCGGCGGCAGCGCGACCGGGCACTGCAGGGTGACCACGGTGTAGGGGATGCTGGACTTGCCGGCGCTGCGCGCGATGGTCGTGACCAGCACGCCGACCGGCCCGCGCAGCCCGTCCATCCGCGGCGCGGTCATGAAGGCGCCGGGGGTGAAGTTCAGGCCCTCCCGCGCGGCGGTCGCGGCCCAGCGGGCGTTCTGACGCTGGCGGGCGCGGTGGCTCAGCCAGGCCACGAGGGCGACGATGCCGCCGATGAAGAAGAACTGGCCACCGGCGGCCAGCAACATCGCGAGCGCCTCCACGGGACCTCCAGGGCGGTCAGCCTACTCCGCGCACGCGCCCACGCGGCGCACCTGGGCCCACCGGCCGGGCCTCACGGATCCGGGTCGCAGGCGTCGCCCACGCCGTCGCCGTCCCGGTCGGTCTGGCCGGGCGCGCCCGCCCCGTCGGCCGACAGGGACAGGGTGAGGTCGGTGATCGGCGCGCCCGCGCCGTCCAGGAAGCGCACGTAGGCGCCCCACTCGCCACCCTGGTCGCGGATCTTGAGCAGCAGGGGCTGCCAGCCTTCGACCAGGGTCACCGCGGCCGTGAACTGGTCGACCACGGTGCCCTGGCAGGCGCTGACGTCCAGGACCTGCACCCCGCCCAGCCAGGCGCGGCCGCCGTCGTCCAGGCCCAGGGCCAGGGTCGCCTCGCGCGTCGAGGCGCTGTGGACCCAGGTCAACAGGTAGGCCTCGCGCGGTGGCTCGACCGTGCCGAAGGGCGCCAGCAGGTCGACCCGGCTGCCCTCGCTCCACAGCGCGCGCCAGGGCAGGCCGCCGGCGTCGTCGCCCAGGACCGGGCTGGCCAGCGCGTCGTCCTCGCCCAGCAGCATGTCGTCGCTGGGCCGGCAGCTCTCGGAGCTGGTCGTGCCCGTGAAGGGGCCGACCGCCAGCCAGGCGCGCAGGAAGCCGTCGGCGTCGGGGGTCGGCGGCGGCGTGTCGGGCCCGTCGGGCACGTCGGGGCACAGGTCGCCGTCGTTGGCCAGCCCGTCGCCGTCGCGGTCGGCGTCGCAGCGGTCCGGCCGGCCATCGCCGTCGGGGTCCTCGCCCGCGGGGATGCTGTAGCTGGCGTCCTTCGCGGCCACCGGCGCCAGCTCCAGCGCCCAGGCCGCCACCTCGCCGCCCAGCAGCCCCTCGACGCAGACCGTCCACGGGCCCGCGGCCACGAAGCGCGCGCCCTCGTGCTCGGCCGGGTCCAGCGCCGCGCAGCCGTCGGTCCCCGGAGGCCCGGCGGCGACCTGCGCGCCCGAGGGGTCGTGCAGGCGCAGGGTGGCCGGGTCGGGGCAGGGGCCCACCAGCCGGGCCGAGAGGGCCTCGCACTCGGCCAGGGCCAGCGAGAAGCAGTCCTCGTCGCCGGCGGAGAGGCTGCCGTACACGACCTCGCCCGCCCAGCTCTCGGCGGCGTCCCAGGGCTGGTTCGGCTCGACCTCGAAGGGCCCGGGCTCGACCGCGCAGGAGGGGGTGCAGCCGTCGCCGCCCCAGGGCCCACCGTCGTCGCACTCCTCTCCACCGTCGACCACCCCGTCGCCGCAGCCGGGCAGGGTGCAGTCCGCCCGGCAGGCGTCGGGGGCGCTGTCGCTGTTGGCGGCGCCGTCGTCGCAGGCCTCGCCCTCGACGAGCACGCCGTCCCCGCAGCCCGGCGGCGTCCAGGCGGCGGTGTCCTGGCCCTTGTCGGCGCAGCCGAAGGGGGAGAGCGAGGTCCACAGCAGCAGGGCGGCGAGGGTCACGGCGGCAGGGTAGCCCCGTGCGCTACGTTGGCGCCATGCCGATCCCCCTGCTGCTGGCCCTGTCCCTGTCGCTGTGTCCCGGCGCTGCCGCCGCCGCCGCCGCGCCCGCCTGGTTCTTCCCCGGTCGCGGGCCCGAGATCGCCGTGCTGGGAGAGGACGGCCGCCTGCGTCCCGGCGACGCCCGGGGCCGGGCCCTCCCCGGCGCCCCGGGTCCCCAGGCCCGCCGCACCGGCGCGCTGATCGTCCGGGCCACCGACGACGCGGCCCTCGCGGCCCTCGCGGCCCTGCCCCAGGTCGCCTCCTCCCGCCTGCTGGCGGGCAGCCGCCGCCAGCTCCTGCTCCAGGTCGCCGACGGCGTCGACGAGATCTCGCTCTCGCGCCAGCTCCGCCAGCGCCCCGACGTGCTGTGGGCCCACCCCGACCTGGCGCTCTCGCCGGCCCCGACGGCCCTGCCCGACGACCCCTACCTGTCGGGCCAGTGGCACCTGGAGAACAGCGGCCAGGGCGGCTGGACGGCCGGCGTGGACATCGACGCCGAGGCCGCCTGGGCCGTCACCACCGGCGCGGGCCTGCTCGTCGCCGTGATCGACGGCGGCGTGCAGGTCGACCACCCCGACCTGGACGTGGTCGACGGCTGGGACTTCGTCGACGGCGACGCCGACCCCAGCCCCGACCCGGCCGACGACGACGCCGCGCACGGCACCTGCGCCGCCGGCATCGCCGCCGCGGTGGGCGACAACGGGGTGGGCGTGGCCGGCGTGGCCTACGACGCCCAGGTCTACGGGGTGCGGCTGCTGGGCGGCGACACGACCACCTCGGACCTGCACGACGCCCTGGTCGACGCCGTGGACGCCGGCGCCGCCGTGCTGTCCAACTCCTGGGGCTTCGACAACGGCTGCTCGGCCTACATGCTGTGGGCCACCGTGGCGGAGGCCCTGGACCACGCCGAGGAGGAGGGTCGCGGCGGCCTGGGCGCCGTCGTGGTCTTCAGCGCCGGCAACGGCGCCTGCGACAACGGCGGCGACGGGCTGCTGGCCCACGAGGCGGTGATCGGCGTGGCCGCCAGCGACGGGGACGACGACCGCGAGTGGTACAGCAGCTACGGCGACGGCGTGGACCTCACCGGCCCCTCGGGCGCGATCCTGACCACCGACCTGACCGGAGACCAGGGCTACGGCAGCTACGAGGGCGACGGCGACTACGTCGGCTCCTTCTCGGGCACCAGCGCCTCGGCCCCCGTCGTCAGCGGCGTCGCCGCGCTGATGCTCGCCGCCAACCCCCGCCTGACCGCCGCCCAGGTGCGCCAGGTCCTGTGCGAGACGGCCGAGCCCATCGACGTGGACAGTGAAGACGGAGCCTACGACGACCAGGGCTGGAGCCCCTGGTACGGCTGCGGGCGGGTGAACGCCGCCGCCGCCGTCCTGGCTGTCGCCGACCAGCCCCCGCCGGCCCCGACCCTGACCTTCCCCGTGGCCAGCGCCACCGAGGACCGGGTGCTCTTGCAGTGGGCGGCCGAGGATCCCGACGGCGACCGCCTGTCCTACGAGCTCACCTGGGCGCGCACCGGCGAGGAGGCGAGCACCGTGACCCTGGACGAGGCGTCGCTGGACCTGACCGGCCAGGTCGCCGCGGGGGACGTGGTCGGCTGGTCGGTGCGCGCCGTCGACCGCTGGGGTCCAGGCGAGGCGGCCACCGGCACCTTCGAGGTGCTGCCCGTCGCCCAGCAGCCCACCGCCGAGCTGCCCGTGGGCTGCGCCGCCGCCCCCGCGGGCGGCCTGGCCCTGCCGCTGCTGCCCCTCCTGCTCCGGCGGCGGAGGCGCCCGTGAGCGTGAACATCGACAAGGACGCCGTCGTCGCCGCCCTGCGGGCCGCGCTGGAGGCCGAGCTGGCCGCCGTGGAGGCCGTCGCCGCCATGGCGCGCGACGAGGTCGGCAGCGACCAGAGCAAGGCCGAGGGCAAGTACGACACCCGCGCCACCGAGGCCTCCTACCTGGCCCGCGGCCAGGCCTGGCGCATCGACGAGCTGCAGCGCCTGCGCGCCTGGTTCGAGGTGCTGGCGCCGACCCCACGCATGGTGGCCGAGGTCGGCGCCCTGGTCGAGCTGGTCGGGCCGCGCCGCGACCTGGTCTTCCTCGCCCCCGTCGGCGGCGCCTCGGCCGAGGTCGGCGGCCGGACGGTGCGCGTGATCTCCCCCTCCTCGCCCCTGGGCCAGGCCCTGGCCGAGCTGGAGGCGGGCGACGGCTTCGAGGTCGACAGTCCCGCGGGCGAGGTGAGCTGGGAGATCGCGGCGATCTGGTGAGCGGGGGGCTGGGTGGGTCCACAATGGGGGTGTAGGAGGGGCCCGAGGAGTCGAACAGACGATGACCTCGCAAGACCCGCCTCCTCCCGTCCATTCGGCGGACTACGGCCCCCTCGCACCGGTCTACCTGCTGCTCACCGCGCTGCTCACGGGCGGCGGCGCGCTGCGCACCCAGCGCCGCCTCCTGGCGCACATCCGGCCCGGCGACCGGGTCCTGCAGGTCGGCTGCGGGCCGGGCGACTTCAACGTCGACCTGGCGCGCTCCGGCGCCGTCGTCACCTACGTCGACATCGCGCCGGCCATGGTCGCGCGCGCCCGCCGGCGGGTCGAGGCGGCGATCGGACCCGACCACCCCCACCGCTTCCTGGCCGCCGACCTGACGCGGCTGCCGCCCGACGAGCGCTACGACGTGGTCATCGCCGCCTTCTTCCTCAACACCTTCGGCTGGAGGGACTGCCTGGTCGTGCTCGACCACCTCTGCGCGCGCGTGGCGCCCGGCGGCCTGCTGTGCATCGCGGACGAGACGCGCAGCCGCAACGCCGCCCTGGCCTGGATGCTGGACAAGAGCCGCCCCGTCGTGCTGTGGATCTACGGTCTGTTCACAGGGCAGCCGGTGCACGGCCTGTACGACTACGATCCCGAGCTGGTCGCGCGGGGCTGGGAGGTGGTCGACCGCCAGCGCGACGCGCGGGACTACCTGGAGGCGACGGCATGGCGGCGCAGGGAGATGGCGAGCTGAACCCAGGCGCGACCGCCGCCCCGCCGGCTATCCTCGCCCGATGTCCCCCCGCCGCCCCCTCCTCCCCGCCCTGCTCCTGCCCCTGCCCGCCGCCCTGGCCTGCGGGCGGTCGGACAGCCTGTGCGACGGCGACGGCCCCGGCCAGCCCGGGCAGAACATCCTGGTCATCGTCAGCGACGACATCGGCGTCGACAAGACGGCGGTCTACGGCGAGCACCCCTCGCCGGCCCGCACGCCGAACATCGACGCGCTGGCGGCCCAGGGGGTGCTGTTCCGCAACGCCTACGCCAGCCCGTCCTGCTCGCCGACCCGGGCCTCGATCCTGACCGGAAGGCAGCCCAGCCGGCACGGCATCGGCTGGTGGATCTACGCCGAGACCGAGACGGCCGAGCTGTCCCCCGACGAGCTGACCCTGCCCGAGCTGCTGTGGCAGGCCCCCGACCCCTACACCAGCGCCCTGGTGGGCAAGTGGCACGTCACCGGCTTCGAGACCGACAGCCCGGCCAGCGACCCCTTGGACCAGGGCTTCGACTGCGCCGCCGGTAGCCTGGGCAACCCGCTGGAGGCCATCTCGGGCGGGCACCTGCCGCGCAGCTTCCGCAAGTGGGAGAAGGTGATCGACGGCGAGCCGACCTGGACCCACCGCTACATGACCAGCGACAACACCGACGAGGCGCTGGCCCGGGTCGAACACACGCCGGAGCCGTGGTTCCTGTACGTGGGCTACAACGACGCCCACGACCCCCTGCACGCGCCGCCGAGCCGGCTGGTGACCGACAAGGTGAACGGAGCCTCCAGCGAGCTGGAGCTGTACGAGGCGATGGTCGAGGCGGCCGACACCGAGATCGGGCGGCTGCTGGACGGCATCCCCGCCGACGTGCGGGCCCGGACGACCATCATCTACCTGTCGGACAACGGCACGCCGGGCCACGGGATGGAGCCGCCGTGGGACGTGACCCGGGGCAAGGCGACCATCTTCGAGGGCGGGGTGCGGGTGCCACTCATCGTGGCCGGCCCGCGGGTGGGCGAGCCCGGCGGCGAGAGCGACGCGCTGGTGCACGTCGTCGACATCCTGCCCACGGTGGCGGAGCTGGCCGGGGTGGACCTGGCATCCGTGCTGGACGAGCGGGGCGAGCCGCCGGTGCTGGACGGACAGAGCCTGGTGCCGTGGATCGAGGAGCCGGGCCTGCCGTCGCCGCGCGAGGTCGTGTACGCCGAGCACTTCCGCCCCAACGGGCTGGGCCTCACCCGGTCGGAGCACCAGCGCACCCTGCGCGACGCGGACTACAAGCTGGTGTGGGATGAACAGTGGGGCGCGCGCACCGAGCAGCTCTACCGCCTGGACCCGGGCGCGGGCACCGAGGGCGAGGACCTGCTGCCCGGCAGCCCCTCGGCGCAGGACCTCGACGCGCTCGAGCGCCTGCGCGCGGCCATGCAGGCCCAGGTCGAGGCCTTCGAGGGCTGAACCTCAGGGTCGGGCTCAGCCGCCCAGGGCGGCCATGAACTGCCAGTCCTCGGTCTGGTCCTCGGTGCTGCTGCAGGTCAGCTCGACCCACTCGCTGTCGGGGCAGGGGTGGTCGCGGTTGACCGACCACATCGACAGCATGCCCATGCCCTGGTCCCGGGCGAAGTCGCGGAGCTGGCCCGCGTCCTCCAGGGTGAAGGTCTCGGTCACGACGTCGTTCAGGCCGATCATCGGGGTCGCGCCGATGCGCGCCCACAGCTCGGCGTCGGTGGGGGTGTGGCCGGCGTCGCGCCACAGGTCGGCCAGCTGGCCATGGAGGCTGGTGACGGCGTCGATGGCGTACTCGCCCATGCGCCCGTCGGGGTCGGGGGCCGCGCCGTCGCCGTAGTCCATGGTCATCACGTTGACGCCCCCGATGTCGACCCCCTGGTCCAGGGCGTCGGCCAGCAGCGCCTCGCCGTCGGGGGTGATGCCCGAGGGCAGGACGGGCAGGGTGAACCAGACCTCGAGGTCGCGTCCCTCGGCGGCCAGCTCGGCCTGCAGGGCGGCGATGGCGGCGTTGCGACGGGAGACGCTCTCGTCGTCGGCCAGCCAGGCGCCCTCGACGTCGAAGTCCAGCACGGCCAGGTCCAGGGTGTCGACGATGGCGCGGAGCTGGTCGGTCAGCTCGTCGACGCTGTCGCAGGCCACCTCCAGCGGCACGCCCGCTGCCCCGCCCAGCGAGACGATCACGTCGCCGCCGCCGGCCCGCACGGTCTCGATCTCGTCGTAGAGGAAGTACTGCCCGCTGCTGCCCCAGGAGTCGGGCCCGGCCTCCAGGCTGTAGTAGCCGCCCCAGCTCGGCGTGCAGTCGCCCGCGCCCTGGGCGACCAGGAAGCCCAGCGCGTAGGTGGCGACCCCCGTCTCGGCGGCGATCTCGCCCAGGCGGGCGACCGGGTAGAGCGTCGCGTCCACGAAGGGGGCGAAGACCAGCTCCGTGGACCCCCCGTCGCCGGTGCCTCCGCCGTCGCCGGTGCCTCCGCCGTCGCCGGTGCCTCCGCCGTCGCCGGTGCCTCCGTCGCCCGCGGTGCCCCCGTCGCCGGTGCCTCCGTCGCCCGCGGTGCCCCCGTCTCCGGTGCCTCCGCCGTCTCCTCCGCCGTCGCCCGCGGTGCCCCCGTCGCCGGTGCCTCCCCCGTCGCCGGTGCCGGCGTCGGCCGGCACGCACTGGTCGCCCTCGCGCACGGTGCCGGGCCCGCAGGTCAGGGACGAGCAGGCGGGGAGGGAGACCAGGGCCAGGGCAGAGAGGGCGAGGGGGTGCATGGCCGGCATGGTGGCGCGGTGTCCCCGCCCGCGCAACCGGAATCGTTGTGTCGGCCGCCGCCTCGGCCTACGGTGGTGCCGTCCCGGAGGTCCCGTGTCCGCACCCGTGTCGCTGCTCCTGCTGGGCCTGCTGGCCTGCCTGCCCAAGTCCGACGAGGACGACGACGACGGCGGCGGTGGGGTCGACGCCGACGACGACGGCTTCGTCGACCTCGCCGCCGGCGGGGACGACTGCGACGACAGCGATCCCGCCGTCCACCCATGGGCCACCGAGCTGTGCAACGAGGTGGACGACGACTGCGACGGCACGGTGGACGAGGCGGCCGCGGCCGACGCCACCCGCTGGTTCCTGGACGGCGACGGGGACGGCTACGGCGCGCCCGACAGCGGGCAGACCGCCTGCGATCGACCGGCCGGATCGGGCTGGGTCGACCAGGGCGGGGACTGCGACGACGCCGACCCCGCCTTCCACCCCGGCGCGCCCGAGGAGGACTGCACCGACCCCACCGACTACGACTGCGACGGGGTCACCCTGTACCAGGACGAGGACGAGGACGGTTTCGCGCACTGTGTGGACTGCGACGACCTGGACCCGGCGGTGAACCCGGGCGCGCGCGAGGTCTGTGACGACGTCGACAACGACTGCGACGGGATCCTGGACGACCTGGACCCCGACCTGGACGGCAGCGGCCGGGTGCCCTGGTACCCCGACGCGGACGGCGACGGCTACGGCGTGGGATCGGATCCGGTGCTGGCTTGCGACGACCCGGGCGGCCGGGCGGACAACGCCCTGGACTGCGACGACGGCAACCCGAAGGTCAACCCGGGCATGACCGAGCTGTGCGACGACGCCGACACCGACGAGGACTGTGACGGGCTGGCGGACGATCGGGACCCGGACGTGGCCGTCGGCGGCTACGCCACCTGGTACGTGGACGGAGACGGAGACGGGCACGGGGCGGAGGGGGACGCCGGGAGCCGGTCCTGCGATCCGCCGCCGGGCAGCCTGGACTACGCGGCGACCGCCGACGACTGCGACGACGCCGATCCCGACGTCAGCCCCTCCGCCGACGAGGTCTGCGATGTACACGCGACCGACGAGGACTGCGACGGCCTGGCCGACGACCTCGACGACGACACGCTGACCTCGACGATGGAGCCCTGGTACGCGGACGGCGACGAGGACGGCTATGGCGCCGGCAGCGCGACCTGGGCCTGCGTGGATCCGTCGACCGCCACCGCGGCCTTCTCCGCCCTGTCGACGGACTGCGACGACGGCGACGCCGACGTGTCGCCGGCGGGCCAGGAGCTGTGTGACGCCGCGGACACCGACGAGGACTGCGACGGGGACGTCGACGACGAGGACGCCAGCGTGGACCCGGACTCGGCGCCCACCTGGTACGAGGACCAGGACGGGGACGGCTACGCGGGCGAGGGCAGCACCTGGCGGCGCTGCGCCGACCCGGGCGCCGACTGGCACGACGAGGCGCTGGACTGCCACGACGACGACGAGACGGTCCACCCGGGCGCGACCGAGACCTGTGACGACGTGGACAACGACTGCGACCCGGACACCCACGGCAGCGGGGTGGTCTGGACCAGCAGCGCGGGCGTGGACACGGACCTGTCCGCCACCTTCGCGGCGGGCACCGCGGCCTCCCCCTTCGTGTGGACCTCGACCGCCGCGGGCACCCTCTCCTTCTGCGACGGCGCGTGGAGCACGCGCCTGGTCCTGCACCACGACGTGGACGTGATCGGCTGGGGTGACGTGACGCTGCGCGGAGAGGGCCTGGGACCGGTCGTGGTGGTGACCGGCGCCACGGTCGACGCCAGCCTGACCGACCTGACCCTGTACGACGGGGCGGGCTACCTGGCGGGCACGGGCAGCGCCCACGACGGTGGCAGCGGCGTGCGCTGCCACGACGCCTCCAGCCTGGTCCTGGACGGGGTGGTGATGACCATGGGAGGGACGACCTACGCCGGCGGCATGTACCTGGAGGACTGTGACACGCTGGCGGTCGACACGGTGATCCACGACAACGACGCCAGCTACTACGGGGGTGGGATCTACATCCTGTCCTCGGACCTGGTGATGGAGGGCTGCGAGATCACGGCGAACCGGTACCCCTACAACGGGGGCGCCATCTCCGCCGATGACGGCGCCACCATCGAGCTGGCGGACTGTGTCGTGGAGGGCAACAGCGCCTCGCGGACCGGTGGCGCCTTCTGGCTGGACGACGCCACCCTGTCGCTGGTCGGCGGCAGCGTCCGGGACAACTACGCCAACGACGAGGAGGGGGGCGGCGCCTACCTGTCCACCTCCAGCACGGGGAGGCTGACCAGCGACGGCACGGACTGGGGCAGCGGCACCATGGACAACACCCCGGACGACATCTCCGTCTACTACCACTCGGGCTACTTCGTGGGCGCCGACGGAGACATCTCCTGCGACCAGTACGCCTGCGAGTAGGCGCGGCCTTCCCCTGGAAGGAGCGCTCACCAGGCTCCGCCGGCCTCCCGCTGGGACGGGGGCGCGCCTACGTCGAACAGCCGCCAGTAGCCGAAGCGGCCCAGGTCGGTGGCCTGCGGGTCGGCCTCCAGCGCGGCCAGGAAGGGGCGGAAGTCACTGCGGATGTCACACAGCACGTAGCGGGAGTCGTAGCGCTCTCGCACCACGGCGGCGGGCGCCGGCTCGCCCTGGCGCACCAGGGCGTGGAAGCGCAGGTAGCCCTCGGGGTCGAAGCGGTAGAAGCGCACGGGGTTGAGCGCGTACATCGCCTCGCGGCCCGGCAGCAGCAGCCAGACATAGCCCACCGTGTCCCATGAACAGTGGAAGACGTGGGCGCGGTCGGGGACCCGCTCCTGCAGGGCCAGGGCGACCTCGGGGGGCGCCAGCTCGATCCGCTGGAGCAGGCGGGTGATCTCGGCGCGGCCGGTGGCGGCCAGCAGCAGGAGCCCCGCCGACAGCGAGAGCAGCGGGAGCCGGGGGTGGCGAGGCCAGGCCAGGGCCAGCGCCACGGTGGCGAGCGGGACGAAGTACTCGACGAAGCGCTGCGAGGCGAGGGACAGCACGCCGAACGCGACAGCCAGGGCGGTGAAGGCCAGCGGCAGCGGGTCCTGGCGGCGGGCGCGCCAGGCGCCGACCAGCGCGCCGGCGGTGGCCAGCAGGGGCAGGCCGAGCTGGATCGGCAGCTCGGCTGGCGAGAAGGGAGCGAACTCCTTGCCCACGTCGGGGACCTGCTCCCCCAGCACCGCCGAGGCGAAGAGGGTCTGGAAGGTCTCCAGCCAGGAGTGCTCGAGCACGGCCGGGAAGTGCGGGTGCAGCAGCAGCCCCAGGGTGTTGCCGGCCAGCAGGGCGGCGGCGGGGCGCCAGGCGGGGCGGCCGGTCGACAGCCAGCGCACGCCCTCGATCAGGACCAGGGCCACCCAGAGCGCGTGGAAGGCGTGGTAGGCCAGCGGGTAGACCACGGCCAGGGCGAAGAGCAGGCGCAGGCGCTGCCGGGTCGCGGCCCAGGCGACCAGCAGGGTGAGCGGCACTGCCAGCAGGTGGGGGCGGAACAGCGAGAAGCGGACCAGGAAGTAGCTGCTGGCGGCCACCGACACGAGGGGCCACAGCCAGGCGCGCGCCACGCGCTCCCGGGCCAGGATGGCCCAGGTCGCCAGCAGCCACAGCCCGCCCAGCAGGCCGCCGACCACCTGGACGGAGCGCTCGTAGCCCAGGCCGCGCCACGGCAGGTGGACCAGGTGGAAGAGCAGCTCCTTGTCGGAGTACCGGTCGCGGACGATGCTGAAGCGCTCCCAGGGGAAGGCCTCGAGCATCCCGTGCTCGCCGATGAGCTGCACCACGGCGTAGTGGTAGGCGGCGTCGGCGTCGCGCGGCATCGGCTGCATGCCGTGCAGCAGGCCGGCGGCCCCGAAGCAGGCCAGCAGGGCGAACAGGATCCCCCAGGCGGAGGGCGCGTTCGGGCGCGGGTCGGGGCGGGGGCCGGTCGCCATGGCGGCGCAGCGTAGCGCAGGGCGGTGCGACCGAATGCCCTGCCCGTCCCCGCGGACTGCGCGGGTGCGCACCAAGGGATCGACCCTGGGAGGTCCCATGAACCACGCCACCTGGATCGTCCTGGCCGACAGCAGCCGGGCGCGCATCTTCCGCACCGACGCCGCCCTCACCGAGGGACCCGTCGTGATCGACGAGCTGGTCCACCCTGCCAGCCGGCTGCGGGGCCGGGAGCTGGAGAGCGACCGCCCCAGCCGGAGCTTCGCGGAGCGCGGTGCCCACCCCTCGGACCTGGGCGAGTCCGGCGCGCACGCCCACCAGTCCGAGCTGTTCGCGATGGAGCTGGCCGATCACCTGGACGCGGCGCGCAAGGACGGGCGCTACGAGGGGATCGTGCTGGCCGCTCCGCCGCGGTTCCTGGGCGCGCTGCGCAAGGCGATGAGCCCGGCCACCCTCGACCTGGTGCACCAGGCCATCGACAAGGAGCTCACCCAGCTCCCCGAGCACGCCGTGCTGGCGGCGCTGCGGCAGCGGATCGACGGCGCGGCCTGAGCCGCGGCGCGCGCCTGCTCAGGGCTGGCAGGCCAGGGCCTGCCCGTCGGTGCTGCGCAGGAGCAGGGAAGGCTCCTCGGCGGCTGGGAGCGCTGCCAGGATGGCCTGGCAGCGCGCGGCGCGGTCCTGCGCGGGCAGCGCGGCCAGGGGCTCGTCCACCGTGGCGATCCAGCCGCCGCCGGGGGCCCGGCTCAGCCGGGTGAAGGGCGCCACGTCCTGGTGCTGGGCGGACAGGTCGGGCAGGGCGTCGCTGCCGCGGGGGCGCGTGGCCAGGAAGGCGGCCACCACCACCAGGAGCAGGGTCGCGCCGACGAGCACGGTGCGCAGGCGGCCGGCGCGTGGCGCGGTCGGCCGAGGGCTGGCCAGGGTCGGGGTCTCGACCGAGACCTGCTGGCGGCGCCGCTCCTCCTCGGCGACCTGCTCGACGTAGGCTGCGTAGCGGAGGTCGGTCGGGTCGAGGGCCGCGGCCCGCGCGAGCAGGTCGGCGGCGCGGGCCAGGTCTCCGTCGCCCAGCGCCTTGCGCGCCTCGGTGAAGGCCTCGAGCGCCTCGTGCCGCCGCTTGTCGGAGACCACCTCGGCGGTGGGCGCGGACCACGGGTCGAACACGCCCTCGGCGTGGGGCTCCAGCTCCACGAGGTTGTTCTTGCCGATGGTGTAGGGCATCGCTGCGTCCAGGAGGGGCGCACGCCGCGGGGCGCGCGGGTTCCGGGGTCCGATCGGGGCGAAGGAGGGCCCCCGCCTGGTGGGACCCCGTGCATGCACGACAGGGTAACGGGCCGCACCCGTCAGCGGGTGTCGCGACTGGTACCGCTTTGCCGCGCCCTCGAGACGGCCTCCCCCCGCTCAGGCGTCGTAGCGACAGGATCCGGGGCCGCCCGGGTTCCCGCAGCTCCCGCAGGGCGCGGGGGCGGCCAGCATCGACGCGCCCCCGCCGGCGGCGACGCTGACGGCGAAGGTGGACAGCAGCTTCCTGAGGTCCTGCGCGCCGCAGGTGGGGCAGGCGGGCACGGTGTCGGAGCGCACCAGCAGCTCGAACTGGCGGCCGCACTGGTGGCAGGCGTACTCGTACAGGGGCATGACGACTCCTCTTGCGCGGATCTACTCCCGCGGGCGAGCCTGGGGAAGCCCACGCGCCGCGGGCGGCGACGCAGCCGAGCGCGGTGCGCAATATGCAGCAGACACGGAGGTCCCCATGCTCGCCCTGGCGCTCGCGCTCGCTTGTGCTCCCAAGTCCTCGACGCCATCGGCGCCGCTGCCCGAAGACGACGGGTCGGTGAACTGGGAGCGGGAGATGATGCAGCTGCACATGAGCGAGCACTTCACGCGGGCGGCCCAGGCCCGCGACCACGTGATCGCCGGGCGGCTGGACGAGGCGCGGGCCGAGCTCTCGTGGCTGGCCGAGCACGACGCCTTCCCGGGGGAGCCGGCCACCTACGGCAGCTTCATGACCGACATGCGCACCATCGCCGAGACCGGGGTCGCCGCTCGCGACGCCGAGGGCCTGGCCGCCTGCATCGGCGGCCTGGGCAACACCTGCGGCGGCTGCCACCAGTCGCTCAACGTGGCGGCGCGCATCCCCGGGTCCACGGGGCCGGCGCCCGACAACAACGGCGGGGTGCACGGGCACGCCGCGCGGCACGGCTGGGCCGTGGACCACCTGTGGATCGGCCTGGTCAAGCCCGACGACGCGGCCTGGCAGGGTGGCCTGGACGCGATCCGGGCGCCGGTCTTCGACATGGAGGGGCTGGGCGTGCCCGAGGAGGCCGCGGGCACGGTCGCCGCCTACGGGATGATCCTGTCCAACATGGGGCAGGAGCAGGTCGGCAGCGCCGACACCGGCGGCCGCGCCGAGCTGTTCGGCCGCGTCGTGTCCTCCTGCGCCGGCTGCCACGCCGCCGTCCGGTAGGCCGCGGCCCGCGGGCCCGGCGGATCAGGGGCTGAGCAGGGCCTTCAGCCGCGCGGCGCCCATCGCCTCCAGCTCGGCGGGATCGACCTGCCCCAGGCGCTGGAGCACCGCGACGGGGTCCGCGCCCTCCTGCTTCAGCGACCGGTAGGCCTTCTCGGACAGGCCGCGCTCGGCGAAGCGCAGCTTGACCGCGGCCCACGCGGCCTTCTCCCGCTGGGCCAGCCAGTCGTCGCGCAGCTTGCCCAGCTCCTTGGCCGCGCCCTGGCGCTGCACCTTCTTGAGCTCGCGCATCACCTGGGCAGTGACCTGCTGGGCGTGGGCCAGCTTGCGGTTGTCGCCCAGCTTGGGAGCGGCGGAGAGCGAGCGGATCAGCACCTGCAGGCGCTCGATCCACGGGCTGTGCAGGTGGGCGCCCTCGGCCAGGATGCCCTGGGCGAGTGGATCGTCGGCCGGCGACTCGGGGGCGGTGGCGGTCGGCGGCGGGGTGGCGGCCGGCCCGTAGGCGGCCTGGAGCTGGCTTCGGAGGTCCTTCATGCCTCCCAGTTCGCCCGTGGCGGCCGGCGGCGCAAGCCTGGAGTAGGCTGCGCGCCGGCACCCGAGGTCCGCCCGATGCGCCTGCCCCCGCTCCTGCCCCTGCTCCTGCCCCTGCTCTGGCTGTCCTGCTCCGACTACAAGCTCAACGGCGGGGCCGGGGGCAACACCGGCGGCGACGGCGGCGGAGGGCCGGGCCCGGACGGAGGCGCCACGACGGGCGACGACACGGGCTGGCGGCCGACCGACGACGAGCCGGGCGACGGCGGCGGGGACGGCGGCGGGGACGGCGGCACGCCGGTCGACCCCGAGAAGATCGACGTCGTCGTGCTGGTCGACACGGCCTACTGGTACGACTGCTACCACCCCGAGATCGACGTGCGCGTCGCCGAGCTGGCCGAGGCGCTGATGGCGACGGGGCACGACGTCGGCTTCGCGGTGGCCACCTTCGACGACTACAACGTCTCCGGCCAGTGGTGGGCGGCCGACGGCGGGCGCCCCTACACCCTGGTCCAGCAGCTCACCACCGACCTCGGCGCGATCCGGTCGAGCACCTCCGCCCTGGAGATGGTCTGGGGCGGGGACGGCCCGGGCTCGGGCTACGAGGCCATCGTGCAGGCCGTGCGCGGCCGGGGCTACGACCAGGCCTGCGACGGCTCCTACGACAGCGCCCGCGACGTCAAGCCCTGGCAGGCGGCCGGCGACGACGCCTTCGGAGGCGGGGTCCACGGGGTCCAGGACACCAGCGTGGCCGGCACCGGCACCCTGGCCGGCGTGGGCTTCCGCACGGGGGCGGCCAAGGTCGTGGTCCTGGCCGTCGAGAACGCCCTGCGGGACACGGCCTATGGCCACGACCTGCCCGAGGGCGCCTGCCTGGGTGCCGCCACCTCGCTGGACGCCGAGAACGCGCTGACCTCGGCCGGCGCGGCCTTCGTGGGCATCAACGCCTACGAGTTCCAGGACATCGACGGCACACCCCAGGCGCAGCTCCGCTCGCTGGCGGCGAACACCGGGGCCCTGTGGGACGAGGACGGCGACGGGCTCAAGGACGACCTGGCCGTGCTCTCGGGGAGCTGGGACTGGCCGCCGGTGGACCAGGCGGTCGAGGTGATCCTGCAGGTCGCCGGCGTCGAGTAGGGGCGGTCGGGGCCCGGCGCCTACCAGGCCCCCGTGACCAGCCACCAGGACACCACCGCGCGGTTGTAGGCCCAGACGGTGTCCACGCGGGCGCGCTCGGCCTGGGCGGCGCGGGAGACGGCGTCGGCCACCTCGTAGGAGGAGCCGACCCCGGCGGCGTAGCGCTCCTCGGCCTGGCGGACCTCGTCTCCCGCCAGGGCCTCGGCGGCCTGGGCGATGGGCAGGGCGGCGGCGCGGTCGGAGAGCTCGGCCTGCAGGGAGCGCAGGGTGGCGGCGACGTCGGCGCGGGCGGCGTCCAGCCCGGCCTGGGCGGCGGTCTCGTCGGCCTGGGCGCCCGAGCGCTCGGCGCGCACCCGGCCGCCCAGGAAGAGGGGCACGGTGGCCTGCAGGCCGCCCGACACGAAGGGCCCGTCGCCGTTCGCCGAGCTGTAGGCCCCCGCCTGCGCCCAGCCATCCAGCGAGGGCAGGGCCTGGGCGCCGGTGGCCTGGCGCTGCCGCCGGGCGGCCTCCACCGCGGCCTGGGCGGCGTCCACGGTCGGCGTCTGCAGCGCCTGGGCGAGGGCCTCGGCCTGCGCCGGCGAGGGCAGGTCCGAGACCGCCAGCAGCGGGGCGGGGGCGGGCAGGGTCACCTGGTCGGCCGACAGGAGCAGGGCGGCGGCCAGGTCCTGGCGGGCGGTGACGACGGCGGTGCGGGCCTCTCGCTCGGCCAGCTCGTCGCGCAGGACGGCCACCTCGGCCCGGGTCCGGTCGATGGACAGGCCCAGGCCCGCGCCCAGCCGCGCCTCGGCCAGGCCCTGGAAGCGGCGGCTGCGGGCCACCGTCGCCGAGGCGGTCGCCAGCACGGCCTCGGCGCGCTGCAGGGCCAGCCACCGCCCGGCCACCTGGGCCAGGAGCTCCTGCCGGCTGGCCCGGTAGGCCGCCTCGCTGGCGTCCAGGCCCGCCTGCGCGGCGCCGACCTGGCCCCAGGTCGCCAGGTCGAGCAGCGGCAGGTCCACCCGCGCGCCCGCCGTCGCGACGGTGCCCACCTGCCCGTCGCCCCCCAGGCTGCTGCGCGGGTCCAGCCCCACCAGCAGGCTGGCCGAGCCGGCGACCTGGGGCAGGGCCCCGGCGCGGGCCTGGCCCACGGTGGCGCGGTCGGCCTCGACCCCGGCGCGCGCGGCGACCAGGGCCGGCATCTGCTGGTCGGCGAGGCGCAGGGCCTGCTCCAGCGACAGCTCCCCGGCCCGCGCCGGCCCCCCCGCCAGCAGGCCGCCGGCCAGGGTCGCGGCCAGGGCCAGGCCCGCCGCCGCGCCGGGGCCCGGACCCGCCTTCTGCCGCCCGTGGAACCAGATCCAGGCCATCGGGACGATGTACAGCGTGAGCGCCGTCGACAGCAGCATGCCGGCGACGACCACCACGCCCAGCGGCGTGCGCGAGCCGCCCGACCAGCCGATGGCGATGGGCAGGGCGCCGCCGACGGTGGCGATGCTGGTCATCAGGATCGGCCGGAAGCGCAGGCGGGTGGCCTCCACCGCCGCCTCGGACAGGCCCTTGCCCTGGTGCACGAGCTGGCGGGCGTACTCGACGATCAGGATGCCGTTCTTGGTCACCAGCCCGATCAGCAGGATGAGCCCCACCTGGGCGAAGAAGCTGAAGGTCATGCCCAGCACCCACAGGCCCAGCACCGCGCCCACCAGGGCGAAGGGCACGGTCAGCAGCACGGCCAGCGGGTCGCGAAAGCTGTCGAACTGGGCCGCCAGGGTCAGGAAGACCAGCACCAGGGCCAGCCCGAAGATGCCCAGCCCCGAGCTCTGGGCGTCGGCGAAGTCGCGGGACTCGCCGGCCAGCGCGACCGAGAAGCCCTCGCCGAGCTGGGCCCGCACCACCGGCAGCGCCCGCTCCAGCCCCTGCCCGAGCGTGATGCCGTCGAGCGAGGCCGACACCGTGGCCGAGGGGCTGCGCATGTAGCGGTAGCGGGCGTTGGTCGTCGAGCGCTCCTCGAAGCGCACGAGCTGGTCCAGCGGCACCATGCCGCCGTCCGCCGCGCGCAGGCGCAGGTCGGCCACCTCGTCGGGCGTGTCGCGGCCGCTGGGGGGCAGGCCGAGCAGCACGTCGTACTGGCGGGAGCCGCGCGGGAAGTCCGAGACGTCCAGGCCGCTGGAGGCGATCTGCAGCCCGCGTGCGAGCTGGCGGGTGGTGATCCCGGCGGCGGCGGCGCGCTCGCGGTCGACGGCCACCTGCAGCTCGGGCCGGTTGATCTTCAGGTCCTCGTTGACCGCGACCAGGCCGGGCACCTGCCGCAGGGCGCCCACCACCCCGGGCAGGGCCTGCTTGAGGGCCTCGAAGTCCGGGTGCATCAGCACGATCTGCAGCGGCGGGTTGAAGCTGCGGCCCACGGTCGGGAACTGGATGGGGATGGCCAGGAAGCCCGTCTGGGCCGACAAGGCCTTGCGGACGGCGTCGACGATCTCCTGCTGGCTGCGCTCCCGCTCGTCGGCCGGCTTCAGCGGGAACACGAAGGTGCCGATGTTGCCGGCCGAGACCGACGAGCCCGGCGCGCTGGCGACGCGGGTCAGCATGACCATGCGCTCGGGTACCGTCTCCATCAGCATGGGCTCGAGCGCCTTCATGCGGGTGTCCAGGTAGGGGAAGGCCGTGCCCTCGGGCGCCACCGTGCGGACGAAGAAGACGTTGCGGTCCTCGATGGGGAAGAACTCCTGGGGGAGGGCACGGAAGGCCGCGAAGCCCAGGGCCGCCGCGACCGCCAGGACCGGCAGGGCCAGCACCTTGCGCCGCATCGCCAGGTCCAGCGTGCGGCCGAAGGCGGCCTCGACCCGCTCGAAGAGCCGCTCGCCCACCGAGGCCTGCGCGCCCTCCGAGTGCTCGGGCTTGAGGATGAAGGCGCAGAGCATCGGCGTCAGCGTGAGCGCCACCAAGGCGGACAGGGCGACGGCGACGGCGACGGTGGTGCCGAACTCGACGAAGAGGCGGCCGGTCGTGCCGCCGGTGAAGATCACCGGCAGGAAGACCACGATGAGCGAGATCGTGGTCGCGATGACGGCGAAGCGGACCTGGTCGGTGCCGGCGATGGCCGCGTCGTGCGGCGACTCCCCGAGCTGGATCCGGCGGTGCACGTTCTCCAGCACGACGATGGCGTCGTCGACCACCAGGCCGATGGCCAGGACCAGCCCGAAGAGCGTGAAGACGTTGACCGAGAAGCCGAAGAGCCAGATGGCGAAGAAGGTGCCGACGATGGACACGGGGATCGCCAGCAGGGGCACCGCCGTGCTGCGCAGGTCGCGCAGGAAGGCGAAGATGACGACCGCGACCAGGGTGAAGGCGACGATCAGCGTGAGCTGCACGTCGTGGATCGAGCGGCGCACCGGCTGCGAGCGGTCGTACTGCACCTCGACGGAGACGCCCGTGGGCAGCGCCGCCTGGACCTCGGGCAGGCGCGCCCGCACGTCGTCGGACAGCTCGATGATGTTGGCGCTGGCCAGCGGCGCGATCGACAGGCTCAGCGAGGGCACGCCGTCGGCCCGCGCCGCCTGCCGCTCGTTGGCCGATCCCAGGCGCACCTCGGCCACGTCGCCCAGGCGCACCACGCCGCCGCCGGCGTCGGAGAGCACCAGCGCCTCGAACTCCTCGGGCGTGCGCATCGCCGCGTCCAGGCGCAGGTTGATGTCCATCGCCTGGCCCTCGACCCGCCCGGCCGGGAGCTGCACGTTCTGCGCCTGCAGCGCCGCCTCGACGTCCAGGGGCGACAGCCCCCGGGCCGAGAGCGCCGCCGGGTCCAGCTCGACCCGCATCGCGAAGCGCTGCTCGCCCATGATCTCGACGGCGCCGACGCCGACGGCGTTCTGCAGCCGCTCGCGCACCACGGTGTCGGCGATCTCGGTGAGCGAGAGCAGGTCGCGCCCCTCGCCGACCACGCGCAGGAAGATGACCGGCTGGGCCGAGGCCTCGGACTTCTCGACCACCGGGTCGAGCACGTCGGGCGGCAGGCGGCGCCGCGCCCGCGAGACCCGCGAGCGCACGTCGTTGGCGGCGGCCTCGAGGTCGCGGCCCAGGTCGAACTCGACGGTGATGCTGCTCTGCTGGTCGACGCTCTGCGAGGTCAGCGTGCGCACGCCCTCGATGCCGTTGATCTCGCGCTCCAGCGTCTCGGTGACCTGCCCCTCTACCAGGGCCGGGTCGGCGCCGGGCCAGGTCGTCTGCACGGTGACGATCGGCTGCTGCACGTCGGGCGTCTCGCGCACCGGCAGGCGCGGGTAGGCCACCAGCCCGAAGATCAGGATCACGATCGAGAGCACCAGGGCCAGGACCGGGTGCTCGACGAAGGTCCTCGGGTTCATCAGCGCGCCCCTGGCGTGGCACCTGCGCCGGGGGAGGGCGCCGCCTCGGTCACCGGCGCGCCGGGCCGCAGGCGCGTGAAGCCCTCCAGGATCAGCCGGTCGCCGACCGCCAGGCCCGACTCCACCTGGACCGCGTCGGGCGCGCGCCCGCCGAGCACCAGGCTGCGTGGCTCGGCCTTGTCCCCCTCGCCGACCACCCAGGCGCTGGCGCCGGTCGCGCCCTGGATCACCGCGTAGGCCGGCACCACTACGGCGTCAGGCAGCCGGCCCACCTCGATCCGCACCGCCGCCGACAGCCCCGGCCGCAGGCGCCCCCCCAGGTCGTCGACCTCGACCCGGACGTCCACCGTGCGCGACCCGGCGCGGGCCCGTGGTGACACGTAGCGGACGCGCCCGGTCTGCTCGACCTGCACCGCCTCCACCGACACGGTCGCCGGCTGATCCATCACCACGGCCACGGCGTCGTCCTCGGAGACGGAGACGTCGACCACCAGCAGGTCCAGGCGGTCCAGCCGGGTCAGCGTCCGCGCGGGATCCACCGTCGCGCCGACCGCGAAGTCCCGCCGGCCCAGCACCCCGGCGAAAGGCGCCACCACCCGGGTGCGCCGCACCGCCTCCTTGGCGCGGGCCACCTGGGCGGCCGCCAGGTCCCGCTCGGCCTGGGCCTGGTCCACCTCGGCCCGGGGCGCGTTGTCGGTTGCGACCAGGGCCTGCAGGCGGCCCAGCGTCACCTCGGCCAGGGCCAGGCGCGCCTCCGCCTCGGCCACCTGGGCGCGGGCGTCTGTGTCGCGGAGCTGGACCAGCAGGGCGCCCTGCTCGACCGCCTGCCCGTCCTGGAAGTGGATCGCCGTGATGACGCCGCTGGTTTCGGGTCGCAGCTCGACCGAGTCCCGCACCTCGACCACGCCGGTCGCGGTGACCGTCTGCACCCACTCCTGGGGCGCCAGGGTCAGCGTGCGGACCGCGGTGGGCGGCGCGGCGGTGGCGGCCCCCGAGGGAGCGCCGGCGGGGGCGCCCTCGGGGGCCCCATCGGAGGCACCGTCACCGCAGGCGAGGAGGGCGAGGAGGATCCACATGGCAGCGCTCCGGAAGAGAGGGCCGTTAGCCCCCCCACGCGAGCGGGCCAAGGGCATGGCCGTGCAACGACCGTGCGCGCCGATGCACCGCGCGCCTCAGGCTGTCGCTGCCGGAGCATCCCCTCGCAGCAGGCTCGCTCCAAGGGCGGCGCCCCAGATCGGGAAGAGCGCCAGGTAGCCGTAGAGGCCGGCCATGGCGACACCCTCCACGCCCGTCACCCAGCCGACGACGTCCAGCGTGGCCAGCAGGCCGATGCCCGTCATGGCTCTCCCGAGCCAGGGCGAGGTCGCGGCGAGCAGGTGTCCGCCCACCAGCAGCCAGGTGGCCAGCAGGCCCATGGTGAGGATGTTCCAGATCCCGTCCACCACCATCGCGAAGGTGGTGACGTGCAGCTCGCGGATGATGTCCGCGACCTCGGGTGTGGCCGCCGCGAAGCGACCGAAGTGGGTGGTGGTGCCCGCAAGGATGGCGGCGCCCGTGCTGCCGACCGCCATGTAGGCGAGTGCGGCGCGCTCGGACAGGGCGGTGGCGAGGGGGGCAACCGCCCGGGTCCGCGCGGCGACCACCAGCACGGCCGGCAGGTGCAGGAAGTAGTAGCCCAGCACGTCCAGCACCCAGCCCCAGCGGACCAGGGCGCTGTCGACGCCTGGGTGGGCGACGCTTCGCGCGGGGTCGAAGAGCAGGTCGAAGTCCCAGCCGAAGGCGGCCGGGCCGAGCAGGAAGCTGGCCCAGGCCAGCGGCATGGCGAGCAGGGCGGCGGCCGCGGCGAGAGAGGTGAAGCGCGCGTCGTTCATGGAGGGCTCCGGGTGGGGTTGTTCGCGGAAGCTCACCGCTCGCACCACCACCCTTCTTGTGGAGTCGAGACGCATCCGTGTCCCATTCCTCCAATGCGCGCCGAAGCTCGGGATTAGACCGGTGCCGGGCCAGCCGGAAGCTGGCGGCCGCCGGGTGCGCCATGACCGTCCACGCCGAGTTCCTCCGCCCCTCCGCCCACCTGGCCCGCTCGGTGGCCTACTACTACGCGCTGGAGGCTCCTCCCCCTCCTTGCCTGGCCGAGTCCGCCTGGCTCTCGGTGCTCCCCGTTCCCCACGTCCAGCTCGTGGTCTCCTGGGGAGACGCAGCGGATGAGCGCACGCTCGACGGTCCGGCGCGCGAGAGCCCTCCTTTCGCCCTCACAGGCTTCCAGACCCGCACCGTGTCCTACCGGGCGCGTGGCCGCCTGGGTGTGCTGATGGTGGGCTTCCACCCGTGGGGCCTGCGGCCCTACCTGCAGGCTCCTTCCCCTCCGCTGGTGGACTGCAACCTGGCGCTGGACTCGCTCTTTGTCGCCAGTCGGGTCCTGGAGTCCGAGGTGCGGCAGGCGCCCGACCTGGCGGCGCGGGTCGCAGCGGTAGAGCGCTTCCTCTGGGCGAACCTGCGCCAGCCGGCGCTCGACCAGCCGGTGGTCGAGGCGGTGGAGCGCATCCTGGAGTCTCGCGGCCGCGTGTCCGTCGAGGAGCTGGCGGCCGACTGCGCGCTCGGCCGTCGGCAATTCCTGAGGCGCTTCCGGCAGGCCGTCGGCGTCGAGCCGCGCCTGTTCTCCCAGGTCGTGCGCTTCCAGCGCGCCTTCGAGGCGCTCGACCAGCACGGCCAGCAGCCGGACTGGGGGCGGATCGCGCACGAGGCCGGCTACTGCGACCAGTCGCACTTCATCCACGCCTTCCGTGCATTCACGGGGGACAGCCCGGCCAGCTACCACCGGCGCGTGCAGCGGTCCGACCTGGGGCGCGACTTCGACGCGCAGGTCCAGCCGGGCGATCCGATGCGCCGCATGTACGAGTGAGGAGGTCAGAACGGGTGGTCGAAGACCACGTAGATCCCCATGGTCTTGCGCGACTCGACGCCCTGGTCGGTCTGCACGGGGTCCACCCCCCAGCCCAGGTCGACCCGCCCGACGAAGGTCTCGTCCAGCACCAGGCGCGTGCCGACCCCGGCGGCCGGGTGGATGGGGTTGGCGGGCGTCGCCGCCGTCGCCTGGTCGCCGGCGAAGAAGACGGCGCCCGCGTCGACGTAGGGCGCCAGCTCCAGGCCCAGGTGGACCTGGCCCGCGTCGCCGTCGAGCACGCGGGCGCGCAGCTCGGCGTTGGCGACGGCCTTGCCCGGCGCGCGCCAGCGGCCGAAGCTGATCCCGCGCAGGGTCTCGAAGCCGCCGACGCCCTGGACCGGCGTGGCGCCGCCCCAGTGGACCATCTCGTAGAAGGGCACGCTGCCCCACATGGCCTCGGCCATCAGGCGCCCGGCCAGCACCAGCCGCGGCGTGCCCAGCGCCTGGAAGCCCCGCGCCGACAGGAACAGGCCCCCGAAGCCGCCGGCCTGCCCCGTGCCCCAGGGGGCCAGGCGCCCGCCCAGCTCCAGCAGGGCGCCCTCGCTGGGGCAGACCTCGGGGCTGCGCGTGTCGTGCTGGATCCCGAAGAGGAGCTGGGGCACGAAGCCGCCGTCCATGCCGTAGGGCCGCTGCTCGGCGAGCAGGCTGCCCTCGTAGGTCTTCACCACGCTGTACTTGGGGTTGAGCGCCAGGTAGGCGTAGAGGGGTCCGCCCGCGGTCACCTGCCGGCGCAGCGCCACCTGGGCGAAGGGCTGGAGGAGCTGGTAGCGGTAGCGCTTGCGGGCGGGGTCGTCCGCGTCCAGCGCGCCGCCGTCGGCGTCCTCGACGAAGGCCTGCTCCCGCAGGGTGCCGTTGCCGATGCCCCAGTAGCCGTCATTCGCCCACTGCCGGTAGGACAGGTTGACCGTCAGGCGGGTGCGCCCGTCGCGGCCCAGGCCCAGGCGGTCGAAGCGCACGCGGTGGTGCTGGTAGCCACGCATGCTGGCGAAGCTGTGGACCATCCAGGCCCGCCGGTAGGGCGAGAGCGCCGGGTCCAGCCGGGCATGCTCGAAGCGGGCGCCAAAGCCCAGGCCGTCGTCGCTGTCGTAGGCGACGTTGGGCACGGCGTACCAGCTCGTGTCGGCGGCCAGGGCCAGCGTGGCGAGCAGCCACAACAGCAGCATGGGACCCTCGGGTGGCGGGCCAATATAGGGCCCCGGGACGGTGGGCGGGCGTCCTCTGGCCGGTCGACCTTGATAGTCAAGTTTCCCCTGCCTGGCTGGTGGCCCCTGGAGGCGAGATGAGCCCGACCGCCTGGAGCTGGCCCGGCGCCCGCTGGTGGCGCTGCGACCTGCATGTCCACACTCCCGAGTCCTATGACTACACCAAGCGGGGCGAGGTCACGTTCGCCGACTGGGCAGCGGGCGTCGTCGCCAGCGGCGTGCAGGTCGTCGCGGTCACCGACCACAACACCCCCAACGGCATCGAGCCGGCGCGCACAGCGTTGGGGAACCGGGCGGCGTTGTTCCCCGGCGTCGAGTTGACGGTGTACCCCGGCGTACATCTGCTCGTGCTGTTCGACTCGACCGTGGGACGCGATCAGGTCGCCGCATTGTTGACAAAGTGCGATCTGCCAGTCCAGGGCTGGGGCGAGAAGGAGACCAGGCCCCAGAAGTCCGTGGAGGACGCCATGCGCGAGGCGCGCCAGTTGGGCGGCCTGTGCATCCTGGCGCACGTCGACGCGGAGAACGGGGTCCTGAAGGAGATCGGCCCCAGCGGGACGCTTCGCGACCTGCTCCGGTTGCCGGACGTGTCTGCCATCGAAGTGAAGCACGGAGATCCCGACCTGCTCAAGTACGTGGACGGGACGATTCCGAGCTACCTGCCACCCACGGGTAGGTGTACGCAGATCTGGTCGTCCGACGCCCACACCCCCGCCGACATCGGATCGCACAGCACCTGGATCAAGATGACGGCCCCGACCCTGGAGGGACTGCGCCTGGCCCTCCAGGACGGCGCCCTGAGCGTCTGCAACCCGACCACGGCGCAGGATCCAAACCAGCACGCTGCCTTGGTCCTGGAGTCGATCACCATCGAGAACACGCGCTACATCGGCCGGAGCGCACCGTTCACCTTGACGCTGAACCCCTGGCTCAACGCCATCATCGGCGGCCGGGGCACCGGCAAGTCCTCCATCCTGGAGCTGGCCCGCGCGGCCCTGCGGCGCGAGACGGAGCTGCCCGCGGGGCTCAAGACCGAGTGGAGCGAGCTGGTCAAGAAATATGAGAACCGCGGCCGGGGCATCCTCACTGACGCCTCCAAGGTCAGCGTGGTGTACCGCAAGGATGGCGCCCGCTTCCGGATCCAGTGGGACCGCGCCGGGACCGCACCGCCCATCGAGGTAGCGCAGCCCGACGGCACCTGGTCGAAGAGCGAAGGCCAGGTGGCCGAGCGCTTCCCCGTGCGCATCTACAGCCAGAAGCAGGTCTACGAGCTGACCCGCGAGCCCGAGGCGCTGCTGCGGATCGTCGACGAAGCCCCCGAGGTGGGGTTCCGTGCCTGGAAGGAGCGCTGGACCGCCGAGGAGACCCGCTTCCTCTCGCTGCGCGCGAAGGTGCGCGAGGTGGCGGCGAGCCTGGGGGACGAGCCCCGGGTCCGCGGAGAGCTGGAGGACGTCCAGCGCAAGCTCCTCGTCTTCGAGGGGGCAGGCCACGCCGACCTGCTCCAGCGCTGGCAGCGCCGCCGCCGCCAGGGCCGCGCCGTCGATGAGTGGAGCGGGGGGCTGGACGGACTGGTCAACGGCCTGGCCGCGGCCGCCGAGGCGGTCGAGCTGGCCCCTGCCGACGGGAGCGTGTTCGATCCCGCGGACCCGGCCGACGCCGCCGTGACGGCCGCGATGGCGCGCTTTGGCGCCGAGGTCGACGCCCTCCGCGTGGAGGCGCGTGCGCTCGCGGACCGGGCGTCGGCGCTCAGGAACCGGTGGAGCGCGGAGCGAGCGGGCTCACCCTGGACGCAAGCGGTGGCAGCGGTGGACGCGGCCTACGCTCGCCTCATCGAGGACCTCCAGGCCGCGGGGGGCGGCGATCCCAGCGAGTACGGCCGGCTGGTGCAGCAGCGGCAGCTCCTGGAGCAGAAGCTCAAGGGCTTCGAGGGCACCCGGCTGAGCCTGGCCACCATGCAGACCCAGGCCGGAGAGAGCCTGGCGCGCCTGCGCGCGCTTCGCCTGGAGCTCAGCGCCCAGCGCGCGCAGTTCCTGGAGGCGGTCTTGAAGGACAACCAGCTCGTGCGGATCGAGGTCGTGCCGCTGGGAGACCCGGACTCGGTGGTCAGCGGACTCCGGTCCCTACTCGGCTGCGAGGACACGCGGTTCGGAAGCGACATCGGCGAGCCGGGCCAGGCGGGGACCCTGGTCGGTGACCTGGTCGGGAAGTTCCGTGACGAGTTCGAGAAGGCTGCACCCGACAAGCGGCTGGAGCTCCAGGCAGCGATGCTCTCCCGCGTGGACCTGCTCAAGACACGGCTTCAAGGGATCCGCTTGGGCGCAGTGACCGCCAACCACAAGACCTTCGCCACCTTCCTCCAGGCCCGCCCCCCGGAGCAGATGGATCGCCTCGACGCCTGGTTCCCGGGCGACACCCTGCTCGTGTCCTTCCAGCCCGCAGGGCGGCGCAAGGGCTTCCAGCCCATCACCCAGGGATCCCCCGGCCAGCGCTCTGCGGCCCTGCTCGCCTTTCTGCTCTCCCACGGCGACGAGCCGATCCTGCTGGACCAGCCCGAAGACGACCTGGACAACCAGCTCGTCTACGATCTCATCGTGCAGCAGCTCCGCCGCATCAAGTCCCGCCGGCAGGTCCTGGTCGTGACCCACAATCCCAACATCGTGGTCAACGGGGACGCGGAGCACGTCGTCGCGCTGGACGTTCGCGGGGGCCAGGCCACCCAGGTCTGCACCGGGGGCCTGCAGGAGCAGGACGTGCGCGACGAGATCTGCCGGGTGATGGAGGGCGGCGCCGAGGCCTTCCGGGAGCGGTACCGCCGGATCGCCCACGGAGGTGTGGATGTTCGACTCGGCTCCTGAACTGCTGGACAAGATCCGCCTGGGCGAAGACAACGCTCTGGAGCTCAAGGCGGTCACGCTCGCCGGCAAGAAGGTGACCGGACCCGCACGGGAAAGCCTCGCCGACGAGCTGGCCGCGATGGCCAACACCGCCGATGGCGTCTGCCTGCTGGGCGTCGACGACAAGAGCCGGCAGGTCGACGGGATCCCGGTCGACAAGCTGGACCTGGTCGAGACCTTCGTCCGCGAGCTCTGCCACGACAGCGTCACCCCGCCGCTGCGGGTACACATCCTGCGCCTGGAGCTGCCGGATGCGCTCGGCGAGCTGCGCGCGGTGCTCAAGATCGAGGTGCCCCGCAGCCTCTTCGTCCACCGCAGCCCTGGCGGCTACTTTCAACGCATCGGCAGCAGCAAGCGGGAGATGCCCCCCGAGCTGCTGGCGCGACTCTTCCAACAGCGCAGCCAGGCGCGCCTGATCCGCTTCGACGAGCAGGCGGTCCCGGAGACGCGGCTTGTTGACCTGGAGCCGAGCTTGTGGGGCCGACTCTGCGACCCCACCGTCGAAGATCCGGTTCGGACTCTGCACAAGCGCAAGATCCTGACCATGGACGAGGGGCAGGAGCGCGCCACGGTCACCGGGCTGCTCTTGTGCTGCACCCACCCGGAGACCTGGCTGCCCGGGGCGAGCGCCCGCGCCGTGCGCTTCCGGGGCGTGGTCCAGGACTCGAACAACCAGGTCGACGCCGCGGACATCACGGGCCCCCTCGACCAGCAGATCCTCGCCTTGTACGCCTTCGCGCGGCGGAACATGCAGGTCAGCGTGCAGGAAGGGCCTCCTCGGGCGGAGGTGCCTCAGTTCTCCGAGCGCGCCCTGTTCGAGGCCATCGTCAACGCGGTCGTCCACCGGGACTACTCCGTCCATGGCTCGCGGATCCGCTTGTTCCTCTTCGACGACCGCCTGGAGCTGTACTCCCCGGGTCCGCTGCCCAACACCCTGTCGGTCGAGAGCATCGCGCTGCGCCAGTCGACCCGCAACGAGGCCGTGAAGTCGATCATGGTCAAGTTGCCCGTGGGGGAAGCCGGCCAGGGCAGCGGGCGCGGCTTCTTCATGGAAGCCCAGGGAGACGGCGTGCCGGTCATCCTGCGAGAGACCCGTCGGCTGGCGGGGGGGGATCCCGTCTGGACCGTGCTCGACGGCAGCGAGGTGCTGCTCACGATCCCCAGCGCCGCTGACCCATCGTCCCGATGAGCTTCCCGGCTTGATCAGGGCGCCATTCCGGGCACGACGTAGACCACGCCGGACCACAGGGCGCCACCGGTAGCGCTCTCGGCCCCGATCACCAGATCGCTGTACCGATCGCCGTTGAGGTCCTGCCCTGCCGCGAGCGACACCCCGGCGTTGGCGTTGGTGGTGCCACCCCAGGCAGCGTCGGCGTCTTCGCGGGTGAGGGTCCCGCTGACCGGTCCGTAATACAGGATGGCTGATCCGCCGTAGTCCCCCTCCAGGTCGTCACCCATGGATCCGATCAGCACCTCTGCATGGTCGTCTCCGTCCTGGTCACCCATCGCGGCGACCGACCGGCCGAGGGCCTGGGCGTAGATGTGGCCCTCGATCGTCGCGGTAGCCAGCAAGACGTCGGTGCCCTCCAGCGCGGCCGCCCCGGAGATGAGGAAGGGGGTGCCGGAGTCATCCTCGTCGGTGTGGGTCTCGGGCGCGCCGACCAGGATGTCGGCCGTGCCATCGCCGTCCACGTCGCCGGGCCCGGCGAGGCCCTGGTGGTGCAGGCCGATCGCGCCGCCCCTGCCCATCACCAGGCCTTCGAAGTCGGCGGCGTCCCGGCCGCCGGCGGCAGGTCCCAGGAAGACCACCACCGCGCCGCCGCTGTCGTGGGATGCCCTGCCCACGCCCAGGTCGCCGATTCCCTCACCATCCAGGTCGCCCAGCATCGCCAGGGAGGTGCCGAAGCAGTCTCCGGACAGCTCGTCATCCAATGGATGGAAGCGCGCGTCCGCCCCGTCCAGGGAGCCCCCGTCGAGCACGCTCGGGCCCAACACATAGACGGCCCCGGTGCTGCCTCCCCACCCCAGGGCGCCGATGGCCTGGTCCGGCACGCCGTCCCCAGTCAGGTCCGACCCGGCGGCGACAGCGCTGCCCGCAGCGTCCTCGTCGTCCTCGCCGGTCCAGGTCGCCACGGCGTCAACCGTGGCCTCAGCCTCCAACAGGTCCGAGGAGATGAAGATGCTGCCACGTCCCTGGGGGCTGGTGTTGGCGGTGCTGGCCTCGGGAGCCGAGGCCGCCGCCTCTGGCACCCCGTCGCCATTGACGTCGCCCAGCACTGCCAGGCCGTTGCCCAGGCAGGCGCGCTCCGCATCGCCCTCGATGCCGCGTGCGCCGGTGCCCAGGTCCACGTCCTCCGTGACCGGCTCCTGGAGCAGGCAGACCTGGCCCGCGTCGTCCGTGTCCGCCCACGCGAAGGGCTCCCCTACGAGGACATCGGCCTGGCCGTCTCTGTCCAGTTCCCCCATCGCCACGGCCCTCCCGGCGAGGTCCTCGCGCTCCTCCCCGCGAAGGGAGCAGCCACCGGCAGGCAGGCGCTCCGTACCGGACCAGCGAGCGCCGGGATCGGTGTCGGAGTCGGAGTCGGAGTCGGTGGCCGATTCGTCCGGCACGCACAGGCCGTCCACCTCGACGGTGCCCGGGCCGCAGGCCAGCTCGTCCTTGCTCCGGCAGGCCATCGCGAGCGAGACCAGGCACAGGGTGGTGGACATGCGAATTAGCGGCAGCGCAGACATCAGGCCTCCCGTCGCGCTCGACTCACCTGGCCAACCCAGGTTCGCCGAAGCGTTCCTGCGAATCTCGCACAGCTCCCCTCGACCGCCCGGCGACCCGGTACCCCAGCGGACTAAGGGTCCCCCATGCTGCCCCTGCTCCTCGCCGCCTCCCTCGCCCTCGGCGCTCCTCCCGCCTCCGCCGCTGCCTCGCCGGATCCCGCCGCCCCCTGGCGCGACCAGGACTGGGCCGCGGTCGGCCGAGACACGGCGCGCCTGCTCTCGGGCTACCTGCGGGTCGACACCGTCAACCCCCCCGGCAACGAGACGGCGGGCGCCCGCTTCCTGGCCGACTGGCTGCAGGCCCGGGGCATCCAGAGCGAGGTCTGGGAGTACGCCCCCGGCCGGGGCAGCCTGGTCGCGCGGGTGGCAGGCACGGGCCAGCAGCCGCCCCTGTGCCTGCTGTCTCACATCGACGTCGCCACCGCCGAGGAGGCGCGCTGGCCCCAGGGCAAGGGCCCCCTGTCGGGCACCATCGACGCCCAGGGGGATGTGTGGGGCCGCGGCGCCCTGGACATGAAAGGAATGGGTGCGGTCGAGGCCATGGTCCTGGCCCTGGCCGCAAACAGTGACCTGCCCCTGTCCCGCGACCTGGTGCTCCTGGCCGTCGCCGACGAGGAGGTCGACAACCGCGGCATCCAGCACGTCATCTCCCGCTGGGACGAGATCGGCTGCTCGCACGTCGTCAACGAGGGGGGCGTCGGCATCGCCGACATGCTCTTCCCCGGACAGACCGTGCACCCCATCTCGGTCGGCGAGAAGGGGGTCCTGTGGGCCCGCCTGGTCGCCTCGGGCGAGCCCGGCCACGGCAGCGTGCCCCAGCCCGACCAGGCCCCCGAGCGCCTGGCCCGCGCCGCCCAGGCCCTGCTGGACCGCCAGCCCAAGCCCACCTGGGACCCCGCCCTGCTGGAGCTGCTGCACAACATCGGCGCCCACCAGGGCGGCGCCGCCGGCTTCGTCCTGCAGCGGCCGGGCCTGGTCAAGCTGCTGGTGCGCGGGCGCCTGATGGGCAACCCGCTCACCCGCGCCGGCATGACCGACACCGCCCACGTCACCGGCTTCGGCGGCGCCGAGCAGCCCAACGTCGTGCCCAGCACCGTCTGGGCGAACGTGGACAGTCGCCTGCTGCCGGGCACCACACCCGACGCCATGGTGGAGGAGCTGGTCACCACCATCGACGATCCGAATGTACAGATCGAGGTGCTCCAGCGTTTTGACGCCTCGGTCAGCCCGTGGGCGGACGATCCCTTCTACCAGGCGCTGGCCGCCCGGGCGGTGCAGGGGGATCCGAACGCCGTCGCCGGGCCGGTGATCAGCGTGGGCTTCACGGACTCCATCCTGCTGCGGCCGCTGGGCGTGCGGGCCTACGGCTTCGTGCCCTTCGTCGTGACCGCCGAAGAGCTGGCCACCATGCACGGAGACGGCGAGCACGTCAGCATCGAGAACCTGCGGCGGGGGGTGCGGGTGCTGTGGAACGCGGTGCTGGATGTGAGCGTGGGGGAATAGGGCTGGGACCTGCTACCGTGGCCCCATGTGGCTCCTCCTCCTTGCCTGCCACCCCTGCACCCTGACCGACTGGGACGACCTGGCCGTCCGGATCGACGCGGGGGTCGACGAGGACACCCTCGACGGGCTGCTGCGCGTGCTGGACCAGTTCATCGGCTGGTCGGGGCGGGAGCAGAGCTGTGTCCGCACCCTGACCGTGCGCAGCGACTATGACCTGGTCCGCGAGGGCTACGGCGCCGGCGGCTCCTACCGCTCGACCACCGGCGAGCTCCAGGTCTCGACGGCCTTCGAGGACCCCGAGACCGGGCTGCTCCACGAGCTGTGCCACGCCACCTGGCAGCAGGATCGGGCCTGGCGCGAGGACCGGGAGCTGTTCCCGCGCGGCTCCCTGGACCGCGGCGACGGCAAGGGCGCCGACCGCGAGGAGGTGTTCGCCCTGACCTGCGAGGTGGGCCCCCAGCAGGCCCTGCGCCAGGCCTGGGTGCAGGAGCAGTGCGGCGTCGGCGTGACCGACCGGGACCCGGCCTCGCTGCAGCGGGTGCAGGAGGCGGTCTACGGGGAGGCGGCGGCGGGGGCGGACTGGGGCCCGGCTGGGGAGCCGGCCCCGGTGGGGCCGACCTGGACGGTGAGCGAGCCGGAGCCGGACCTGCAGCTGACGGGCGTCGACGCCGGCCTCGATCACGTCGTGGTCGCCTGGTCCAGCCGGGCCGAGGAGGGCCGGGTGATCGTGGAGCACCGCGCGCCCCAGGACGGGGCGGTGGCGATCCGGCACGAGCTGCAGGCCTGCGGCCCCGCGCCCTACCTGTGCCTGGTCTCCTTGCTGGCCGGCCCCGATGGGCCCTGGCTGTTCGCCGACGGCGGCACCCAGGTGGAGGAGCAGCGGCTGTGGCAGCTCCTGCCCACGGGCCCGGTCGAGCACCCGACCCTCTGCGAGCAGGGAGACGGGGAGGTGGTGGTCGACGGGACAATGTGGGAGCTGGCCTGGAATTGGCGCGAGGACGACGGTGGCCGCGAGGTCACCGGCCTGTGGGTGGACGGCTGCCAGGTCGACAGCGGGCAGGCGGTGCGAGAGATCCTGCCGATGCCCTCCTTTCCGCTGCGGGGCTGGCGGCTGACCTGGACCGAGCCGACCTTGACCTGGGTCGGGCAGGACCTGGCCGTCTGGTGGCCGGACGCGGGCCTGAGCGGCAGCGGGGAGCAGGGGTGGGCCGAGCAGGAGCTGCCGCCGCACCTGGACCTGGCGGGGGTGGCGCCGGGGCCGGACGGTGAGCTGGGCTTCCTGGTCCAGACCGAGGACCTGGACGGTGGTCACACCCTGGGGCTGTCCACGCTGTGGCCGGCCGCGGGCACCTGGGAGGCGCCGACGCCGACCTGCGAGGTGCTGCCGGCCCCGATCGAGACGGACGACACCTGGGCCGCCACCGGCGAGGTGGAGGCGCGCCTGCTGCGGGGTCGGGGCTGGGGCGCCCTGGCCCGCCGGGCCCCGGGCGAGCAGGAGTGGAACGTGACCGTGGCCGCGCTGCGGTAGCGCTCGCGCGCCGTTCCCTGCGGCGCGGGCGCCGCGCTACCCTGCCGGCCGATGCCTGCCGCGCCCCGCCCCCGCCGCGATGATCGCCTGCTCGCCGCGGCGCTGGCCCTGGTCGTGGCCGGGACCGCGCTGGGGCCGGCGCTGCCGCGGCTGGGGACCCACCTGCTGGGGGTGGACGGCGTCGACACCCACGGCACCGCCTGGTTCTACTGGATGGTGGACCGGGCGCTGGCCCGCGGCGAGCCGCTCACCCACACCGACCTGCTCTACTGGCCCTGGGGCAGGGACCTGCACGTGCAGACCGGCACCAACGTGCTGGACGCGCTGCTGGCCGTGCCGCTGCGGCGCCTGCTGGGGCCGGTCCCGGGCACCAACACGACCTGGCTCCTGGGCCTGCTCTCGACCTGGCTGGCGGCGCGGGCGCTGGTCCGCCGGGTGACCCGGGAGCCGCTGGCGGTCGAGGTGGCCGCCGTGCTGCTGGCGCTCGGGCCCCCGGTGCTCTTCGAGCTGGGTGAGGGGCGGCCGACCCAGGCGATCCTGCTGCTGCCGGTGCTCTGCCTGCTGGCCCTGTTCGAGACGGCCCGGCGGCCGGGCCTGTGGGCCCCGGTGGCGGCGGGGGTGACGCTGGCGGCCACCGGCTACCAGTACTGGTTCTCCGCGGTCTTCGTCGGGCTGGCGGCCCTCTCGGCGGGCCTGGTCGCGACGGCCCGGGCCGCGCCCGGGCAGCGCCTGCCCACCCTGGGCCGGCACGCGCTGGCCGCGCTGGTCGCGGCGCTCCTCGTCCTGCCCACGGCCCTGCCGATGCTGCGCGGCGTCACCGGCGGCCAGGTGCCGGGCCTGCTGGACGTGGACGCCTGGACCTGGGCCCACCAGCCCCCCCGCACCGCCGAGGGCCAGGCCATCGGCACCTGGAGCTGGCAGCCGCTGGCGGGCCGCACCGGCATGCTGCTGCTGCACCCGCAGGGCGGCGTGGCCTGGAGCCCCTACGTGCGCCTGGTCCCTCCGCTGCTGCTGGCCCTGGTCGCCGCCGGCCTGGCCTGCGCGCGCCGCCCCCGGGCCTGGCTGTTCGCCGCGCTCCTGCCGCTGGCCGTGGTGGCCGTCGGCCCCACCCTGGTCGTGGGCGCCTGGTCGCTGCCCAACCCGCCCATGTACCTGGCGATGGAGGCGCTGCCCTTCCTGCGCCGGCTGTGGTGGCCCGCCCGCGCCCTCCTCGTCGCCGCCGTGCCGGCCTCGCTGGCGCTGGCCCTGCTGCTGGCCCGCGCCCGCGCCGCCGGTCCCCTCCCGGGCCGGCTGGCCGCGGTCGGCCTGGTGGCGCTGCACCTGGGGGCCGCCGCCCGCGACGACCTGCTGCCGGTGCCCACCTGGGACGCCACGCCGCCGGCCGGGCAGCGCTGCCTGGCCCAGGGGCCCGCGGGCGCCGTCGTCGAGCTGCCGTGGGGCGGCAGCCAGCGCGGCCTGGCCTGGCAGTCCGCGCACGGTCGGCCCCTGCTGGGCGGCCTGGCCGAGGGCAACCGCAGCCTGGTGCCGCCCGAGACCCGCCAGCTCATCGCCGACGACCCGCTGCTCCAGCGCCTGGCCTTCCTGGGGGACGGCCTCCCGGTCCCGCGCCTGCGCGCCCGCCTGCCGGTGCGGGAGCGCAGCCGCCTGGACGACCTCGGTGTCGTCTACGCCGTCGTGCGCCGCGACGAGCTGGGCCCGGACCCGGCCCAGGACGCCGGCCTGGTCCACCTGCTGGGCGAGCCCGTCTACCAGGACGCCCGCACCTGGATCTTCGCCCCCTGGGGCGCTCCCTCGCCCTGCGCGGACGCCCCGCCGGCGCCCGACCGGGTGGCCGTGCCGATCCCCCTGGCCGCCCACGCGCCGCCGCCGGCGGACGACCCCCGCTCCGTGCGGCTGCGCTCGCCCCTGGGACCCCCCCTGGAGCTGCGCGGACCCTCGGCGCGGCCGGCGCCCGCGCCCGGCCCACCTCCGCCGGGGGTCAGCCCGCGCCGGGCTCCAGGGGCCCCGCCTCGCTGAACTGCAGGGTCCAGGTCAGCTCGTGCGGGGTGCCGTGGCCCAGGGTCAGCACGACCTGGCCGATGGCCTCGAAGGCGGCGTCCTGGTGCTCCTCGGGCACCTGGTCCAGGAAGGCCGTCACGGTGGCGCGGGCGAGCTGCGGCATCAGGGTCTCGCTGACGAAGGTGGCCAGCGCCTCGGTGCTGCCGGTGTGCGGCTGCAGATCCGAGAGCGGCAGGCCGTGCTGCTGGGTGCCGATCTCCTCGCCCTGCCGGTCGACCAGGCGGATCAGCATCGGGACCAGGGGCTGGGCATCGGACACGGCGCCTCCAGGGTGCGTGGCCCCCCGCTTTAGCCCAGCAGCTCCAGGATCACCGTCTCGCGCTCGGTGCGGCTCTCCAGCTCCATCGTGGTGGGCACGGTGTAGGTGGCAAGCGCGCGCACCCCCTCGCGGGGGGCGAAGGCGCGGCCGGGCTCGGAGATGAGCACGCGGGCGCCGGCCGCGACCCGGCCCCGGAGCCAGGACAGCAGCCGCTCGGTGATGTTCTTGTCGTAGCAGAGGTCGCCCACCAGCACGACGTCGGCGTCGACGAGCACCTCTCCCCCGGTCAGGTCGGCCAGCAGCCCCTCCACCGAGAGGCCGTTCTCCTCCGCGTTGAGCGCCACGGCGACCAGCGACATCGGGTCGACGTCGTTGGCGACGACCTGCGCCCCGGCCCGCGCGGCGGCCAGCGCGGCCAGGCCGTTGCCGCTGCCGACGTCCAGCACCCGCTTGCCGGCGACGACCTGGGGCTGGTCGAGCAGGAAGCGCGCCAGCGCCTGGCTGCCGGGCCAGGCGTAGGCCCAGAAGGGCGGCTCGATGCCCGTGCGCTGCATCAGCAGCTCGGTGGCCTCCCACAGGGGCGTGATCTCGGTGGCGGTCCACAGGCGCAGCTCGGGCACCAGGGGCGGGCTGACCAGGGTCGTCTGCTCCCGGATGAAGGCGGCCGGGTCGGAGAGCGACGGGGGCGCCGGCAGGGTGGAGCCGCTCACGAGCGCACGATCTGGAAGGGGCCGAAGGCCTGGCAGCCGGCCATCAGCTCGATGCGGTTGACGTTGACCCGCGCGGGCTGGGACAGGGCCCAGGACACGGCCTCGGCGATGTCGACCGGCAAGAGCGGCTCGGTGCCCTGGTAGACCTTGCCGGCCGATGCGGCGTCGCCCTTGAAGCGCACCACCGAGAACTCGGTCTGCGCCAGGCCGGGCTCGATGTCCGTCACCCGGATGCCCTTGCTGACCAGGTCCGCGCGCAGGTTCAGCGCGAGCTGGGCGACGAAGGCCTTGGTGGCGCCATAGGCGTTGCCCCCCGGGTAGGGGTAGCTGCCGGCCACCGAGCCCATCGTGATCACGTGGCCGCCGCCGGCGTCCACCATCTGCGGCAGGGCCGCGCGGATCGTGTACATCAGGCCCTTGACGTTGGTGTCGACCATCGTGTCCCAGTCGTCCAGGTCGGCCCGGTCCGCCGGATCCAGGCCCAGCGCCAGCCCGGCGTTGGCGATCACCACCCGCAGCGGGCGGAAGTCCGCGGGCAGCCCGTCCACCGCGGCGAGCACGGCCTGCCGGTCGCGCACGTCCAGCACCATGGGCAGCGCGGCCGCGCCCAGCTCGTCGGACAGGGCCTGCAGGCGGTCGGCCCGCCGGCCCGAGATCACGACCCGGTAGCCGTCGGCCACCAGGCGGCGCGCGATCGCCTCGCCGAAGCCCGAGGTGGCCCCGGTCACCCACGCGGTGCCCTTGGGGGGCCGGGGGCTGTCGCTGCTCTGCATCGTTCCTCCACGGGGCCGCGAGGGGCGGCCGGCGGGGCCTCCTAATCGGCGGGGACCTCGGATCGGCGGCGCGGGGGAGCCTGAGGCGGCTGCCGGCTGGGAGGCCGGTGCCGGCTGGAGGCAGGTGCCGAGGCTGGGGAGGGAGGCAGGTGCCGGGAGGCAGGAGGCAGGGAGGGAGGTACCGACTGAGGCAGAGGCAGGTGCCGTGAGGCAGGTGCCGGCTGTGAGGCAGGTGCCGGCTGTTATCCTTTGATCCCATTGATCTTGGAACTTCCATCAGTTGCTCCGCAGCACCTCCCTTCCCGGCACGCAGTCGGCCGCCCTCGGGGTCGACGGAGTGCGCCAAGCGGGTGGAGGCCGCAAATGGGATCAACAGATAACAGCCGGCACCTGAAGAAAGCTGAAGAACGTCTCTGTGCTGTCGCTGAAAATCAGCGCTTGTCCAGATCATCCAGGATCCGTGTCGAGTGGTCTGGAAACCTGGAGACCCGGAATCCTGGGCGCCGGGGCGCCTGGGTCCCCTGGCCTGCCATGGGCTGCGCTACCCCTCGCAGGGCAGCCAGCCGGCCCACTCCTGCCCCCGGTAGGCCTCCTCCTCGGCCGGCTCGCGCGCGTCCTCCAGCACCGGCACGCGGGCCACGCCGTCCCTCGCCTCGGCCAGCCGGTCGACCTCCTCGCGCAGCAGCACCTCGCCGCGCTCGGGCCACTCCTCGTCGGCCCCCAGCCACAGGCCCTCGGCCAGCGCCAGGGCCCGCGCCTCCTCCTCCGTGAGATCCCACTCGGCGGCGGCGCGCGCCACGGTCGGCAGCAGGAAGTCGCGCACGACCCGCTCGCCCTGGGTGTGGCTCTCCCGGTCCGCGAAGACGACGCTGGTCGGCATGCCGGCGCGCCAGGCCTCCAGCTCTGCCTGCCAGGCGGCCATCCGGGCGACCCACTCCTCGGTGGGGATCGCCGCGTCGGTCGAGGGGTTGTCGGGGGTGCCGACCATCAGGTTGCCCTCGTGGCACCACTGGCAGCGGCCGGGCTGGCCGGCGGGCACGACCTGGGGATCGGCGTGGGGCACCAGCTCCCCCTGCGCGTCGTAGGCGGCGAAGCGCTGCTGGCCGTTGTCCATCAGGTCCACCACCTCGAACTCGGTGGGGCTCCACGCCTCGCCGAAGGGGACGGTGTCGGTGCCCATGGCCAGGGCCAGGTCCTCGACCGGCGTGACCGCGGGTGGCAAGAGCACCACCCGGTCGCCGGTCGCCAGCAGCGAGGTGACCACGTCGTAGCGATCCGGTGCGTCCACCAGGCGGCGGGCGCGCCACGCGAAGACGCCGCCGCAGGCGCCGGTGATGGCGTAGTAGCGCCAGGGCTCGTGCAGGGTCAGCATGAACAGGCGCCCGGGGTCGACGGCGCCGGTGCGGGCCAGCTCCTCGCCGTCCCGCAGCTCGGCCAGCGCGTCGGTCAGGGCGGCGTGCGCGGAGGGGGGGAAGCCGGCCGACGCGAGGTCCAGCTCTCCGACCAGCCAGCCGTCCTCCGCGACCAGCGAGAGGTGGGCGCCGTCGGCGGGGGGCAAGGCACCCAGCAGGGAGAGGTCCCAGTCGATGCCCACGCGCACCTGCGCGGCGGAGAGGTGCGGGTCCAGCGGCCAGGCCAGCGGCAGGGGCGAGAGGTCGACCTGTGTGGGCGGCGAGGAGGGGGCCTCGGCGCAGGCCAGCAGCAGGGCGGCGATCACGGCGCGCCCGCCGGGGGCAGGCCGAAGACCTCCTGCTCGCCGGCGATGCCCTTGAGCGCGAAGCGACCCAGCGGCACCAGCGGTGTGGGGCAGGCGGCGGCGAAGGCGGCCGAGGTGACGACCGGCTGGCCCAGCCGCCCGCACAGCCCCTCCAGCCGCGAGGCCTGGTTCACCGCGGGCCCGATGACGGTGAAGTCCAGGCGGGTCGGCGCCCCGATGTTGCCGTAGGTCACGTCGCCCACGTGCAAGGCGAAGCCGGCGGACAGCGGCGGCAGGGGGCTGCCGTCGATGGTGAGCGCCAGGGACTGGATGCGGCGCAGGGCCTCGCGCGCGGCCTCCAGCGCGGCGGCGCAGCGCTCGGCGGGGGCCTCGTCCGCCGCGAGCGGGAAGATCGACAGGGCGGCGTCGCCCATGAACTTGAGGATCTCGCCGCCGCGGCCGTGCACCGCCTCGGCCACCTCGCCGAAGAAGGCGTTGAGCAGGTCGGTGACGCCCTGGCCGCCCAGCCGCTCGGTCAGGGGCGTGAAGCCGCGCAGGTCGCAGAAGGCGATGACGGCGCGCAGGGTGCCCACGCTGCCGCGGCGGACGTGGCCTTCGAGCACGCGCGGGCCGGTCTGCGGCCCGATCCACGTCTCGCAGATGGTGCGCGCGATGCTGCGCTGCACGTACAGCTCGAAGGGCCCCTGCAGCCCCAGGAAGCCGGTCTCCAGCACCTCGAGCTGCGCGTCGCGGAAGCCCCCGGGCTGGTCGGTCATCGCCGTGATGATGGCCGGCAGCGCGTGGACGGGGCGCAGGGCGACGGCCAGGTAGTCGGTGACGCCCAGGGCGGCGTACTCGTCGAGGATGGGCCAGGGGTGGGGGGCGCCGGCCACGACGCGGTGGTGGATCCGATCACGCTCGCCGTCCAGCAGCGGGCGGACCGGGCTGGCCAGGTACTCGGGGTGGGCCACCTGGCCCACGGCGAAGCGGTTGTGCTCGACCTGGGGCTGGCCACGCTTCCACCGCCAGTTCTCGGCGATGAACAGGGGGTGCAGCGTGCGCAGGGTCGCGTTCAGGCGCACCAGCGGCACGCCCAGGGCGGCGGCCTCCGCGGCGAAGGCCGGCAGCAGCCCGCCGGGATCCTCGAAGCCGCAGCCCTCCAGGGCGCACCAGCGCAGCAGCGCGTCGGGGGCGGAGCGGGTTCCTTCCATCCGACCTCCTACTCCAGCTCCACCACCTCGTCGCTGGAGTGGACCTGCGCCGCGTCGGTCCACACCTGCACCACGCGCAGGCTGACGACGTCGTCCCAGGTGGCGTCGGTGGTGTCCACGGTCATCCCGCAGGCCGCCCACTCGTCCTCGCCGTTGCCGTGCAGGTGGCCGGCGTGGTTCCCGGCCACCAGGTCGCCGGCGGGTCCCAGCAGGGCCTCCAGGGTGGCGCCCTCGTCCAGGTCGAAGCTGCCGGGGCCCACGATCATCGGCATGTGGCTGAGCAGGACCACCCGCTCGGCCAGCCCCTCGCCCGCGCTGGCGGCGTCGAGCTCGGCCCGCAAGAAGGGCAGGGTGCCGCCCGAGAAGTCGTGCAGGTCGGGGGTCTCGCCCCACAGCGTGCCCACCTCGCGGCTGTTCCAGTCCAGCGCCACGAAGCGCAGCCCGCGGTGGTCGAAGGCGTAGCTCTGCAGGTGGCTCTGGCCGCCCTGCACCGGGTTGTCGACCGGCGTCGGCGCGCGGGACCAGCCGGGCAGGGCCGCGGCGCGGGCCTGGAGCACGGGGTCGAAGGCGTCGTGCCAGGCCTCCTCGTCGCCCGACTGGATCGGGTTGTCGCCCAGCACGGGCAGCCAGGGCACGGGCAGGGCGTCGAGCGCGGCCACGGCGGGGGCGAAGCCCTCGTTCCACGCGATGTCGCCCAGGACGAAGACCAGCTCGATGTCGCGGTCGTCGGCCTGCTCGGCGACCCAGGCGACGGCCTGCTGCAGCCGCTCCTGGTGCTCGCCTTCGCTGGTCACGTGCGGGTCGGCGATCAGGGCGTAGGAGAACTGGAAGACGGGCGCGCCGGCGTCGGGTGCGCCGGAGTCCGTCGAGGGCGTGCCGCCGTCCCCTGCGCCCGGCGTGCCGTCCGCCGGGGCGGGCGAGGCGCAGGACAGCAGCGGGAGGGTGGCCAGGGCGAGGGGGGCGAGCGCGTGCACGGCGCCATCGTAGCGCGATGCCCGCCGGTGGTGAGGAGGTACCTGGGGAGTTCATGAGCGGGTTCCGCTTGTGCGGTCGGTCTCGCTCCGGTATGTTGTCAACGGCGTGCAAAGTGCGGGCGACCCAAGGGGGCCCGAAGGACCGGGAGGTGAACAGCCATGACCGTGAGCGCCCTGGCCGCGATGATCGCGCTGCTCTCCGCCTGTCGGGCGCCGGGACCCTCGGCGCTGCAGCCCGCCTCGGGCCGGCCCCAGGGCTTCTCCTCGGGGGACGCCGAGGGCCTCAGCGTCGTGCTGATCATGACCGACGACCAGCGCGCGGACGCGATCTGGCCGATGCTGCACACCCGCGCGCGGCTGGTCGACGAGGGGCTGTACTTCGACAACGCCTACGTCAACACGCCGATGTGCTGCCCGACGCGGGCCAGCATCGCCGCGGGCGGCTTCCTGGCCCAGGACACGGGCGTGCTCGGCAACTACGGGCCCAACGGCGGCAACGGCCGCTTCGACGACAGCTCCAGCCTGTCCCTGACGCTGCAGGGTGCCGGCTACCGCACCGGCATGATCGGCAAGTACCTGCACGAGACGGGGGGGCGGTACGTTCCGCCCGGCTGGACCACCTGGGTCCGCCCGGACGTCGACGAGGACTGGAACGAGTACCCGGTCGCCATCGGGACCTCGGGCGAGAGCGCGGCCACCTCCGAGCCCATGCTCGAGGTGTCCCAGTACCTGACCGACTACCTGACCGACGAGTCGCTGGCCTTCCTCGACGAGACGGGGGATGCGCCCTTCTTCCTGTGGCTCAACCACTACGCGCCGCACTACCCGGCCACCCCCGCCGCGGAGGACGCGGGCCGCTACGCCGGCTACTACTCGCGCGAGGGCGCCTTCGACGAGGTGGACGTCTCGGACAAGCCCACGTTCTTCGCCGAGATCGACCGCCTCACCGAAGAGGAGATCGCCGCCTACGACACGCTCTACCAGGGGGCGCTGGAGAGCCTGCTCGCCGTCGACCGCTCGGTCTCGGCGATCCTCGACCACCTGGAGGAGAGCGGGCGGATCGACGACACCGTCGTCATCTTCACCTCCGACAACGGCATGTCCTGGGGCGAGCACCGGCTCTACAACAAGGGCCTGCCGTGGGAGGAGTCGGTGCTCGTGCCGCTCATCGTCCGCGCCCCCGGCGGCGACATCGGCGACAGCCACAAGCTGGTGAGCGTGTCCACCGACCTGCCGGCGACCATCCTGGACCTGGCGGGGATCGAGGCGACCACGGGCGGGCGCAGCCTGGAGCCCATCCTGGCGGGCCAGGACCCGTCCTGGCGGACCTCCCTGCTGATCGAGGGCTTCGAGAGCCAGATGGTGCCACCCTTCGCCGGGCTGATCACGCACCGGTGGAAGTACATCCGGTACGCCACCGGCGACGAGGAGCTGTACGACCGCTGGTTCGACCCCTACGAGCGGTGGAGCCTGCACGCCTGGCCCAGCCACCAGGCGATCAAGAGCTCGCTGGCCGCCCAGCTCGAGCCGCGCATGGGCGTGGCGCTGGGCCGCGTGGACATCCCCCTGACCTTGGGAGAGGCGACCGAGATCGAGCTGACGCCCTTCGGGGGGACGGCCCCGTTCACCTGGTCGGCCGACTCGGCCCTCCCCGACGGGCTCACCCTGTCCGCCGACGGCGTGCTCGCGGGCGTCCCCACCGAGACGGGCACGTGGAAGGTCGGGCTGCACGTCGAGGGCTCGCGGGTCCGCTCGCACGACGGGGAGCTGGAGGACGTGTCGGGCAAGGTCTACATCGACGTCACCAACGCCGACGAGGGCGACACCGGCACGGCCTCCTCCCTGGTGTCCCTGCCGCCGCCGGCGGCGCGCGCCGAGCGCACCGCGGTCGAGGTCCTCGTGCCCGCGCCGCCCGGCGTGGTGGTGTCGGCCTACCTGTCGGGCAGCACCGACTTCGACGACTCGCACCACGCCAGCGGGGTCGGCCCCGAGGCGGTGCTGCGCTTCGACGACCTGCTCCCCGGCAAGCGCTACCGGATCCGCGTGGAGGGTGGAGACGGGGTGCACGACCTCGAGGTCACCACCGCCCGCTGACCGGGTGCGTCGCGGCCGCGCGGCTCCCGCGCTCGTCGGCGGAGCGCTCCGCCGGTGCGATGATCGCGCCATGGTGACCCCGCTCCTGCTCCTCCTGGCCTGTGGCTCCGACCCCCTGCTCGACGACTCCGGGACCATGCCCGCGCCGACCTGCGCACCCTTCCAGGGGGAGCTGGTCCTGCCGGAGCGGGTGCGGCCCGGAGACGAGGTGCCGCTGTCGATCGCGGCCCACCCCGACGCCGTGCTGACCTGGGCCGTCGACGAGGGCGAGGTGGTGGACGGCGCCTGGCTGGTGCCCGGCGACCTGGCGCCTCACGTGGACGAGGCGGTCGAGGTCCGGGTGGACGCGGCCCTGGAGGGCTGCCCCGTCGAGCAGCGCAAGGCCAGCGCCACCGTGGGCTGGGAGGACGCCGACCGGGCGCTGGTCGTCTACAACCCGGTGGTCGACGGCAGCGAGGAGGTCGCCCTGGCCTACGCCACCCTGCACGGCCTGCCCGACGCGCAGCGCTGCGCCATCGCCAGCGAGCAGGACACGACGCTCGCGGGGGCGGACCTGCCGGCCTTCCTCGACGCGCTGCAGGCCTGCGTCGACGCCGTGGGGCCGCGGATCCACTACGTCGTGCCCGTCTACGGCGTGCCCTACAAGGTCAGCGACCGCATCGACGACATCGCCGGCGGCGGCAAGGCGACGGTCAGCCTGGACGCCCTGATGGTCTACGGGGCGGCCGGCCAGGACTACGGTGAGGCGATCTACAACCCGCTGTGGCAGCAGGGCGACAGCCTGGCCGGGGAGTACGACCCCTGGCTGCCCTTCGGCCAGTGGCGGGACCAGGAGGAGGCGCCCTACTACCTGGTCGCGCGCATCGACGGCGCGGGCGTCGAGGGGGCCCTGGCCCTGGTCGAGCGCACCGCCCAGGCGATGGCCCTGGCCCAGGCCGGGGCCCTGGACGGCACGGTCTACGTCGACGGCCGCTACGGCGACACGCCGCCGGCCACCGACGAGTTCGGGTCCTACGAGTCCGGCGAGTGGAACATGTGGGGCACCCGCACCCTGTTCGAGGACCTGGGCGCCTACCCGGTGGTCTGGGACGGCAACGAGGCGGAGTTCGGCACGAAGCCCGCCCCGCTGACCTGCCCCGACGCCCTCTACTACGCGGGCTGGTACAGCTACTACCACTACAACGACGCCTTCACCTGGGCGCCCGGCGCCATCGGCGGGCACCTGGACTCCTGCTCGGCCTGCGACATCCGGGCCGAGGGGACCTGGTCCGGGAGCGCCCTGGCCCGCGGCATCACCGCCACCTTCGGCGCGGTCAACGAGCCCTACGTGGCGGGCATGCCCGAGTACGACCAGCTCTTCCGCTACCTCACCCAGGGCGCCAGCTTCGGGGAGGCCGCCTACGAGAGCACCCGGGTCGGCCTCTGGATGATGGTCTTCGTGGGCGACCCGCTGTACCGGCCCCACCCGGCCGGCTGACGACCCGGGCGCTCAGTCGGGGCAGAAGGCGCGCTGCTGCGAGGTCAGCAGGCCCAGCACGACCGGGTCTCCGCTCCCCGCGTCGCGGCCGAAGCGCCAGGTCTGGCCGTCGAAGCTGGCGTAGGGCGCGCCCCCGGTGGCCGGCTGCTCGTCCCACAGCCGGACCCGGTCGGGGGTGAAGGTCTCGGGCCAGGCGCAGGCCTCCCACTCCGGGTCGGCCAGGGTCGTCGAGCTGAGCACGCGGGGGCACAGCCCACCGGGCAGGCCGGGGTCGGGGCGGCCGGTCGAGACCAGGGTCAACAGCGGCATCGGGTAGATGTGCCCCTCGTCGTCGTACCAGGCCACCATGGCGTCATCGAGCCAGCCGTCGGTGGACCAGGGGCCGGGCTGGTCGCAGGCGAAGCTGCCGTCGGCGTGGGGGCCGGTCCAGCCGTCCTCGGCGCAGCGGTTGTGGTTGAAGGGCTGGACGAGGATGCCGCTGATGGTCGAGGCGATCTTGAGCGCCAGCGCGGCCACGTACTCCCGCGCCATGGTGTGGGTGGGGTCCTGCGGGTCGCTGCCGTCCGGGCGCAGCTCCAGCGGGTGCACGCCCCAGGCGTCGGGCACGCTGCCCTGCGGCGCCGAGAGCGCGGTCACCCCCGAGTCGAAGATCACCGTGTAGGGGAAGCGGGTGCCCTCGACCTCGACCGCGTCGAGCACCGACAGCCGGCCGGTGTGCCGGGACTCGTCTCCGCCCTGGGGGTGGGCCGACGCGACCTGGCTGACCAGGGCATCGCCCCAGGTCGTGCCGGCCTCGCTCTCGTCGGTGCAGGCCAGCGTCGTCTCCTCGGTGGCGTTGTTCCAGACCTCGATGCACCAGAAGTCGAAGGCGCCGTGGTCGTAGGGCTGCGGCTCGCTGTCGTCCTCGGGCAGGTCGCGGGAGAGCAGGACCACGTCGCCCAGGAAGTCCGGCGCGCACAGCAGCGCCTGGGCCCGCACCACCGAGCGCCACGCCCCGTCGAACTCCACGCGCCGGGTCGCCGCCTGGCGGCAGCTGCCCTCGTCCACGCAGCGGGCGTGGTCGCCGTCGACCTCCAGGCAGGCGCGGCAGTCGCTGCCGCTCTCGAAGAAGGCCTGCTCCTCGGCCTGCTCGCAGCCCGCCCCGACCGCGGCGGCGACGTCGCCGGCGTGGGCATGCAGGGCTTCGACGCAGGCGGGGGAGAGCTCGACCAGGTCGCGCCACGGTCGCTCGGTCAGCCACATCACGGGGGCCACGTCCAGCTCGATCTCCCAGGTCGCGCCGTCGTGCTCCAGCGCGGAGCGCACGCCGGGCAGCTCGCAGCCGGCCGTGCTGCTGTTCCACTGGCTCAGCGGCAGGCCCGCCAGCCCCAGGGCCCTCCGGTCCTCGTCCAGGGCGGCCCAGGCCGCGGCCAGGCCCTTGCCCCGGGTCCGGTCGAAGGTGGCGCCCGCCAGCGTGGGCAGCAGCGCGCCGACGACGGTGGCCGGCCCCTGGTCGGCGGGCGGTGGCGGGCGGCGGACGGCGGGCGGCAGGTGCACCGCGCTGCCGACCAGCGCGCCGGTCCCCGGGCCCACCTCGCGGGTGGTGCGCCAGCCGCCGGCCGGCGAGGGCGCGGTCGGGGCGAGCGTCGTCGCCTCCCTGCCCTCGGGCGGGGGCAGGGCCGGGCGACAGCCCACCAGGCAGAGCAGCGCCCAGGAGAGGGGCGCCCGGGATTGCCGTGGCTTGTCCATGGGGGGACCTCGTGCCAGCCTGCCGGGGACCCGCGGGAGGCCGGCCGTGCCCAGTATGCCACGTCGCTCGACCGACCCTGCCCGGGCGGCCACGCTGCGCCTCCTGGGCCTGCTGCCCCTGGTCCTGGCCTGCGGCAAGGACCCCGCCGGTGGGGGCACGCCCACGCCTGCGGCATCCGAGGTCTGCCCGCGCGCGGCGGACCGCGTCTCGCAGCCCGGGGACGCCAACGGCGACGGCGTGGTCGACGTGGCCGACCCGGTGGTGGTCCTGCGCCACGCGGCGGCGGCGGGGGTGGCGCCGGCCTGCGCCGCGGCCGTCGACCTGGTCCCCGACGGCCGCGTCCAGCTCGACGACGCCTTCGCGGCGCTGGTCGCCCTGGGCGAGGGGCTCTTCGACCCGGGCGCGGCCGACGCCGACGACTGCGGGGACGCCGCGCTCGCGCTCCCGACCGCCTGCCAGGGGCTGGACGTCGCGCTGTCGGCACCGGCCACGGCCGAGGCGGGGGTGCCCTTCGACGCGACCGTCACCGTCGCGTCCTCGGCGCTGGCGGTGGAGGCCTGGTCGCTGGCGGTCTCGGCGGAGGGCTGCCAGGTCGTGACGGCGACCACCGCCGGCACCTCCGCCGCGGCGGTGACGAGCGCGCCCCCCGGCCTCCGCGACCTGGGCTACGACCTGACCACCGTGGCCGACGGGGCCGCCACCAGCCTGGTCGTGCTGGGCTTCATGGACCGGGTCGCCCTGCCCTCCGACGGGCAGCCGCACCCGGTGCTCGCGCTGCGGGTCGAGGCGGCGGAGTGCGGCTCGTGCACGCTCGCGCTGGGCGCGCCGGCGCGGGGACTGGGGCCCGAGATCCCGTCGGTGGTCGCGGCCCAGGACGCCGCCTGGCCCCTGCCGGAGGGAGAGGTGGTCGTCCAGATCTGTCCATGATCGGCCTTGTACGCTCGATCGCCGGGAGTCTGCGGTGCGCCGGCTCCAGCTCATGATTCTGCGATTACATTCCCCACACGATCGCCGCCCCGGGAGGTCCCGTGTTGATCAGCCTGATCATCGACCCCGACGGGCGCGTCGTGGCGCAGAGCGCGCGGGCCGACGCCCTGCTGGGCCTGGGTCACGGCCGCCCCTGTCACGAGGTGGTGGGCATGGCCGGCGTGGACGGCCTCCCGGGCTGCAATCCCGTGTGTGCGCGCCGGCTGTTCGAGGGTGGGGATCCCGACCACGGCGAGCGGGGCTGGCTGGGGGGCCGACCGGCGCGCATGCAGTGCAGCCGCGCCGGGGAGCAGATCGTCTGCACCATCGAGCTGCTGCCCCTGGCGCCGGAGGCGGTCGAGCCGCTGACGCCGCGCCAACGCCAGCTCCTCCTGCTGGCCGCCGAGGGCCACACCGATCCGGCGATCGCCACGATCTGCGGGATCTCCCTGGAGACGGTGCACAGCCACCTGCAGAAGGCGCGCGAGAAGCTGCACGCCCGCTCCCGGACCGAGGCGGTGGCGTGGGCGCTGGTCCTGGGCCTGCTGGACCCCGAGCCCGACCACCCCCGCTGACGCGCCGCCGCGCGTCAGATGATCGTGGCCAGCTCGCTGGCCGTGCGGCGCACGTCCAGGAAGACCAGGCCGAGCTTGGCCTTGTGGGCCATCAGCACCAGCAGCAGGGCGCCGTCACCCGCGCCGACCATCAGCGCGTTGGCCTTCTCGCCCCGGATCAGCACCTGCTCCAGGTCGCCCAGGCCCAGCTCCGTGCCCACGCGGGAGCCCAGGCTGAGCAGCACGGAGGCCATGCCGCCGACGCTCTCCTCGTCGGTCTCGGCCTTGAGCACCGACCCGATGATGAGACCGTCGTCGGACACCAGGGCGCAGCCGGTGATGTCGGGGGTGCCGTTGACGAGGTTCTCGAGGGTGTCCTGGATGCGGCGGGCGCGGTTTTCAGCGTTGCTCATCTGATTCTCCGTTCATCTGTACAGGTTGGGGGATCTCAGCTCGGGAGCACGAAGCAGTCGGGCATCGCGTCGATGCCGCAGGGGAGCTGCTCCAGCCAGTCCAGGAAGATGTCGATGTTCTGCCGGCCGCGGATGACGGCTCCGTGCTGCGGCGCGATGACCTCCATGTCCAGCGGCCGCACCATGCGCACCCAGGCGCGGACCGCCGCGCTGCTGCTCATGTAGCGGCGGTGGAAGCCCTCCATGGCCTGCAGGTGGGCGTGGATCTCGGGCACCTCGCGGTAGGGCACGCCGACCGACGCGGCCAGGTCCCCGGTGTAGAGGATCTTGCTGATCGGGTCGTACAGGTGCAGGTTGCCGGGGCTGTGCAGGAAGTGGCCGGGCAGGACCATCATGTCGACGCCGCCCAGGGGCAGGCGCATGCCCTGGTCCGGCACGCCGTGCAGGCGGTCGGCCACCAGGCGATCCAGGCCGAAGTGCGGCACGAAGCGGGTCCACAGCGAGGGGCACCAGGCGTGCGCGTCGGTGGTCATCAGCCAGCCGTTGACGGCGGCGACGATGTCGGGGTCCTGGTGCGAGAGGAAGACGTGGACCAGCTTGGCCCCCTTGCTCTCCCGCAGCGTGGCCTGCAGCACCCGGTTGTAGACCTTGTGGCCGCCGGGATCGAGAATCATCGCCTCCTTTCCGTGCACGATCACGTGCTGGTTGGCAGGCACCGCTTCGCCGGAGTCGAACTCGGGCAGCAGCACGTTCTTGTGGTCGGTGGACTGGTAGAGCAACAGCGAGTCCATGGTCTTCTCCGGGGGAGGTCGGGTTCAGGCGGCCCAGCGGTGGCGGGCGGCGTCGGCCAGGTAGTCGTGCTCGGCGCGCACGTCGGGGACGACGCGGGCCTGGTAGCTCTCGAGCACCCGCGACCAGAGCGGGCCGAAGGCGCCCTCGCAGAGCTGGTGGACGGTCTCGTCGGCGGCGCGCGCGGGCAGCCGGGGGACGTGGGTGCCGTGGTACAGCACGAGGTCGGCGACCAGGGTCTCGGCCAGGCGCCAGGCGGCCTGGTGCTCGGGCTGGCGCCAGGCCTGCGAGGTGCGGCCGGCCACGGCTTCCTTCAGCGTGCTGGCCGGGCGGAAGCGCACGGTGTGGCGGCGGCCGACCATCATCTTGCGCATGTCGGAGACGTTGCGGATCGTGCGGGGCGCCAGCTCGCGCACCACCAGGGTGCCCAGCCCGGGCAGGCTGACCCGATCGCCCTGGGCCACGGCCTCGGCCGCGACCTCCTCCAGGGCGCCCAGCACGCGCCGCACCTCGGCGCGGGACACGCCCGCGCGCTGGGCGACGCGGTCGATGAGGGTGGTTCCGTTCATGTTCCCTCCTGGCTGTGGTGCACGGCGGCGTGCAGGGCGGACTCCAGCTCGTCGATGGTGGCGGTCACGGCGGCCAGCACCTGCGGGTCCTGTCGGCCGGAGGTCTCGATCCACCGCAGCACCGCGCGGACCTCGGCGGCCCGGTGGACCAGGTCGGCGGCGACCTGCTCGCGCCACTGCCGCTCGAAGCGCGCCGCGGCGTCGACCACCTCGGCGGCCAGCTCGCGGGGGAAGCCCGTGACCAGGGCGACCTCGGCGGGGTCGGCGCCGTAGAGGGACTCGACGGTGAACAGGCCCGACAGGTAGAGCCGCTCCAGGCGCCGGGGACCGACGCCCCGCACCCGCGCGAGCTGCTCGAGCAGGGGAAAGGCCTTCCGGTCGAACTCCACCAGGTCGCGCAGGCGCTGGGCGTCCGGGCCCTCGAGCAGGTCCGCGAAGCGGCGCAGCCAGTCGCGCAGGCGCGGCACCAGGCGCTGGTGCGGGTGCGCCGGGCCGTGGGGGCCCCCCGCCAGGTCCTCCAGCTCGGCAATGACCTCGGCCATGCGCCGATCCTGGGTCGCCTCGGCGAGGCGGTGCAGGGCGGGCAGGGCGGCCAGGACGGGCGCGAGGTGGGGGCCGCGCGCGTGGCCGCGGAAGGCCGAGTGGGCCCAGGTCGCGATCACCTCGACGTACTGGCCCGAGATGCGGCGGGACAGGCGCGTCAGCTCGGGGTCGGCGTCCAGCCCCGGCGGCAGGCCGTCCAGCGTCGCCTCCTCCTCGACCAGGCCGGCGGCCACCAGCTCGTCCAGGTCCAGCTCGTCCAGGCCCAGGTCCAGGTCCAGCGGCAACGGCCGCGGAGGTGTGGCGGTGGACATCTCAGGCCTCGCGGGTCAGCGGCGTGAGCAGGCCCGCCAGGCGGCGGCCCAGCAGGTTGGTGGTGCGGCGCCAGGTGGCGCGCGCCGGCAGGCGGACCACCAGGAAGAAGCGCTGGCTGCCCTCCAGCGCCAGGGGCCGGACCACCAGCCGGCCGCGGTCGGGGTCCAGCATGGTGACCTCGTCGATGCGGCCCATGGCCAGGTCCCGGCGCGCGCGGTGCACGATGTCGTCGAAGAGGCTGACCACGCCGGCCAGCTCCTCTGCTCCGACCTCCTCGTCGGAGGCAGCCACCAGCAGGCCCTCGTCGGTGCAGACCAGCCCGACGTCGTAGCCCGCCTCGCGCACCTGCTCCCGCAAGAGGCCGTTCATCTGTTCCTGGAGACCGAAGCTCATGGTGCCTTCCTGGGGCCGACGACGGCCCGGGCGGAGGAGGGGTCCTGGGCCTGCTGGCGGAGCTGGCGGGCCCGGGCCAGGTTCTGGCGGGCGACGCGGTCGTCGGGCCGGGCGGAGAGGGCGGCCTGGAAGGCCGCCTCGGCGGCGTCGTGGTCACCCGCGCGCAGGTGGCTTCGGCCCTGCTCCAGCGCGGCGTAGTAGTCGACGGGCGCGACGTGGACCGGCGGGGCCCCGGCCCGCTCCGCGGCGGGCCCCGGCGCCGCCGGAGGGGCCGGCACGGCGGGCAGGGCGAC